>JAUVVA010000002.1 GCA_030604905.1 Verrucomicrobiota bacterium | reverse complement strand
TAAGCACCCGCAAGGGAGCCGCTGGCGGCCCTAGTGGCGAGCCCTGCACGCGGCTTGCAAACCGGGCCGCGAACTAGGTTTTTCCCAAACCTTTGGCACGACTTGCTGAACCCGATGGCGGTTTACAGGTGGCGGTGAATTCGCGGCGAGAGTCGGGGTTGCGCACGCGCACGCTTTCGCCGCGGGCGGCGTCGTGGAGGGCGACGGCCCGGAGCGAGACGACGAGCACGCCGTCGCTCGCGACCACGTCCACCGGCTGGCCGCGGCGCACGAGCGGGCGGCGCAGGACGTCGCGCCACACCAGCAGGCGCCCGGCGGGCACGGCGCGGGCAAAGTCGAGCTCGGGCAAGGGCTGCGCGGGGTCGAGCACGAGCGCGTCGCGATCGCGCAGGGCGTCGAAGCGGACGGGGTCGAGCAGGTCGGGCGCGAGCGGCGTGCCGGAGGGGGCGGGCTGGCGAAGCGAGTAGCCCTCGCGCCAGAGCTCGGCGCGGAGCAGCAGGCTGTGATCGGTGGTGCGGCCGCCGACGGCGCGGGCGCGCACGGTGACGAGGAGCTGCGGGGCGAGCGTGGCCGGGGCCTGCAACAGCTCGAGGTCGGCGTCGCGCGACGCGTCGACGGGCAGCGGACGATGCCAGGCAAGGCGGAGCTCACCGGTGGCACGGTAGCGGTCGGCGAGCAGGGCATGGAGCGTCACCAGCCAGTCGTCGGCGGCGGACGGGGCGGACGCGGTGGCGGAAGCCGACGCGGGCGAAGCGGGCGAGGTGGACGCGCGGGCGGTGGGAGCGAGCGGGGCGAAGGCCGCCGCAATGACCAAGGCCCAATGACCAACGACCAATAGAGCAAGGCGTCGCATGGGGATCAGCGCTTCAGCTGGTTGATGTTTTGCAGCATCTCGTCCGAGGTCTGGATCGACTTGCTGTTCACCTCGTAGGCGCGCTGGGCGACGATGAGCGCGACCATCTCCTCGACGATGTTGACGTTGGAGGTCTCGACGTAGCCCTGCATCACGCTCGCGAAGCCTTCCTCGCCGGGCTGGCCGGTCTCGGGCGTGCCGCTCGCGCCGGTGGCGGCGTGCAGATTGCTGCCAAGGCTCTGCAGGCCGGCGGGGTTGGCGAAGCGCGTCAGCGTGAGGCGGAAGCTCTGGCTGCCGCCGGCGCTCTGGTAGGTGACCTCGCCGTTCTCGGCGATGTTGATCGCGGTGGTGCCGGGGGGCACGGGCTGGAATCCGGACAAGACGGGCAGGCCCTCGGAGGTGACGACCTGGCCGGCCGCGTTGAGCTTAAAAGTGCCGTCGCGGGTGTAGGCGGTGCTGCCGTCGGGCCGTTGCACCTCGAAAAAACCGTCGCCCTGGAGCGCGAGGTCGAGGCGCTCGCCGGTGTTGGTGAGCTGGCCTTGGGTGAAGACCTTGGAGGTCGAGGCGACGCGCGAACCGTTGCCCACCTCGATGCCGGTGGGGAGGAGATTGCCGCCACCGTTTTCGGCGCCGGCGTTGCGGGGCTTTTGGTAAAGGAGGTCCTGGAAGCCGATCGTGCTGCGCTTGAAGCCCGGGGTGTTCACGTTCGCGAGGTTGTTGGCGATCGTGTTGAGGTTGAGCTGCTGGGCTTCCATGCCCGTGGCGGCGGAGTAGAGCGAGAGGTTCATGCGAGTGGCTGGGGGCGGTCGGGGCTAGGAGAAGGTCTCGAGCATGCGCTCGAGGAGTTTGTCGCGGCTCTGGATCAGGCGCTGGTTGGCCTCGTAGGCGCGGGCGATGTTGACGAGGTCCACCATCTCGCGGAGCGGGGCGACGTTGCTCCCCTCGAGGTAGCCTTGCTGCACGACCGGGCGCTCAACCGGCTCCATGCGCGCCGACTCGTCGGCGAGGAAGAGGCCGCCGGCCAGCGGCACGAGACGCTCCGGCGAGCCGGCGGCGGCGATGCCGAGGCGGCCGAGCACCACCTCGCCTTGGCGGACGAGGCCGTCGTCGGTGACGATGGGCGGGCCGCCCTGCGGGAGGAGCTGGATGGGGTTGCCGAAATCGGAAAGCACCTCGAGGCCCTGGCTGTTGACGAGCACACGCTCGGCGTTGAGGCGAAACTCTCCGTTGCGCGTGTAGGCGAGCGTGTCGTCCGGCATGCGCACGGTGAAGAAGCCGTCGCCGGAAAGGGCGAGATCGAGCTCGCGGCGAGTCGGGGTGCTCTCGCCGGATTGAAAAGTGATCCCGTAGCGAGTCTGCGGATACAGGGCGGGGCTGCCCTCGCCGCGGTCGGGGCGGGCGGCGGGATCGACCAGCAACTCGCCCCGCGCCTGGGCGGCGACCTGCACGACGCGGCGCTTGAAACCGGTCACCTGGCTCGAGGTGATGTTCTGCGCCACGGCATCCTGCCAACGCTCCAAGGCCCCGAGGGCGGACGCGCTTTGGTAGAGGCCGATGTTCATGCACTCAAGCTAAGCAGCGCGAGTGCCAGTTGGGTTTCTCGTTTTCTATCAAGTTTTTGCGGAAGATTCCGACATCCTCTACCTTTTACCCCGCGACAGGCGGCAAGATTTGCCTCCGCCCCCGAGTCCTGCGCCCGCGGCGCGGGGTCGGGTCCTCGGTCAACGGATTGGATGGCGTAGTTTTGCCCAAAGCGAGCGGCCACGGCCACGCAAGGTGGACGCCCGGCTTGGCCCGGCTTAAGCGGCTGTGCCATCACCTGCCATGCCTCTGACGTCCACCCTGATCCCACGCTTTCTCAACCTGATCGAAAAAGCGGGCAACCGCCTCCCCCACCCCGCGACCCTCTTCCTGATCGCGATCGTGGGCTTGATGCTTGGTTCGGCGATTGCGGCATCGGTGGCGGTCTCCGCCGTCCATCCGGGGACGAAACAGGAGTTGGTCGCGGTGAACCTGCTCGCCGGGCCGAGCGTGCAGCGCCTTTTCGACCAAATGCCGCAGATCTTCGCGGCCTTCCCGCCACTCGCGCTCGTGTTGATCGTGATGATGGGCGTGGGCATCGCGGAGCGCACCGGCTTGATCGCCTCGGCCCTGGGCGGCCTCGTGCGGGCCACGCCGCGACGCTTCCTCACCCTGGCGGTGATGTTTGCCAGCGTGCAGGCCAGCCTCGCGGCCGACGCGGGCTACGTGGTGATGATTCCGCTGGCGGGCGCGGTGTTCGCGTCGGCGGGTCGGCACCCGATCGCGGGCATCGCGGCGGGTTTCGCCGGGGTGTCCGGCGGCTACACCGCGAACCTCCTCATCACCTCGCTGGACCCGCTGCTGAGCGGCATCACGGAGGCCGCGGCCCGCCTGATCGAGCCGGAGAGCGCCGTGGCCATCACGGCCAATTACTACCTGATGATCGCCTTCGTGCCGGTCTACACGCTGCTCGGCGCCTGGGTGACGGACCGCTTCGTCGAGCCGCGACTGCAGCGCACTGCGCCGGTGACCCCGGAAGCGCTGCAAGCCGGACGTGAGGCGCTGGCCGAGACGGCGCCGGACGCCGCGCGGGAACGGCGCGGGATGATCTGGGCCGGCGCCGCCTTGCTCGGGGTGGTGGCGGTCTTCGGAGCGCTGGTGTTGCCCGAGGGGGCGGTCTTTCGCGACGCGCGCGGCACCGTGACTCCCTTCCTGAACAGTCTCGACGCGGTGCTCTTCGTTTCCTTTGCCGTCGTGGGAGTCGCCTACGGTGTCGGCAAAGGGGTGATCCGCAGCGATCACGACGTGGTCGGGATGATGAGCCGTAGCATGTCGGACATGGGCGGCTACATCGTGCTGGCCTTCGCGGCCTCGATCTTCATCGCGCAGTTCGCGGCGTCCAACCTCGGCGCGATCCTCGCGATCAAGGGCGCCGCCCTGCTTGAATCGGTGGGCTTCACCGGGCTGCCGGTGCTGCTCGCGCTGATCGCCGTGGCCTGCTCCCTCAACCTCGTGATCGGAAGCGCCTCCGCCAAGTGGGCGATCCTGGCCCCGGTGATGGTGCCGATGTTGATGCTGGTCGGCATCCCGCCCGAGGCGACCCAGGCGGCCTATCGCGTGGGCGACTCCTTCACCAACCCCATCGCGCCCCTCCTGCCCTACTTCCCGCTCGTGCTGGTGATGTGCCAGCGCTACGTGCCGGGCTTTGGCATCGGCTCGCTCCTGGCCACGATGTTGCCCTACTCGGTCTGGTTCGGCCTCGGCTCCTCCGCGCTCTTCGCGCTCTGGTATTTCCTCGGCCTGCCCTTCGGCCCCGGCGCTTCCTAGGGTGTGTCTGGCAAATAAACTCATCATGCGCGCAAACCAGAGGAGAAACTCGCTGGGCCGGCGTTGCCCTCGGCGGCATGGACCGCTGGTCCACCCCCGCCTCGGGCGCCTTGGCCGAGCGAGTTTCTCCTCTGGCGCACGACGAGTTTATTTCCCAGACACACCCTAAACCGCGCCGAGAGCCGGCGGCACGCCGAGAGTCAGACGCCCGCGCCGTAAAGGCAGTCGATCTCGACCCGCTCGCCGCAGGCGCAGGTGACGACGAGGCGCACGACACGATCTCCCTCCCGGACGCACTCCACCAAAGGCCCGCGCGCGGAGCCGGCCGCCGGGCAGGCGGCGGCCGCGGCGAGCACGCGCGGAGCCGAGCCGGCGGGAGCGAGCGCGGCAGCCTGCTCGCGCGGGGACTCAGGGGTGGCGACGCGGGGGCGGCCGGAAAGGAAGGACTTCATGGGTGAGAGGCGGCGGCGGCCGGTCGAGAGGGGGGACGGCCCAGGCGCAGGCTGAGCGTGACGCGCTGGTTGCTCTCCGAGTCGGGCGCGAGAGCGGGCATGGGACGGGTGTCGGCAAAGCCGGTCACCCGCTCGATCATGACCTCATCGACCGCGTAGCGCACCAGGGCGCGCCGGGCGGCATTGGCCCGGTCGGCGGAGAGCTCCCAGAGCCCGTATTCGGGCGTGTCGAGCACGAGCCCGGCGCGGGTGTGACCTTCGATCACGACGAGGAACCCATGGCGCTCGATGAGCCAGGCCATGCTCTGCATCACAAAACCGCCCCAGGAGGTGAAGCTCGCACTGCGGGGCTCGAAGAGCGGCTGACGCGCACGGTCGTAGAGAATGATTCGGAGGCCGTCGCTCGTCACCTGCACCTCGATGGGCTTGTCGGCGAGGGCCTCGTCGAGATTGAGCAGCCGATAGACGTCCTTCGCGACGGAATTGAGAAACTGCAGGTCGATGGTGTGGGCCGATGACGTGCTGCCGGCCTTGTCGTCCTTGAGCGTGTCGCCGCCCTGCGCCTTCGTGGACTCGAAGTTGAGCAAGCCCGACTTCGCGGTGTGCGGTGAGTGGAAGGGGTTTTGGAAATACTTCGAGGTCGCGATGAGGATTTCCTTGTCTTGGGCAGAGAGCCACATGACCAAGAAAAAGGCCATCATCGCGGTCATGAAGTCCGCGAAAGCCACTTTCCAAGCGCCGCCTTTGCCTGCCATGTCGGGTGGGGGGTCGAGGTTGGCCGGGCCGGTCTACTTGATCGCCTTGAGCATCTCCTCGAGCTCGTCGGCGCCGGGCTGGCAATCGTGACGCACGGTGCGGCGCGCCACCTCGATGGCGGTGATGGGCGCCATGCCCTTGGCGAAGCCCGCGATCGCGGTGGCGCTGCAACGCAGGAAGGCGGTCTCGGCCTCGTTGACCGTGTGGATGCGACCGGCCAGCGGAGCCACCACGCCGTAGGCGGAGAACACGCCGAGCATGGTGCCGGTGAGCGCGGCGGCGACCTTCGCGCCCACCGCCTCGGGCCCGTCGGCGATGGCCGACATCGTGTTGATGATGCCCAGCACCGCGGCGACGATGCCGATGGCGGGCAGGGAGTCGGCGATCAATTGCAAGGCGTGCACCGGGTGCCCCGCCTCCTCCTGCTTGGCGCTGAGCTCGGCCTCGAGCAGGCTCTCCAGCTGGTCGGGCTTGATCTTGCCGTCGATGATCGGGCGCATGCCGTTGACGAAAAACTCCATCCGCGCCGGGTGCGCCGTGAAGGCCGGATACTTTTTGAAGATGGCACTCGCGCCGGGATTCATCACGTGCTCCTCGAGCGCGATCAGGCCGTTGCGGCGCCCGACGAGGAAGATCTCGTAGGAGACCTTGAAGAGCTCCTCGTAGCTCGCCTTCGAGTCGCCCTTGCCGGCGAGCGCGATCTTCAGCTTGGCGATGATCTCCTTGATCACCGGCATCGGGGTCGCGACCACCAAGACGCCGCCGGCCATGCCGAAGATGATGACAAACTCGGAGGCGTGCATGAGCACGCCCGGATGCCCGCCGGCCATCATGAAGCCGCCGATCACCGACACGAAAACGATGACGAGGCCGATGAGGATCAACATGGGCGGGAAACGGCGAGGCGGGCGGACCGGCTTGAGGCGAAACGGCGGGCGGCGTCCTCAGCGGTTGCGCGCCGCGCCGATGTGGGCGCGCAGGCCGAGGATCGCCTTGGAGTGGATCTGGCAGATTCGCGACTCGGTGAGCCCGAAGACGGCGGCGATCTCCGCCAGCCGCATGTTTTCGTGGTAATACATCGCGAGGACACGTCGTTGGATATCGGGCAACTCGGAGATTTTTTGAGCGATGATTTCGGAAAGCTCCTGGTTCTCCATTTGCGCCTGCACCGGAACGGCTTGCTCGTCGGCGATGGTCTCGTGGCGACTCACTCCCCCGCCCTCCTCGCTCTCGGGGTTGTCGTCGATGGCCACGAAACTGATCGGCCGGACCTCCACCATCCAGTGGTCATACTCCTTGCGCGAGAGGCCGAGCTTGGCGGCGATCTCCGCGTCCTCGGGCGCGCGGCCGAGCGCCTGCTCCAGCTCGGCGATGGCGCCCTTGAGCTTGCGGGCCTTGGCGCGGGCGCGGCGCGGGAACCAATCGAGCCGGCGCAACTCGTCGAGCACCGCGCCCCGGATGCGCATGGTCGCATAGCCGGCGAAGGTGTGCTGCTGCTCGGGATCGTAGCGCTTCACCGCGGCGATCAGCCCCGTGACCCCGACGCCGTAGAGATCGTCGGCGTCCACATGCGCGGGCAAGGTGAGGCGGATGCGGTCCACGACGTTGCGCACGAGCGGCAGGTAGCGCTCGAGCAGGTCCTTCTCGTCGAGCGAGCCGCCGACGGACTGGTAGGCGCGCCAGGCCGCGGAGCCGGCGGCCGGAGCGGATGCGGGCACGAAGGAGGCCGCCTCGGGGTGATCGGACTCGACGGGGGCGGCGACGGCGCGAGCGTGGGTGGGTGAGTTCATGAAGCGTGAGGGAGACTGCGGCGATTAACGACGGGCGGTGACGGGAGAGGCGGCGGGACGCGCCGCGGGCGGGGACGAAAGGGCGGGGTTGGACGGGGAAACTTTTGCCGCGGACGCGGCGGCGCGCGGGGCGGCGGAGACGGCGGGGACGGCCCGCGCCGCGGCCTCCTGCTCGGCCGCCTCGGCGGCCTCCGCGGCGGCCCGCCGCACGGCGAGCGTCTCGGCGAAGGCGCGCTCGAGGCCGCCCCAAAACCAGCGACCCACAAAGGCGCAGACGAGGCAGGCGAGCGCGGCGTCGCGCAGCACGGGCTCGAAATCCCGCCCCGAGGCGAGACCGACGAGGCCGACGAGCAGGCAGCCCGCGATGCCGGAAATCAGGAAGGCGAATCTCATGCGGCAAAGGCCTCCCTTCGGAGCGGCAGGGTGCGGGCGAGGAGGGCGTCGAGGACGTCCGCGCGCATGTCCCCGGTGAGGCCGGGACCGGTGGCGAAAAAGAGCGGTGAGAGCTCGCCCTCGAGCAGGAATTCCCAGAGCCGGCCCCAGCGCGGCGTCTCGTCGAGATGGGTGCAGACGAGGTGCGTGGCGCCCAGCTCCAGCCCGCGCGCATAGGCGGCGCGAAGCCCGTCGGCCTCGTAGGCGGCGTTGAGCACGAGCACGCGCCCGTCGAAAGCCTCCGCGTCGAGAAACTGGCGCAACGCGCGATCCTCGGCCGACCCCGCGGCGGGCAGCGCGGGCAGATCGGCGAACAAGAACCCCTCCCCCGCCCCCGCGGCGCCAAAGCCCGGCGCGTAGTGCTCCACCGGCACGCCCAGCGCCTCGCCAAACACGTCGAGCATCGGCGCGGGGTTGGCCCGGCCAAACTCCACCCGCCACACCCGGCCGCTCGCGCCTCGCGACAGCACCTCGTGCGAGAGCAACTTGCAGAGCGCGGTGCTGCGCCCCACCCCGGACCCGCCGAGAAAGGCGACGCGGCGCGGCAGCGGGCGCGCCGGGCGCGAGGCCGCGCGGAGATCGCGGTGCAGATCCGCCAGCGCCTCGTGCAGGGGCCGCGCGAGCGCACGGCTCCAACCCGGGGAGGCTTCCAGCCTCGCGAGCAGGCGCTCGGGGAAGCCGGCGCGGCGCAGCAGGGCCGGCAGGCGCGAGCCATCGAGGAGCGGCACGGGGCTGTTGGAAAGTGACAGAGGTGTCTCGCCGGTGGGCTCGGGCGCCGCGGAGCGTCCGGCCACGCCGTCGATCACGGGCGAGACGCCCATCCCGGTTTCCAAAGCGCCGCTCGTCGCGGGCAGCTCGGCGATGACTTCGTAACGCGGCGCGCCCCAGAGCCGGGCCAGCCCGCGACGCGGGCGCGAGTTGACCGAGAGCACGCGCGCCTCGGCCCCGAGCCGCGCCTGGATGGTGGCCACGGCCTCCGCGGCCGAGCCCACCTCAAAGCGGTAGGTGCCGGGCACGGCGACGCCGACGGCGGCGGACGGGACAAGGGGCTGGACGGCGAGAGCCATGGCGGTAGCGAAGGATCAGGCGGCGGCGCGCGCCGGGGCGGGGGCGGCGGCGAGGTGGGCGGGCAAGGGCACGATGCCGGCGTTCTCCACCTCCACGGCGGAGGGCAGTTCCTGATAGGCCAGCACGGCGACGCGCGGGAACGAGGGCTCGAGGAAGCGGCGCAGCGGCAGGCGAATCTCCGCGCCCACCACCACCACCGCCGGGCCGCCGCCCTCGGTGAGGGTGTTCACCCCGCGCGACAGGTGCTCCAGCAGGTGGCGCCCGAGCAGCGGGTCGAGCGCGAGGCCGACCTCGCCCGGCGAACGGTGCACCCGCTGGGCGAGCGCCTGCTCCAGGCGCGGGTCCAGGGTCAGCGCGCGGACCGCACCGGGACGCGTCTCGTATTCACCGACGAAATACAACCCGAGCCGACGCCGCACCAGCTCGCTCAGGTCGTCGGGATTTTTGGTCGCGGGCGCGAAATCCGCCACTCCTTCGAGGATCAGCGGCAAGGCGAGCACGGGCACGCCCTCGCGGAGCAGGTTTTGCAGGACGCGCTGGATGACGCCGAGATTGACCAAATCAGGCAGCAGCTCGGCCACCAGCGCCGGGTGCGTGGTCTTCACGTGGTCCACCAGCGTCTGCACGTCCTGGCGGCCGAGCAGGTGGTGGGCGGAGCCCTTGAGCACCTCGGAGAGGTGGGTGATGACCACCGAGGCGGCGTCCACGACGGTGTAGCCGTTGAGCTCGGCGACCTTGCGCTCGGAGTCCTCGATCCAGACCGCCTCAAGCCCGAAGACCGGCTCGCGGCAGGGCGTGCCGCGCAGGGCGACGCGGCTGCCGCCGACGTTCATCGCCATCCAGCGGCCGGCCTGCACGGCGCCGCGGCCGACGGGTTTGCCGCGGAGCAGGAAGCGGTAGTCGTTGGTCTCGAGCTCGAGGTTGTCGCGCACCGAGATCGGCGGGACGATGACGCCGCGCTCGCGGGCGAGGGTCTTGCGCACGCCGGTGATGCGGGCCAGCAGGTCGCCGCCGCGCGCGGCGTCGGCGAGCGAGAGCAGGCCGTAGCCGACCTCGATGGCAAAGACATCCTGGTCGATCACGCGGCGAAACTCCTCGGCGATGGGCGAGGCCGAGGCCGCGCCGCCGCTCGCCGTCGCCGCTGCGCCGGCCCCGCCACCGGCCGCGCCGCCGGGCGAGGCGGGTTTCTCCGTGCCCGCCTCGGCCTCGGTAAATTCGTCCGGTTGTCCGCGCCCGAGCTGCTTGCCGACATACCAGGCGAGCCCGCCCAGGATCGCGAAGGGGATGAGCGGCATGCCGGGGAGGAGGCCGAAGAGCCCGAGCATGATGCCGACGATGCGCAGCGCCCGGGGATGGGCGGTGAGCTGCCGGCCGATCTGCACGCCGAGGTTGGAGTTTTCCGAGGCGCGGGTGACGAGCACGCCGGCCGCGACCGAGACCACGAGCGCCGGGATCTGCGAGACGAGGCCATCGCCGATCGAGAGCAGGGTGAAGCGCTGGAGCGACTCGCCGAGCGAGAGGTCCATCTGGAGCACGCCGATGGCGAAGCCGCCGAGGACGTTGACCAGGGTGATGAGGATGCCGGCGATGGCCTCGCCGCGGACGAACTTCGAGGCGCCGTCCATCGCGCCGTAAAAATCGGCCTCCTTCTGCACCTTGCGGCGGCGGGCGGTGGCGGCGGCCTCGTCGATCGCGCCGGCGTTGAGCTCGGCGTCGATCGCCATCTGCTTGCCGGGGAGCGCGTCGAGCGTGAAGCGCGCGCTCACCTCGGCGATGCGGCCCGCGCCCTTCGTGATGACCACGAAGTTAATCAGCACGAGGATGATGAAGACGACGAAGCCGACGATGTAGTTGCCCTGGATGACGAAGTGGCCGAAGGAGTTGATCACATCGCCCGCGTGGCCCTCGGTGAGGATGAGGCGCGTGGTGCAGATGTTGAGCGCCAGGCGAAACAGCGTGAAGGCGAGCAGGATCGTGGGGAAACCGGAGAACTCCGGCGGGTCCTTCACATAGACCACGACCATCAGCACGAGCAGCGAGAAGCCGAGGCTGATGGCGAGCAGCCCGTCCAGCATCAGGCTGGGCACGGGCATGATGAGCAGCATCACCGTGGCGAAGAGCGCGACGGTGAACACCAGGTCGGCCCGGCGCTGGAAGAGCGGCGAGCTGCCCGGGGCGGGCGCGGCGGCGGTGGCGGCGGCCGGGGCGCTCATGCGCGGAGCCCTCCGGCGGCGGCGGACGCGGCGGCCTCGGCCCGGCGGGCCGGGAGGCGGTAGAAGTAGTATCGGTGGGTCCGATACACGAAGGCGAGGATGCCGGCGACGGCGTGGAAGAGATCCGCCGGGATCGGCTCGCCGACCCGCGCGGTGGCGTGGAGCAGGCGCGCGACGGGACGGTTCTCCACCATCGGCACCTCGTGGGCCGCGGCGATGGCCTTGATGCGGCGCGCGAGGGCGTTGTCGCCCTTGGCCAGCACCACGGGCGCGCTGTCCACGCCGCGCTCGTATTTGAGGGCGACGGCGTAGTGCGTGGGGTTGGTGACGACGACATCGGCCGTGGGCACGGCGGCGAGCATCTGGCGCTGGGCGAGGCGACGGGCCATGCGGCGGATGGCCATCTTCACCTGCGGGCTGCCCTCGGCCTGCTTGTGCTCCTCCTTCACCTCGTGGCGCGACATCATCTGGTCGCGGTGGGTCTTGTATTTCTCGTAGGCGTAGCCGACGGCGGCGATGAGCCCGAGCACGAGCACGAGGCGCGAGAGCAGCGCCAGGGCGGAGTTTCGCACGAAGGAGCCGAGGTAGCCGATCTCGACCGGGGTGGTGAAGAGCGGGTCGGCGAGCAGCTCGCGCATCGCCAGCCACAGGCAGACGCCGACCGCGGCCATCTTGCAAAAATCGAGCGCACCGTGGGTGAGCGCGCGCTGCGAGAAGATGCGCTTGAAGCCCGCGATCGGGTTCAGCTTCTCGGGCTTGAAGCCGATCGCCTTGGGCGAAAGGTTGAAGCCGCTCTGCAAGCCGCCCGCGAGCAGCGCGGCGATCACCGCGCCGACCAGCACGGGCAGCAGCACGATGCCGACGACGCGCGCGGCCGAAAGCATGGGCACGGGGAGCTCGCCCGCCTGGAACCGCACCGCGTGGATCTGCGCGAAATGGGCCGAGGCAAACTCGCTGACGACGCGCGCGCCGTCGGTGATCCCAAAGGTCAAGGACATGAGCCCGGCGGCCAGACCGAAGACCACGGCGATCTCCGGAGAGCGGGCAAACTCGCCCTTCTCCGCGGCCTCGGTGAGCCGCTTGTGCGTCGGCTCCTCGGTCTTGTTGTCTTTGTCGTCGTCGGCCATCCGCCCCCGCTATCGCAGGGCCGGTGCCATCAGTTTTTCCGCGTTTGCTTCCAATTTACGGATAGTGGGTTATCGCATGCTTATTTCCTCCGACGTCGTCGCGAACGGGGCACGATCATTCCTGATTTGGCACGAGGAAAAAAATGCCGCCCCACCCATGGGCGCGGCGCGTGGCGGACGCGGCTCAGCGGGAGCCGACGAGCTCGAGCAGTCGCCAGGGCAGGCGCTGGAACTCCACGTCGAGATGGCGCGCGAAGAGCGTGCCGGCACCGGCCAGAAGGGTGAGCCCGAGCAAGGAGCGGAGCGAGACGCTGAGGATAAACACGTTCATCTTTGGAACCGCGCGGCCGAGGATCGCGAAGCCGGTCGTGATCAGAAAATTCAGCGCGATGAAGGGCGCGGCCATGCGGAGCGCGAGCTCGAGCAAGGCCACGACCGCGGCGACGAGCGTGCCCGCCGCCTCGCCCGAGAGCCGTCCGGTGCCGGCGGGGGCGATGTCAAAACTGCGGGCGTAGGCCGCGAGCACGCCCTCGTGCGCGTGGAGCAGGAAAAACATCAGCCCGGCGAAGAAACCGAGAAAGCTCGGCAGCGGCTCCTGCGAGGGCACGGGCGCGTCGAAACCGGGCGCGGCGATGAGGCCCACCTCGCCCGCGATGATGCGCCCCGCCAGCTCCGCGCCCGAGAGCAGCGCCCGGATGACCAGCCCCATGGCGAGGCCGAGGAGCAGCTCGTGCAGCGCGGAGATCGCGAGGTCCGCGAGCGTGGCCGGGGGCGGGATCGTCGCGGCCGGCGCCACGCCGGCCAGCAGCCCGCCGAGGCAGACGGCGAGGGCCACGCGCAGCACCGCGGGGATCGCCTTGCCGGCGAGCGTGGGCAGCGCGGAGACCAGCCCGAGCGCCCGCAAGGAGCCCATCACCGCGAGCAGAACCGGTTCCCAAGTCGGCATGGCGGCGGCGCGGCGCGCGAAGCGGGGCGGGGCTCAGGGCCCCATGGTGGACATGCGCGAGATGCTTTGAACGGCGAACTCGCTCATCATGCGCAGGACCCAGGGCGCGAGCAGGAGGAAAAGCCCGGCGCCGGCAATCAGCTTGGGCACGAAGGTGAGGGTCTGCTCCTGGATGCTCGTGACCGACTGGATGAGGCTGGTCACCAGACCCACGAGGAGGATGACGCCGAGGAAGGGCGTCATCACCGACAGGGCGAAGGTGACGAGCGTCTTGAAGATATCGATGGCGGCCTCGGCGTTCATGGCGATGGGAGGAAGCGTGGCGCGGGCTAGACGTTGAAACTCTGCACGAGGCTGCGGACCACGAGGTGCCAGCCGTCCACGAGCACGAAGAGCAGCAGCTTGAAGGGGAGCGAGATGATGGCGGGCGGCATCATCATCATGCCGAGCGACATCAGGACGGACGAGACGAGCAGGTCGATGACGAGGAAGGGCAGGAAGATGAGGAAACCCATCTGAAAGGCGGTCTGGAGCTCGCTGATCACGTAGGCGGGCACGATAACGCGCAGCGGCAGGTCGGCGACGCGGGTCGGCGGGAAGCGCCCGAGCTGGAGGAAAAACTCGAGGTCGCGGGCGCGGGTTTGCTTGAGCATGTATTCGCGCAGCGGCTGCGAGGCGGCCTCGAGCGCCTGGGTGGTGTTTACCTCGCCGGCGAAGTAGGGCTTGAGGCCGGCGTCGTAGGAACGCTCGAGGACCGGCCCCATGATGAAGAGCGTGAGGAAGAGGGATAGGCCGGTGACGATCTGGTTGGCGGGCGCGCTGGGCACGCCGATCGCGGTGCGCACGAAGCCGAGCACGATGACGATCCGGGTGAAGGAGGTCATGAGCAGGAGCAGCGAGGGCGCGATGCTGAGAAGCGTCATCACGATGACGATCTGCATGCCCACGCTGGCGGAGCCGGCCTGGCCGCCTCCGTCGAGATCGATGTTGAGCCGCCAGGGCTGCGCGGCGGCGGGCGTGGACTCGGGAGAGGTATCGGACCGATCGGATGGATCGGGCTGGTCCGACTGCTCTGAAGAGACCGGGAAACCCGGCGCCTCCTGCGCGTGAGCGGGCTCGGCGAGGCAGAGGAGCGCGAGCAGGCCGAGGGTGAGCAGCGCGAGGAAGCGCTCAGGCGTCTTCATGGTCGGCGTCGGACGGCTCGCCCGAGGCGGAGTCGAGCGGCGAAAGGAGGCGGATGCTGCCGGGCGCGACGCCGAGCAGGAAACGGCGGCCGTCCACGCCGGCGACGACGAGGAACTGGCGGTTGCCGAGCGCGCGGGTGTCCTCGATCACGATGCCCGCGCCGCGCTTGACCAGGCTCGCCGGATTGCGCCGACGCCAGAGCCAGAGGCCCGCGGCGCCGATGCCGACCAGGGCGACGAAGAGCAGCACCGAGCCTCCGCCGGACGCGCTCCGCTCGGAGGGCGCGGCGGAGCCGGAGCGATTGTCGGAAGGATAAAGGATGCGATCGGGGTCGAGCGCACCGGGAGCGGAGGCCGGCGCGGCGGCCGGCACGGGCGCGGGAGTGGGCGCGGGAGGCTCGGCCGCGATCATCGGCTGCGCCGTCTCCAATACGGCGCAGCCGACTACCACTAGCAGCCAGCGGGTCACGCTGGAAAGGGAGGCGAGGCGGGCGAGGTTCACGCGGCTTTCGTGACCAGCTCGGTGATCTTGATGCCGAAGTTTTCCTCCACGACGACGACCTCGCCGTAGGCGACGAGCTTGTCGTTCACGTAGAGGCCGACCGGCTCGGACGCGCGGTGCTGGAGCTGGATGACCGAGCCGGGCGAGAGCGCGAGCACCTCGCGCATCGGCAGCATGCAGGAGCCGAGCTGCACGGTGACTTTGACTTTCACGTCGAGCACGAGATCGAGAGAGGCGTTGTCCATGGGAGGAAAAGAGGAAGGGGAACGGGGCTAGGGGCTAGGGGCTAGGGGCCGGCTTTGTCCTGCTCGTCGGGGGCGAGCTTGCGGGCGAGGCGCACGGCGACGGCGTCGCCCTCGAGGCCGACGGTGCCGAGAAACTTGGGCGCGCCGCTGAGGTGCACGCGGGTGCGGTCGAGGATATCGAGCGGCAGCTCGATCACGTCGCCGACGCGAAGCGCGGCGATCTCGCGCAGGGGCATGTCGGCCAGGGCCCACTCGGCGCGCACCGGGATGCGCACGTGCTCGTAGATCTCGCGCCACTCGGCGCGGGCCGGCGGCGCGAGCGGGGCGGCGTCCTTCTGGCGGCGCTGCTGGAGGGATTTTACCAGGGGCTCGATGGTGTAGTAAGGCAGGCCGATCTGGATCTGCTCGGAGCAGTCGCCGAAGCTGACCTCGACCGCGAGGGCGAGCACGACGGCGTCGCGCGGCGAGCTTTGCAGGAAGCGCCCGTTGTTTTCGTGGCCGATGATCTGCGGGTGCAGCTCGCGGTCCTCGCGCCACTGGGCGCACCACTCCTCGAGGATGATGCGCACCACGTCCTCGAGCAGGGCGACCTCGATCTCGGTGAGGTAGCGCTCGACCTTGACCGAGTGGCCGCGCCCGCCGAGCAGGCGGTCCACCAGCGTGAGGGCGAGGCGCGGGTTGATGTCGAGCACCCCGATGCCGAGCAGCGGGTCGGCCTTGAAGAGGCAGATGTGGCTCGGGGTGGAGAGGCCTTCGGTGAACTTGGCGTAGGCCTGGGTCTGGAGGCGGGCCATCTTCAGGCCGCACTCCATGCGAAGAAACATGGAGAGGCGGGCGGCGAGGTAGCGGATGAAATCCTCGTGCAGGATGCGGAGGCGGCGCAGCTCGACCTCGGTGAGGAAGGCGGGGTTGCGAAAATCGTAGGTCTCGACGCGCGAGGTGTCGGCATGCTCGTCGCGGCGGCCGTCGGCGCGCAGCAGCGGCGGACGCGTCTCGGCGGCGGCCTGGGCGAGGAGCTGGTCGATCTCGTTTTGATCGAGCACTCCGCCGAAGTTGTCGGGCGCGTCGGGCATGGGAGGGGTGGCGGCGGCCTACTGAACCACGAACTCGGAGAAGTAGAGGTTGTCCACGACGCGGGCGCCGAGGGCCTGGTTGTAGGCGGCGAGGAGGCGCTCGCGGATGATGTTCTTGGAGCCCGGCTCCTCGAGGTCGGCGAGGCTGAGCGAGGAGAGCACGGCGAGCGTCACGTCGCCGAGCTGGGGGCGGGCGGAGTCGAAGCGCGCGACGACGTCGTTGCGCTCGCCGGTGACGAGGAAGGCGACCTTGAGGTAACGCGTGCCCATGGTGCCGGCGAGGTTCACGACCACGTTTTCGAAGCGGTAGGAGTTGCCCTCGCCGATCTTGGCCGGCGGGCCGGACTTGGCGCCGCTCGAGCCGCGGGCGGGCGCGGCGGGCGCGGTGGCGGCGGGCTTCGCGCCGGGCGCGGCGGGATCGGCCGCGAGCGCGCTTTGCAAACTCGCCTCGAAGCGCGGCAGGAGCACGAACTGCGCGACGGCGAAGGTGGCGGCGGGCGCGAGCACGATGGCGAGCAGGGCCGGGAGCGCGGCCTTGAGCGCGCCACCGGAAGGGGCGGCCGCGGCGGCGGGCGTGGCGGCGGCGGCGGCCGGGGCGGGATCGGGTTTCTTGTCGGCCATGGCGGGGCGAGGGCGGGACGCGCGGTGGGCGGGAGCGAGGGCGGGCGGGTGTCGCTCAGCGCTTCAGGTTGACGACCTCCTCGAGGATGGCGTCGGAGACGGTGACGATGCGGGAGCTCGCCTGAAAGCTGCGCTGGGCGGTGATCATGTTGGCGAACTGCTCGGTGAGATCGACGTTGGAGAGCTCGAGCGTGCCGGCCTCGATGGTGCCGAGCCCGTTGGCCCCGGGGCCGTTGTCGGCGCTGAGCGCGAGGCCGCCGACGGGGCCGGCGTTGCTCAGGCCGGTGAAGAGATTGTCGCCGGCGCGCTGGAGGGCGGTGGGGTCCTGGAAGTGTTGCAGGAGCACGCGGTTGGTGATCGCGGAGCTGCCGTCGGAGTAGAACTCGACCATGTTGCCCTGACGGTCGAAGGAGAAGCTCTGCAACTGCGTGCCGGCGGGCGGCGTGCCGAGCCGGATGCTGCCGACCGCGGAGGGCGGCGTGCCGGGCGAGCCGCCGGTGAGACCCTGCACGCGGTAGCCCTTGCTCGTCACGAGATAGCCCTGGTCGTCGAGGCGGAAGTCGCCGGCGCGCGTGGCGTATTCGGAGTTGTCCACGGTGTTGAGCACGCGGAAGAAGCCGTTGCCGGAGACGCCGAGATCGGTGCCGACGCCGGTGGTGGAGAGCGCGCCCTGGGTGAAGCGCGGGTTGATCGAGGCGAGCTTCACGCCGGTGCCGACCTGCACGGCGGAGAGGTTGGAGCCGGCGCCGGAGGACGGAGCGGAGCCGCGGAGGGTGTTGCTAAAACTGTCCTCGAAGGTGGCCGAGGAGCCCTTGTAGCCGGTGGTGTTTACGTTGGCGATGTTGTTGCCGATGACTTCGAGGCCCTTGGTGAAGGTGCGCATGGCGCTGACGCCGGAGGTGAGGGTGCCGATGAGGGACATAGGTGCGGGGGCTTAGGATTGCGGTTCGGTTTCAGGAGCGGTGACGGGAGCGGGATCGGTCGAAATGGGAGCGGACGGCGGGGGCGGGGTGGTCGGCGTGGAGACGCGAAGCACGTCGGCCGGCGAGTAGGCCTTCCCGCCGATGATGAGGCGCACGGAGCCGGAGCTGGAATCGACCGAATCCACGATGCCGGTGACGGGCCCGGAGTCGGTGTGCACGGTGACCTCGCGGCCAAGCAGCGCGGAGGCGGACTGGAAGTGCAGGTCGGAGCGGAGCGCGGCCATATCGCGCGCCATCTGCGAGGATTGCTCGAGCGCGCTGAACTGCGCCATCTGCGCCATGAACGAGGTGTCGTCGGTGGGCTTGAGCGGGTCCTGGTTGGTGAGTTGCACGGTGATGAGCCGGAGAAACTCCTCCTGGCCGAGGGTCTGCCGCGGCACGCGGCCCGACGCGGCCGCCGAGAAGGGATCCGCCGCGGCGGCGGAGGCGGTGGATGCGAGGGTGGTCATGGGAGCGGGGGAGAGCGGCTGGCGCGGATCAGGCCCGCGCGCTCAAGTGACGCGAGGTGGAGGGACGCCCGGCCTCGGCAGCCGAAGCGGCGCCGGACGAGGACGGCGCGACGACCGGCGAAGCGCGGCGGGCGCGGGCGGGCGCGGGCGCTTGGGCCGGGGGCTCACCATCACGCTGCGGCGCGTGGCGGGGATCGGAGAGATCCTGATCGCGGGTAGCGCCGGGCTCGGCGGCGGACGAGGTGGAGGGAGTGGCGGCGACGGGTGGAGGCGAAACGAGCGCGGCCGCGGAGGAGGTGGCGGGCGACGCGGCGGACGAGTTGACGGACGACGCGGCGAAGACCGGATCGGCCCAGCGATGCGCGGAGCCTTCGCGGCCACGCACGAAGCCTTCCCACGCTTGGGAGAGCGCACTGCGCAGCTCCGGCGACTGGGTGCGAAAATCGGCGAAGACTTTGCCCTCGCGCAGCGCCAGCTTCACCTCGACGCGATGCGCGCCGGGGAGATCGAGCGTGAGCCGCACTTCCTCGGCGGAAGCCCGGGGCAGCATTCGCTCAGCGACCTCGGCGACACGCTCCACGAGTCGAAGCGCCGCGGCGGGAACCGGAGCCGATGCCGCGGCGGGCGCGGCGGCGGGCGTCGGGGCGGCCGTGGCGAGCGGCGCGAAATCCGCCGCAGGTAAGGACTGGGGTGTCGTGGCGTGAGTTGTGACGGGTGCAGCCGGGGCGGCCGAAGCAGCGGGGGGGACGGGGGCGGCGGATGCAACGGGGGCCGAGACGGGCTCGGGAGAGGGAGCGCGGGTCGAGACGCGGGCCGAGCTGGGGCTCGGCGTTCCCGGGTAAGCCACCCGCTCCACAGACTCGACGCCGCCCGGCAAAGCGGCGCGAGCAAGGGCGAGTGCGGCGGCGGGTTGCATGTTGCCGAGCTCCTTTGCGGGTTTTGTGCCACCGCTCTCTTTTGCATCCGCTACTATCTCTTGGTTAGCGGCTAGCGTGTTGTTTTTGATCGGTTGATCGGACGAAAACGCATCGGCTTTTTTCGAAGCAACGGAGGGCGCGGCAAATTCTGCCGACGCCTCGCGCGGGGGTGCCGACCGAAGCGGCGACGGAGCCTCAAGCTGAGGCACGGGCGCGGACGAGGGTTCGTGAGCCGGCTCCGCCTCGACGACCGGCCGGCTGAGGGGCTGGGCGGCCGGGAGCGGCGTGACAGCGAAGGGGAAAAACCAAGCGCTCACGACAAGCGGTGCCTCAGCGTCTTCGCGCAACGGCTCCTCCGGTCGCGAACCATCTCGGCGCAGCTCGGGCGCGGGGATCTCTTCGGCCTCGCTCTCTTGGGCGGGCCGCTCGGTGGGACGACCGAACAAGTCACCCGGGGCGAGGGCAAGCGGTGCAGCAACCGGCGCGGGCGGCGGGCACCACACATGGCCGGCGGCGACGGGCTCCGCGTCACGTCGGGGCGGCGGGGCGAGTAGGGCCTCGAACTCGCCGGGCAAGTCGGTGCTCAGGCAAGCGGGCGCCTCGCCCGTCGCGATCGGTAAGGACGGCGGCGCGGCTTCGGGCGGGACGGCGGACGCGGGCAGTGCGGGAAAAGCAGGAAACATGGATTCATGGCCGTCGTGGCGGAGAACCCGCGCCGTCCTTGGCACGGGGATGAAGTGGGAAAAACGGGATCAGCGCGTGGCCGGAGCCGGCGTGGCGACGAGCAGGCGGAGGCGCTGGGTGAGCTCGGCGGCGCGTTTCACGTTGGCGCCGTCGGGGCCGGGATCGCGGCTCAGCTCCTCGAGGATGGCGGAGGTGACCTCGGGCTTCATCAGCGAGAGAAGCTTCGACACGAGAAGGTCGTCCATCTGGTTGAAGATGGCGACGGCGGCGGGCGGGCTGAGGCGGCTGTAGGTGGCGGCGAGGGTCTTCAGGTTGCGCTGTTCCTGGGCGGCCACCTGCACGAGCCGTGAATCGATCTCGACGCGCAGCGACTCGATCTGGCGACGCACGCCCTCGAGTTCGCGTCGTTCCTCGGCGAGGCGCGTCTCGCGGGCGGAGAGTTCGGCCTCGCGGCGGGCGAAGAGCGCGCGCTGCTCGGCGAGTTCCTTGGCCACCTGCTCCATCTCGGAGGTCCAGAAGTCCCAAGGTTTCTCGGGGCGCGAGGCCTCGACCCGCTCGGCCTGGTGGGCCACGGCGATCTCGATCAGGCGCGCTGCATGGGCTTGAAACCAGAACCAGGCCGCGCCCACGGAAAGCGAGAGAGCCAGGACAAGGGCGGGAAGAGGCGAGAGCAGCGCTTTCATGAGTGGCGGGGAGAGCTTCGGGCGGCGGCGAGCGAGGCGAGCTCGTCGAGGAGAGATTGCTCGGCTTTTTCCACGGCCTCGCGGTGCACGCGGCGAGCACGCTCCTGGAGGCGCTCCACCACCTGCAGCGCCCGCCGAGCGACGAGCCATTCCTCGCGGGCGCGATCCGCCGCGCTCGCGGCCTCGGCGTGGCGGGTGGCCGCCTCCTGCTCCATGCGCTCGGCGGCGCGGAGGGCGAGCAGACCGCCGGCCTGCTCCGCCGGCCGGAAACAGGCGCCGCGCGCGGCGGCCAGCGCCTCGGCGAGCGCGATGCGTCCTTGCGTGGCCCCATGCAGGGCCTGAAGCGCGGCGAGGGCCTGGCGCTGGGCGGCGGCGAAGCGCTCCCGCGCCGCGCGTTCGGCGAGCGCGCGCAGGGCGAGAACGGATTCGAGGCGAAAGCGAAAGCGTTTCATGGCTTGCCGAGGATCTCGGCGAGGCGGGCGTAGGCCTGGGCGCGGGGCGTGGTCTCCTCCACCGCCTGGCGAAGGAAGGCCTTGAGCGCGGGTTGAAGGGCGACGGCGCGGTCGAGCTCGGTGTTGGCCCCGGATTGGTAGGCGCCGACGGTGATGAGATCCTCGTTGCGCTTGTAGAGCGCGAGCTGCTCGCGGGCGCGCGCGGCGAGCGCGACCTCGGCCGGCGGGCAGATGTCGCGCGTGAGGCGAGACACGCTCTCCAACACGTCGATCGCCGGGTAGTGGTTGGCGTGGGCGAGCGCGCGGGAGAGCACGAGGTGCCCGTCGAGGATGCCGCGCACGGTGTCGGCGACGGGCTCGTTCATGTCGTCGCCTTCGACAAGCACGGTGTAGAGCGCGGTGATGGCGCCGGTCTCGCCCGCGCCGGCGCGCTCGAGCAGACGGGGCAAAAGGGCGAAGACGGAGGGCGTGTAGCCGCGAGTGGCGGGAGGCTCGCCGATGGCGAGGCCGATCTCGCGCTGCGCCATGGCGAAACGGGTGACCGAATCCATGAGGAGCAGGACGTTTTTGCCGGCGTCGCGATAGCCCTCGGCGATGGCGGTCGCGGTGGTGGCGGCGCGCAGACGGAGCGGCGCGGGACTGTCGGAGGTGGCGACCACGACTACGGCGCGCGCGAGGCCCTCGGGCCCGAGATCCTTCTCCAAAAACTCGCGCACCTCACGGCCGCGCTCGCCGACGAGGGCGATGACGACCACGTCGGCCGCGGCTCCGCGCGCGATCATGCCGAGCAGGGTGGACTTGCCGACGCCGGAGCCGGCGAAGAGGCCGAGACGCTGGCCGCGACCGAAGGGGGTGAACACGTCGAGCGCGCGGACGCCGGTGGGAAACTGGTCCTTGATACGCTGGCGACGCAGCGGATGCGGAGGGCGGGCGGCGCCGGCGGCGGCACGATGCAGGGGCACCGGCCCGTGCTCGTCGAAGGGCCGCCCGAGGGCGTCGAGCACGCGCCCGAGCAAGGCGGGGCCGGGCTGCGGCAGCGGCGGCCGGTCGCAGGCGGTGACGGGACAACCGGCATGCAGGCCTCCCGTCTCGCCCAGGGGCATGAGCAGCACACGCTCCCCGCGAAAACCGACCACCTCGGCCATCACCTCGAAGGCGTCGCGCTCGGAGCGCAGCAGGCAGAGCTCGCCGAGGCCGACATTGGGGCCCTCGGACTCGATGACGAGACCGGTGACGGCGGTAACGCGTCCGAGGCGGCGCAGGGCCGGGGTGTGGCGCACCTGGCTGCGCAGCGTGGTGACGAGATCGCCAAGATCGGGGCTCATTCGCCGAGGATTTCGTGCCGCAGGGCGGCGAGTTTGGAGGAGGCGCGCGCGTCGGTGACGCCGAAGCGCGAACGCACGAGGCAGTCGCCGGGATTGAGGGTGTCGTCCACCGTGACCTTAAGGTCGGTGAAGTGTCCGCGCCAGGAGGGCACGAGGCGCTCGAGCGCGGCGGCGTCGCGCGGGCCGACCACGAGTTCCAGGCCGTCGCGCTCGGGATAGAGTTGGTCCAAGGCCTCGCGGCAGAGGCGCTCGACCATCTCCGGCGGCGGCACGAAGCCCGCGAGCAGGCGCTGGCCAAGCTCGACTGCGAGCGCGGGCAAGGCGGCGCGCACCTGCGCGGTGAGGTCCTCATGGACGGAGGCGAGGCGCTGAAGCACGCCGTGTTGCAGCTCCTGCATCTCGGCGCGAAGCTCCACGATCTGCTGGTTGGTGAAGGCGCGCGCGGCGTCGCCGCCCTCCTGATACCCGGCGGCGCGGGCGGCGATGAGGTCCGCCTCGGTGTGCACGCGCGGCGCGCCGGCCGTGCGCACCGCGAGGAGCGGACGGTCGAAGGCGACGAGCTGGTGGTGGACGGGCATGGAGGAATGACGAATGCCTAATGACGAATGACGAATGGACCGGGCGGATCGTCGGGGCTCAGGCGACCATCGTGCTTTCGCCGTCGCCGACGGTGATGGCACCTTCGTCCTCGAGGCGGCGGACGACCTGGATGATGGCATCCTGCGCGACCTCGACGTCCTTGAGGCGCACGGGGCCGAGCATCGCGATCTCGTCGCGCAGGGATTCGGCGGCGCGTTTCGAGAGCGCGGCGTAGATGCTCTCGCGCAGGGTCTCGGTCGCGGACTTCATCGCCACGGCGAGATGCGACGAATCGACCTCGCGCAACACGCGCTGCAAATCCGCCGGGGCCAGGCGGCGCACGTCGTCAAAGCTGAACATCTTCCGGCGCACGGCGGAGCCGAGCACGGCGTTTCGCTCCTCGATGCGCGCGAGCAGGTTTTTGGAGCTCTCCTTGTCGAGCGCGTTGAGCAGGTCGGCGACGGCCCGCACGCCGCCGCTCGCCTGGAAGGCCTGCGCGGGCTTGCCCGAGACGTGGCGGGAGAGGTTGCGCACGATGCGGGCGATGAGGTCGCGCGGCGTGCTCTCGATCGTGCCGAGGCGCTCGGCGACATCCTCGCGCAGCTCGGCGGGGAGCAACATGAAGACCTCAGCGCCCTTGGCCGAGGCAAGGTGGGAGAGAAGAAAGGCGATGGTCTGCGGCTGCTCGTCCTTGAGCAGGTTGTAGATTTGGCGGCCCTCCATCTCGGCGATGTCGGACATCAGCTCGGAGGAACTGGCGGCGGCGGGCTCGGCGCCGACGCGGCTGAGGAGCAGGCCGGCCTTGTATTCGCCGCGCACGAGCTCGAGCGTGCGGCGAGCGTAGTCGAGCCCGCCCAGCGTGCAGCCGAGGCTCTCGCCGACGATGGGCGTAAACTCCTCGATCACCGCGAGGCGCAGGGCCTCGGGCACGACGCTCACCTGCCCCATCTCGCGGCAGATGGACTCGATCTCGGAATCGTTGAAATGGCGCATCACCTCGGCGGCGGCCTCGGGACCGACGACGATCAGAAACACGGCGAGCTTCTGCAGACGGGTGAGCTTAGAGTAGTCGAGATCGGCCATGGTGACTAGAAGGCTGGGAGCCAGAGGCTAGGAGCTGGTGGCTGGAGACGGTGGCTAGTTGCCCTTGGCCGAGACCCAGTCGCGGAGGGCGGTGCCGACGTTGGCGGGTTTTTGGCGAATGAGCTCGTTGAGCATCTCGGGCGTGGGCGCGTGGGCGTTGCCGTTGCGGGCGCCGTTGCGGCCGGGGGCTGCGGCGGAGAGCAGCTCGACCGGCACGGGCTCGGGCCGCTGGCGGCGAAGCGTGCGGTAGAAGATCGCGAAGGCCGCGAGCGCGACCAGGACGGCGACGTAGCGGGAGGCGGTCTCGATCCAGCCCTGCACCCGGGTGTCGGTGACGAGGGACTCGATCCGCTCGTCCACGGGCGGCGGCTGGAACGCGATCTCCTGCACGCTCACGATGTCGTCGAGGGACTGGCCGGGCGCGAGGCGGAGGCCGAGGGCGTTGATCACGATGCGTCGCAGGGCCTCCAGCTCGGCGGGGCTGCGCGGCGCGGGGGCGGCGCCCTCGGGTCCGGCGGGACGGGCGGCGACGAAGACCGCGGCGCTGAGCGAGCGGATGCCGCCGGGATTGCGGCGGATGTTGGCCGTGCTGCGGTTGATCTCGTAGCTGACGCTCTGGTTTTTCCGGCTCTGGGCGTTGGTCACGCTCGGGCGCTCGGTCTCGCGCGCGGCGCCGTCGGCCGGGGCGCCGGGGGTGTTGGCGGCCACGCCGGTGAGTCCGCCGCGCCGCTGCTCGGTGCTGCTGTTGCTGTCCTCGGTGTTGGATTGGGTGCGGATGACGGCGCTGTCGGGATCGAAGCGCTCCTCGGTGATGACGGCGGCCTCGTTGTCGATCTCGGCCGAGACGCGGACGATGGCCTGCCCCGGCCCCAGCACGGGAGCGAGCATCGTCTCGACCTTGCGCGCGAAGTAGTCCTCCACCTGCTGACGGTAGCGGATGAGGCTGGAGGCGGAGCCGAGCAAGGGGTCCTCCTTCAAGTCGGCGGAGAGCACGCGGCCGCGCTGGTCGATGACCGCCACGGCGTCGGGGACGAGCCCCTGCACGGAATTGGCCACGAGATGGCGGATGGAGTTGACCGCCTCCACCTCGAGGCGGCCGCGCACCTCGACGAAAACGGAGGCGGTGGGCTTCACGCCCTGGTCGGTGATGAGGAGACGGTTCTCGGGCTGCACGATCATCACGCGCGCGCCGGCCACGCCGTCGAGTTGAGCGATGGTCCGGGCGAGCTCGCCCTGGATGGCGCGGTTGTAATTGGTGCGCTGCACGAAGTCGCTCAGGCCGAACTGGCCCTTGTCGAAAATCTCGAAGCCCACGCCCTCACCTCCGGGGAGCCCCTTCGCGGCGAGATCCATGCGAAGGCGGTGGACCTTGTCGGCCGGCACGTAAACCGAGCCGCCCCCCTGCCCCACCCGGTGGCGGATGCCTTGGGCCTGGAGCGAGGAGATGATCGCGGCGGCGTCCTTTTCCGAGAGGCGCCCGTAGAGCAGTTGAAAATCGGGCTGGCGCGACCAGACAACGAGGCCGATCACCACGACGGCCACGGCGAGCACGGACGCGATGAGCGAGACGCGTTGGTTGAGGCCAAGCTGGCGCCAGAGCGAAAGGAGCGACTGCGCGAAAGGTTTCATGAGGGGGCGGACAGGAGTGGCGAGCGAGGAAGCGGGGGCGTAGCGCGGAGGGTGGCGACGGGTTTAGGGAGCACTCAGACCGGCATGCGCATGAGTTCCTGGTAGGACTCCACGACCTTGTTGCGCACCTCGACCATCAGGCTGAAAGCGACGGAGGCCTCCTGCATCGCGATCACGCTCTGGTGCAGTTGCGGGTTCTCACCGAGAAGCACGGAGCGCGTCACCGCGCGGGCCTCGGCCTGGCGATTCTCGACACCCGAGACCATGCTCTCGAGCACATCGCCAAAACCGGCCCCGGAGGGCGCGGCGGCGGGCGTGGTCCCGGGGACCGCCAACGGGGCGCGGGCCGCGGCGCTGTCGCGAAGCGGCGCGCTTTCCCAAGGCGAACGGAGGCCGATCGGCGCAATGGCGGAGGGGGAACCGAGGGGAGACATGGGCGGCGAAGGAGGGAGTGGCGTGAGGGGCGACTACTTGCCGATCTCGAGCGTCTTGAGCGCCATCTGGCGGGAGTTTTTCGCGACGGTGAGGTTGGCCTCGTAAGCGCGAGACGCGGTGATGAGGTCCACCATCTCGTAGGCGATGTTGACGTTGGGCAGCGTGACCATGCCCTGCTCGTCGGCGTCGGGATGGCCCGGATCGTAGATCCGCTGGCCGGGGGTGGGATCGGGCGAGACCTCGGCCACGCGCACGGTCGAGAGTCCGGCCCCCGGCGCGCCACCCGCGCCCGCGGCACCGGCCCCGCGGGCGCGGAGCAGCTCGCTCTCGAAGGTGACGATCTGCCGCTGGAAGGGGCGGCCGTCGGGACCGCGCGTGGTGTGGGCGTTGGCGATGTTTTGCGCGATGAAGTCGAGCCGGGTGCGCTGGGCGTTGAGGGCGCCGCTGGTGGCGGAGATGCCGGAGAGAATTTCCATGGGGGGCGGGACTGTCGGGCTCAGGGCGACACACGGCCGCTGATGGCCATGCGAAGCTGCTTGATGTTGCTGCTCACCAACTCGGTGAGGAAATCGTGCTCCACGCGGTTGCGGCCGAGCGCGAAGAGCTCGCTCTCCAGCTCGACGCTGTTGCCGTCCGGTCGGACCGAGCGCACCGAGGCATCCTCGGCGAGGGCGGGACGAAGCGAGGCGATCGAGGCGGCAGAAGGCGGAGTGCCGCCGGCGAACTGGGCGCGCAGCGTGGCGTGAAAATCGGGCGAGACGTCCACCCGGCGGTAACCGGGCGTCTCGGCGTTGGCGATGTTGCTCGCGATCGCCTCGTGGCGCAGCACCGAGGCGTCGAGGAGCTTTCGCGCCAACTGGTAGTTGGGATTGTTGCCGACGATCTCGATCATGCGCCGCACCTAATGCACCGACAGTGCCACGAATATTTCAGGAATCGCAGGCCACTGGTTATCGGTTACTTAAGAGCCACATTTCCCGCGGGCCACCCCACCGAACCTCTGAGCGAGCTTGAGACGGGGCAAAACTTGCCGGGCGCTTCTTTCACGACGGATTTCACTTTTCGGCGGGTTCATTTTCGGCGCTTCGCGCCGATACCCACGGTGGACCTCCATGCGTTCGACCGACTACCAGTTCATCCGCGACATCGTCTATCAACACAGCCGCATCAACCTCGGCCCGGACAAACAGGAGTTGGTCAGCGCCCGGCTGGGCAAGCGTCTGCGCGCCACGGGACGAGCCAATGTCGAGGACTACTGCGCGCTGCTGCGCGGCCCCGAAGGCGAGGAGGAGCTGGGGCACCTGATCGACGTCATCTCGACCAACCACACCTACTTCTTTCGCGAGGAGGGCCACTTCGCGGCGCTGCGCGACATCATCCTGCCCGACCTCGAGCGGCGGCGGGCGAAGGAGCGCTGGCCTACCCTGCGTGTCTGGAGCGCGGCCTGCTCGAGCGGCGAGGAGCCCTACTCCATCGCGATGGCGCTCGACGAATACTTCGGCGCCAAGCCCGGTGGCTGGACCGCGCAGATCGAGGCGACCGACATCTCGAGCCGCGTGCTCGCCAAGGCCCAGGCCGGCATTTACCCCGCCGAGGTCGTTTCGCGGCTGGGGCCGGCCCGCGCCAAGGCGTATTTTCAGACCGGATACGGCCCGCAGGAGGGCTTTTTCCGCGTCCGCGCCGCGATCCGCGAGAGGGTGCGCTTTCATCGGCTCAACCTCCTGGAAGGCACGCCGCCCTTCGCGGAGCCCTTTCAGGTGATCTTTTGCCGAAACGTGATGATCTACTTCGACCGCGCGACCCAGGAGGAGCTGGTGCTGCGCCTCAAGTCGCGCCTCGTGCCCGGCGGCTATCTGCTGGTCGGCCACTCCGAAAGCCTCACCGGCATCCCGCACGGCCTCACCATGGTGCGGCCGGCCACCTACCAGGCGCCGCTGCGCTGACCGCCCGCCATGGCCGCCACCCGCCCGATCCGCGTGCTCGTGATCGACGACTCCGCCGTCGTCCGCCGCGCCGTGTCCGAGACGCTCGCCGCCGAGCCCGACATCGAGGTCGTGGGCAGCGCCGGCGATCCCTTCATCGCGAAAGACAAGATCAAGCAGCTCTCGCCCGACGTGCTCACGCTCGACCTCGAGATGCCGCGCATGGACGGGATCACCTTTCTCGGCATCCTGATGCGCGAGCGGCCGACGCCGACCATCGTGATGAGCTCGCTTACGCAGGAAAACTCGCGCCACGCCCTCGAGGCGCTTCGTCTCGGCGCGGTCGAAGTGCTCGCCAAGCCCGGCGGGCCCTACAGCTTCGGCGAACTTGGGCCCCGCCTCGTGCTCGCCGTCCGCGCGGCCGCCCGCGCCCGCCTGCACCGCCCCGCCCCGGCCTCCCCCGGCCCGCCCGCCGCGTCCGCCCGCGCCCCGCACACGCCGACAGGCCCCGTCGCCGACGCGCACCCCCCCTCGCGACTCCCCTCCCCCTCCGCCGCGCCCGACCCGCGCCGCATCATCCTGCTCGGCGCCTCCACCGGCGGCACCGAGGCCCTTCGCGAAGTGCTCGTGCGTCTGCCCGCCGGCCTGCCGCCCATCGCGATCGTGCAGCACATCCCGCCTCACTTCTCGCGCGCCTTCGCGGAGCGGCTCAACAGCCTCTGCGCCTTCCCGGTGCACGAAGCGGAAAACGGCCATGCGCTCCGGCCCGGAACGGCGCTCGTCGCCCCGGGCAACTTCCACCTGCTCGTCCGCTGGGGCGGCGCGGGCTACCGCGTGGAGCTCAACTCCGGCCCGCAGGTCTGGCACCAGCGCCCCGCGGTGGACATCTTGTTCAAATCGCTCCCCGAGGCCAATGCCCGCCACGCCGTCGCCGGCGTGCTCACCGGGATGGGCAAGGACGGCGCCGAAGGCCTCCTGCGCCTGCGCCGCGCCGGCGCGGCCACCTTTGCCCAAGACGAAGCGAGCAGCGTGGTTTACGGCATGCCCCGCGAGGCTTGGGAAAACGGCGCCGCCGCTCGCCAGATTTCCCTCGACCACATCGCCGAGCACATCGTGCGCCTCGCCTCGGCTCCGTCGCCAGCCCCGGCGCCGGGAGACCCAACCGCCCATGCCCCCGACCGGCCCTGAGCATTCTCGCACCCTGCTCGTGGTAGACGACGAGCCACGCGTGCTCGCCGCCTTGAAGGAGGTGCTCGAGCGACAAGGCTTTGCCGTCTGCGCTTCGCCCGATCCTCGCCATGCGCTGGAACTGCTTCGCCAGCGGGACTTCGCCGTCGTGCTCACCGATCACCTCATGCCGGCGATGTCGGGCATGGACCTGCTGATCGAATGCCGCCAGCTCCAGCCCCACGCCACGCGGGTGCTGATCACCGCCGCGCTCTCCCTGCCCACGCTGGTCGACGCGATGAACAAAGGCGAAATCTACCGCTTCCTCGCCAAGCCCTGGCTCCGGGAGGAATTGATCGCGACGGTGCGCAACGCCATCAACCGCCACGAACTTGTGGTGCAAAACGAGCGTCTGCTCCTGGAGACGGCCGAGCTAAAGCAGCGGATCGCGGCCGCGGACGGCGCACTCGCCGAGCAGGTCGCCCAGCTCGACGAGACGAAGCGGGCCCTCGCGCTCGCCACGCGGGACAAGCTCTCGCGTCAGGACCGTTCGCTGGAGCTCTGTCTCCAGTTGCTGGATACCTACGATCCCCTGCTTGGCCGAAAGGCGCGCACGATCGCCGATCTCTCGGCCCGGATGGCGGGCGCGGCGGACTTTCTCGACGCGGAAGAACGAGACCTCCTGCGCGTCGCCGGCCGGCTCTGCGACCTCGGCCTCATCGCTTTGCCGCGCGCCATGCTCCAGCAGCTCCACGTCGATCCCTCGCGGCTGGGCAGGCCGGAGCTCGACGCCCTGCACTACCACCCCATCTACAGCCAAACCCTCGCCGCCCACCTCGATGACCGGGCCCGTCTCGGCGAGACCATCCGCGCCCACCACGAGCGCTTCGACGGGAGCGGTTATCCCGACGGCCGTTCGGGCGCCGCGATACCACGCGTCGCGCGCTGCCTCGCCGTCGCCGTCTGGGTCGCGGAGTCCGGTCTGAACGGCCCGGGGGCGGCGGCCGCGCTCGAACGCGAGACCGGACGCGCGCTCGATCCCCTGGCCGTCCGGCTTTTCCTCGGCACGACCCGGCTCGACACGCTTCCCCGCCCGGTGCGGGAGCTTGGCGCCGAGGAGCTCAAGCCCGGCATGGTGCTGGCGAACGGGATCTACAGTCCCCAGGGGCTGCTGCTGGTCGGAGAAGGCCAGCCCCTGAGCCACTCCACCATCGCGCGCATTCGCAGCCATCAGCTCGTCGACCCGCTCGAACCTCGTTTCTTGATCTACCTCTGATCGCCCATGTCCGGCTCCCCCACCATCGCCTCGATTTTCACCCCTCGCATCGTCGTCGGCGTGGCGGAGCTTGCGGTGACCAACCAACAGTCCGCGGTGCTAAGCACCTACGCCCTGGGCTCCTGCATCGGCATCGTGGCCTTCGACCCCCTCGCTCGCGCCGCGGGGCTGTTGCACCTGATGCTGCCCGACTCCACGATCTCGACCGAGAAAGCCGCGAAGCAACCGGCCATGTTTGCCGACACCGGCATCCCCGCCCTCTTCAACGCGCTCCTGGGCGTGCGCGCCCAGCGCGCACGCACACGGCTCTATGTGGCCGGCGGCGCCTCGGTGCTTTCCGGTCCCGACTCTTTTCAGATCGGCGAACGAAACGCCGCGGCCGTGCGCCGCATCCTGGGCGTCTATGCCTGCCAGGTTGTCGGCTTCGAGGTCGGCGGCTTCGTCAACCGAACCCTCCACCTCGACCTCGGCAGGGGCCAGCTCACAGTGAAGACCCCCGAGCGCACCTTCCAGGTCTCGATGGCCTGAGACGGCATTAATGCAGCCGGGCGGCGGTGCAGCGAGGTGCGCCCTTTTCGCTCGGACGGCGGCATTGGCTTCGCCGTCCCGGCCCTCGCGCTGCGACGAATCAAAACAAGACCGGGCCCTCGTTCAAACGCCCGCCGAGCAACCGGGTGGCGCGCTCCAGCACCTGCGGCAGCGTGCGCTCGAGCAAGGCTCCATCGAGTCCGTGCTCCTCCAGCAGGCCGGAGTTCAGACGAAACAGGAACGCGTCTTCCCCCTGCCCCGCGCCAAAGGCGGCGGCCAGGTGTTGCGCGGCGTGCACATGGGCGGCGAGCGGGCGATACGCCGCCGGCAGGGCGGCATCCGGCGGGTTGTGCTCGGCGACCGCGACACAGGCATCGGGAAAACTCCATTCCCGAAGCAGCCGCGCGCTCACCATCGCATGGTTGAAGCCCAACACGCGGGTCTCCGCCTCGATCCAGGAACCCCCGCTCTCCTGTCTCCGGGCCCGGATCGCGGGAAAGGACTCGGCGCAGGAGAAGGCGATGGCGAGCTTGCCGATCTCGTGCACCAGCCCCGCCGTGTAGGCGAGGGTCGGATCCACCCGCCCCGTGGCCTGCGCCAAGGCCTCGGCGGCAAGCGCGCACACGAGGGAGCCGCGGCAAGAGTCCCCCGCCTCCCACCGGTAGCCATCCACCTCGATCGCCATCCAACGCGAAGCCAGCGACAGCGCGGCGAGCCGGTAGAGTTCCCGCATGCCCAGGCGCATCACCGCTTGGTTGACCGTCTCCACCGGGGCGCCGCCCCCGAAGTAGACCGAGTTGGCCATACGCAGCGTCGCGCTGGCGAGCACGGGATCCAAGCCGACCAAACCCGCGAGCTCCTCAATATCGGTGTCGGGGCGCTCCAGCAACGCCGCGAGCCGGGGCAAAAGCGCCGGCGAGCAGGGCAAGGAGAGGGCGCGGACACAAACGTCGTCTAGGCTGGGCATGGTTGGGAAAAAAAACGTGGGCGCCGAAGCCGCGCCGGGCGTGCCGGGCGGCGCCTCAGCTTCCGCAGAGCGAGGCCGGGTCGAGAATCAACGCGATGCTGCCGTCGCCGAGGATCGCTCCGCCGGCGACGCCCGGACGCCCTTGCAGATACGCGCCGAGGTTCTTGATCACCACCTCCTGCTTGTTGAGCAACTCGTCCACGAGCAGGGCGTAGCATCGGCGGCCCACCTCGACGATCACCACGATCGCCGCGGCCGGGTCCTCGACCGCGCCCTCCACGCCAAAGATGCGATGCAGCCGGTGCAGCGGCAGGATCTTGCCCCGATGGTCGAGCACCTCCCCGCGGCCTTGCACGGTCGCCAAGGCCTCGCGCGAGGGCCGCAGCGCCACCTGGACGGTGATCGTGGGGAGAATGAACCGATCCTCGCCGACCCGCACGAGCAACCCGTCGATGATCGCGGTCGTGAGCGGCAGCCGGATGCGAAAGGTCGTCCCGCGCCCGAGCTCGCTCTCGATCTGGATCTGGCCGCGCAGGCGCTCGATGTTGCGCTTCACCACGTCCATGCCCACGCCGCGGCCCGACACCGCCGTGACTTTTTCGGCGGTGGAAAAGCCGGGCAGGAAAATCAACCCGCAGATCTCCTCGGGGCTGAGGTTCACGCCGTCCTGCACCAAGCCCTGCGCCCGCGCCTTGGCCAGCACGCGGGCCCGATCGATGCCGCGCCCGTCGTCGGAGAGCTCGATCACCAGGTTGCTCCCCTCGTGGCCGGCCGAAAGGCGCAGGCGCCCCTGCTCGGGCTTGCCCGCGGCGCGGCGCGCCTCCGGCGTCTCGAGACCGTGATCGAGCGAGTTTCGCACCATGTGCACCAGCGGGTCCACGATCTCCTCGACGACCGTGCGATCGAGCTCGGTCTCCTCGCCACGCGTCTCAAAGAGGCAGGGTTTTCCAAACTCGCGCGAGAGATCGCGCACGAGCCGCTCCATGCGTTGGAAGGTCGGCTTGATCGGCACCATGCGCAGCGACATCGCGGTGAGCTGCAGCTCCTTGGTGATGCGGCCGAGCTGGGCGAGGTTGCGCGTCAGCGAGGAGCCGCCGTCCTCGGGTCGGCGAGCGGACTCCTGCAGCTGACTCTGCACGATCACGAGCTCGCCGACCACGTCCACGAGCGAGTCGAGTTTTTCCGTGTTGACCCGCACCGAGGAGGCCATGGCCGCGGCCGGGCGGGCGACGGGGGCGCCCGCCTCGTGGCTTGCCGAGGACGGCGCCGCCGGCTGCGGGGACGCGACCTTTTCGCCCTCGAGAGCCTCAGCCAACGCCCCGGCGGGAGGCGGGGCCGCCGCGGGCGAGCGTGGCGCAGGCGACGGCTCGCCCGCCGCCAGACGGCGCACCGCGGCCACCAGGTGCGAAACCGGCACGGCTTTGTCCGGCATCGTGCCGCGCTCGAGCGCGAGCGTGATCTGAGCGGTCATCTCCTGGATCGCGTCGCGACTGCGCAGGATCTCGGTGATGATCGGCGGCGTGAGGCGCAAGCGGTCCGTGCGCGCAAGATCAAGCAGCGTCTCCACCTCATGCGCGAGGCGGTGCATCGGACCGAGATGCAGGAAACCCGAAACGCCCTTGAGCGTGTGGAAGGAGCGAAAGAGCCCGTTCAGCGCGTCGCGATCATCCGGCGCGGAATCGAGCACCAAGAGGGCGGCCTCGATCTGCTGCAGGTGATCGAGCGCCTCGACCTGGAATTCGCCGAGCAATTCGCGGTTCTCCTCCAGTGAGAGCGAAAGCACCTCCTCGGGCTCGGCGGATGCGTCGGGCCCGGCCCCGGGGTCCGCATCGACCCGCGCGGGCTCGCCCGCCAGCACCGACCCGCCGAGGCAGGCCGCCTGGGGCGGGTGGCCGGCCGGCGCCCCGGGAGCGGCGACCCTGGCTCCCGCGCGCTCCGCGGCGAGAGCGTCGGGCAACCACGCCACCGTATCGCGCAGCGCTTGCTCGGCCTCGGCGTCCCACGGCCGCGCGGCGTCGAGCAAGGCGTCGAGCCGCGTGTGCAAAGCCCTCAAGGGGGCGCCGAGCACGCTGTCGGCCCCCAGCTGCGCAACCAGGTCCGTGAGCAGGCTGTAGGAGGGGATCAAGCCCTCGTCGCTCCCCGCCTTGACGAAAATGGACTCGGCGGCGAGCCGGCTGGAAAGATCGTCGAGCAGGGCGAAGGTGGAGGCGTTGAGCGACATCGGGAGCCGGGCGCGGTCCACAGCGGACACGTCCCGCGAGTAGCTTCGGCACGGCCCGGAGCGACTTTAGCGCCGTTTGCCGCAATCTCCGCTCAAGCTCCGCGAGAACGCGCCGATTGGAGACACCCGAAACCTTCGCGCGCCCAACCCAGCCTCTTCAACTCGCTCCGAGCCCATGAGTTCACTCCCCTCCACCCACGACACCGCCCGCCTCGCGGGCAAATACCTCACCGTCGTCCTCGACAACGAGGCCTACGGCATCGCCGTCCTCAAGGTCCGCGAGATCATCCGGCTCCAAAAAATCACCCCCGTGCCGCAGATGCCGGTCTTCGTGAAAGGCGTCATCAATCTGCGCGGCCGCGTGATTCCGGTGATCGATCTGCGGATAAAGTTTGGCCTCAAGGCGGAGCTCGCCGAGCGCACCTGCGTGGTCGTCGTGCAGATCACGCTCGACGCCGCTCGCAACGTGCAGATGGGCCTGGTCGTCGACAGCGTGGAGGAGGTGGTCAGCCTCACCGGGGCGGAGATCGAGCCCACGCCGGAGTTCGGCGCCCGCATCGACACGTCCTACTTGCTCGGCCTCGCCAAAGTGAAGGGCGTGGTGAAGACCCTGCTCGATATCGAGCGGGTTGTCGCCCCCGAGACCATCGAACGCCTCGCCCACGCCTGATGAATCCGCTTCTGGCCGCACAACCCGGCCCCACCCTTCCCTGCACGCCCGGGCGCGAGCGCCGGACCAAACGCGTGCACCGTCGCCGCGCCCGTGCATCCCGGGGCGGCCTTTTCCGTCTCCACCTTTCGTCCCGCGGCGGCAGGGCGCTCGCTTTCCTCTCGGTCGCGAGCGGAGCGGTCCTCGTTTGGCGGCACCCGGACTTGATCGGACTCTTCGCCGCCGCGTTTTGCCTGCTCATCCTCGGCTCTCCCCGCCCTCGCACGGAGCGCCCCTTGGGTTCCGCCTAAACGGCTCAGCGCCCCGCTGCGCCGGCGGACGATCAAGTCGCGGCCAGAAACCGGGAGTCTCCGAACCCGGGGTGGAGCCATGCCGGATCCCTTCAGTCAAAGAAGGGGCAACGCGACAGCTTTCCGCTCCCTTCCCAGACGCGCTCCCGCTGAGGGGCGCCGTCAGATCACTTCACCGCGAGCCTCGCGACTTCGCGCGAGGCCGCTTCGTTCTCGCGCCGTGGCTCGGCGCGGACCAACCCGATCCGGGCGAAACCCGCGGCCTAGGAAGCGGGCGCCAGGGCCACGGTCTTGTCGAGCAAAGCGCGCAGAGCGCGGCCAAACTCCGGGAGGTCGAAGGGTTTTCCGATGACCACCTGCCGTTCATCCCGCTGGAGCTCCGCGGAGAGGCCGGCGCCGAGATTGCCGCTCATCACGAGCACCGGGACCTCGGGCCAACGCTCGCGGGTGATCTTGAGCACCTCGATCCCGCCTAGCCGCGGCATGTTGAGATCGAGCACGAGTGCGTCGATCTTTTCACTCCCGCGGAGGAGCCGGTCGATCGCCTCGACACCGTTCATGGCGGATTCCACCTGGTAGCCCGCGGAGCGCAGAGCGACCCCGAGGAGGTCCTGCAGCGGAGCCTCGTCCTCGACCACCAGCACACGCTCGGTCCCGCGGGGCAGCGCCGCCCCCTCGCCCATCGCGCCCGCACCGGAAGCGGTCTCGTCCGCCCGCACCCGCAGCGGCAGGTAGAGACGGAAACTCGCCCCTTCACCCGGCGCCGTGTCGAGTTCGATCGCGCCTTGGTGATTCCGGACGTTGCCGTAGACGGTGGCCAGGCCAAGGCCGGTGCCTCCGCTGTCTTGCTTGGTGGTGAAAAAGGGCTCGAAGACGCGGGCCTTCACCTCGGGGCTCATGCCCGTTCCGGTGTCGGTGACGCGGAGCAGCGCGTAGTCGAGCGTGGGGTCCAGCCCGTGAGCCGCCAGTTGCGCTCCGGGCACGCGCCCCGTGCCGATCGTGAGCAGACCGCCCTCCGGCATCGCGTCCCGCGCGTTGACGCAGAGATTGAGCAAAACCTGGCGCAACTGATCCGGATCGGCGGAGAAACACTCCAGCGACTCGTCCAACTCGAGCCGCAGATCGATGCTTCGCGGGAAAGTCTCGTTTATCAGGCCGGCAAGTTCGCTCACGATCTCGTTCAGCCGCACGGGACGATAGCTGAGCTCGGATTTCATGCCGAAGGCGCGGATCTGGCCGACAAGCGAGGCCGCGCGCATCGCCGCCGCGTGCACCGCGTTGAGATAGCGCGCGAGCCGGCCGTCCCCCTCGGTCTCGGACAAGGCGAGCTCGGTGAAGCCGCGGATGATCGCGATGATGTTGTTGAAATCGTGCGCGATGCCTCCGGCCAGGTTGCCGAGGCTTTCCATCTTCTGCGCCTGCCGCAGGCGCTCCTCCATCGCCTTTCGCTCCGAGATGTCCTCCCTCAGGCAGAGCAGGTAGGCCACCTCGTCGAGATGATCCCGGATGGGCGACACCTGGACAAACTCCCAGTTCTCCCCGCCATCCTTCCGGCGCGTGCGCAGTTCCCCGGCCCATTTGTTGCCGGACGCGACCAGCGCGCAGAAACGCCGGTAGGCCGCCTCGCTCCGATGCCCCTCGCGCAACAGCGGTATCTGGTGCTCGAAGATCTCCTCCAGCGTGTAGCCGGTGGCCTCGGTGTATCGGGAATTCACATACTGCGCGGTGCCTCCCGGCGTGGTGATGGCGATGGAGACCGGCGCTTGCTCGATGGCCTGCGCCAGCTTCCGGTAGTGCTCCTCGGCCAGCCGATGCTTCGTCACGTCCCGCCCGATCGCCCGCACGGCCACCGGCATGCCGTCCTCGTCGCGCACCGCGGTCTCCTCCCACGAGATCCAGCGCCAGCCCTGCGCCGTTTCCCAGCGATGCTCGCGCGCGACGTGAAAAGGCGGACGCGCCAGACGCGGGCCGAGCTCCCTCCAGGCCGCGCGATCCTCCGGGTGGATGAGCTCGAGCACGGGATGATCCGCCCAGCTGGGCGCCGCTCGACCAAACTTGCGCGCGAAGGCCCGGTTCACCTCGACCAAGCGCTGGTCTTCGAAGCGGTAGAGGACCGCCAGCTCCAGGCTGTCCGCCCACGGGGCGAGCGCGCCGGGCGCGGCGTGGGCCGGAGGAACGAGAGAGATGCGGGGCGAATCCATGACGAAGGCGCGGCGGACGATCACACCAGGTTGCTCAACTGTTCCGGGAGCCGGGCCATGAGCTGTTGCACCGCGGTGCGAGCCTGCGCGGCGTCCCACGTCTCCTCCGGGAACAACAGGCGCCAGCCCTCGCTCTCGTGCCAGGGCCCGAGGGAACGCGGATCGATGCGCTCAAAGCCGCCGGGCGTGCCCGTGGCGCGGACCACGAGATCCGCCACCTGCACCGCCGCGGCCAGACGCCGGTGCTCACCGGCCTGGGCCGGATTGGCATGAAACCGCACGGCCTGCGCGATCTCCGGCGGCAGTTGATGTCGTTCCAAATAGTGCCCGCCCACGGCCGCGTGGTCCCAGCCGATCAGCGCACGCTCCGCCTCGCAGACCTCCCCGCAGGAGAGGTAGTCGCGCTCCACGAGCCTCTCGAACTCCGCCGGCCAAGTCGTGGCGAGCACCACTTTGCCGACGTTGTGCAAGAGCCCGACGATGTAGTCGGTGTCGTCGTCAACCAGCAGGTCGGTGAAGGATAGGATCTCGCGCGTCACCAGCGCGGTGCCGACCGAGTGTTGCCAGAGCTCCCTCCAGGGCAGCCGGGGCGAGACCGGGCCCAGCCGTTCCAACTCCTCGATCACCGGCGTCGCCATCGACAGCTCGCGGATCTGGCGAAGGCCCAGATAGAGCACCGCCTCCTCAATGTTGTTCACCTTGGCGCTGAGCCCGAAGTAGACGCTGTTCACCATGCGCAACAAGCGGGCGGTGAGCGACGGATCCCGGCGGATGATCTCCGCGATCTGCGAGGTGTAGCTCTGCTCCGAATTGATCAGGCCCTTGAGCTTTCGATTGATGCTCTCCAGCGAAGCCAGCTTGGGACAGCGCTCGATGCGCTCCCGGATCTCGGCATCGGAGTAGGGTCCCGCCGGGGCGGCGGCGGGCACGGGGCGAATGGGTTGGGCTGAGGTGAACACTCTGGACGAGAACCTTCGGCACAGCAGCGCCTGGAGTTTAGCCCCCGCTTTCGCCGCTAAGTGTTTCCACGCGAAAGCCGCCTCTCCCATCCAAGGGGGCAAAACTTGCCGCGTGGTTTTCCGTCCCGAACCGCCCGACGCCACTCACCTCTTTAAAACATCATCTTACGCCCTGTTCTTTAGCAGCTAACGGAATCTAGGCCCAACGTGGCGCATCACCTGCAAGAGCGTTCGCATGGTCCAATCCCGTCTCCCCGCCGCCCCCGCCCCCGAGTTCGATGTCGAGACCCTGAAGAGCGCGTTTCTCGCGGCGTCGCACGCCGCCAAGGCGCGCGACGACGCGGCGAGCGCCACAGCACTCGCGGAGGCTCGCGCGGCGTTGGGGCGCGGCCTCTCGGGCCTCGCCGAGGCCGCGAGCCTCGTATCCGCTTTTGAACTACCCGAGCTCCCCCCGCTCGCAAAGCTGCCCGATGCCCTCTGGGGGCCGTGTTTCACCTGGCTGCTCGCCTTCCCCGCCCAACCGCCCCCCGGGCGGGCGGAGGCGCTGGGCAAGCACCTGGTCCGACGCTACGAAGAACTCGCCGGCTGGATGGAGCGCAACCTCGCCGCGCCCGCGGTTCGGGAGGCGGCCGACGCCTACCTCGCCTCCTCCCCGCCCCCGCTTGAGACCCTGCGCACCCCCGAACGCGTCGCCGTGCAGCGTGCGCGCGGCCGGATCCTGCGACGCGTCCTCGGCGCCGCCGCCCTCGAAACCCGCCCGGCCCGTGCCCGGGCCTCCCGAGCACTCCGCCTCGGGCTGCTCCACGCCCGGCTCGACCGAGAAGCCGCCACCTTCGCCACCCTTGCCCGCTGCGCTCTGCTCGACCCCCGGCGCATCGAGGTCCACATCGTCACCTTCGAGGAGCCGGAGGCCGCGCTTCGCGCGCGACTCGAGGCCGGCGCCGCCACCGTCCACCTCCTGCCCGAAGCTCTCGCCGCCCGCATCCACGCTCTTCGCTCGCTCGATCTGGACTGTCTGCTTTTCGCGGACGAACTCTCGCCGCACCCGCAACCGCTCGCGCAACTCGCCAGCCTGAGGATGGCCCCGCTTCAACTGGCGTTCGGACCACGGACGACCGGCCTGGCCGGGATCGATCTCCTCGTGGCGGGCGAGCTCGACAGCCCCGCGCCGCAGCCTCGCGACTGCCTCGAACGCCTCGCCTTGCTGCCCGGCTGTTCCGCCGCCTGGGATTGCTCGGTGGACCGTCCGGCGGACTGCCCTCCCGTTTCCCGCGCCCTCTTGGGCTTCGCCGAGGATCAACCGCTGCTGCTCGCCTCCGCACCCGTCTCACCGGACCACGAAAAACTCGCGCGCTGGCGGCGCCTGCTCGCCGAGACGCCACACGCCACGCTCCTGCTCATTCCGGAGCCGGGCCGCGAGACCGCTGAATCCATCCGGAGTTTCATCTACTCGGCTGCGCTGCCCAACCTCGTGCTGCATGAAGCCCCGGCGGACCACGCCGCGCTCGCCTCGCTCCTCGCCCTCGGCGACCTCGGCATCGACTTGTCCGGACCCGCCGCGGCGCTCGCGCTCGAGACCGGCCTGCCGCTCATCCTCATGGCCGGCCAGGCCGAGGCCGCTTTGCTGCGAGTCGCCGGACTCGGGGAAAACATCCTCCCCGACGCCGACGCCCGGCTCGCCGAGCTCCACCACCTGCTCGCCCATCGCGAGGCGCTCGCCGCCCGCCGCGCCCGCGTCGGCGCGGCCATGGAAACGTTGCCGCGCTTCGCGGACCACTACGCGCTCGCCGCCGACTTCGCCGCCCTGCTCGAACACGCCCACGACGAACTCGTCTCCCGCGGGCCCGGACGCTTCCGGCGGGACCGGGCGCCGCTGCGCCTGGCCACCCCTCACTCGCTCCACCCCGGGGACCTTCACGCCGAGGGGCTCGCCCTGCTGGCCGAGGCACGTCCGGAACGCGCGGTGCCCTGCCTGCTCTCCGCCCTGCAACGCGCCGGCGCCGATCCCGCGCTCTGGTTCGACCTCGCCCGCGCTTACCGCGCCGCGGGCCAGGCGCTCCCCGCGATCGAATCGCTCGAGGCCTGCCTCCGGCTGCACGAGGGCAACGCCGCCGCCTGGCGCCTCCTCTGCGAGCTCGCCGCCGAGGCCGGCAACCACGACCTCGCGCGCGAGGCCCTCGGCATCGCCGCCTCCCTCGCCGCCGAACACCCCGAGCTCGCCGCGCTCCGCGCCCGCCTCGACGCCTGATCCCTACCCGGCGGTCGCCTCAACCATGCGCCTACTCTTCGCCTACAGCTCCGAGCCGCACTACATGAGCCCGCCGCGTCTCGCGGAGGAGCAGGTCGACTGCGGCCCCTATTTCCACGACCGCCGGCACGACGGCCGCTGGCTCTCCGTCGCCACCCCGCGCGGAGACTACGATCTCGCCAAGGTCGCCGCGCGCCTCGGCCCCGATCAGCAGCCCGACCTCGTGGCGGTCCACGTCGACGGCGCCAGCATGGCCGGCACGCCGCGCAACCTCGCCGCCTTCACGTGCCCCAAGATCCTGCTGGTCGCCGACACCCACCACGGCGCGAACCCTCTGGGCAACCTGATCCGCTACGCGCTCGATCAGCCTTTCGACCGCGTCGTCCTGCTCTACGACCGACACCACGCCGACTTCTTCCGCGCCGCCGGCATTCGCAATCTCCACTGGCTGCCCTCGCTCACCTTCGCGCACTCCGACGCGCGCGTGCGCGCCGCGGCCACCGTCAACCGCGAGCCTCGCATCGCCATCGTCGGCACCACCAGCTACCACCCTCGCCGCCTTCGCCTGTTTTCCTCGCTCGTTGCGCGCGGACTGCCGCTCGACTGGCGCGAGATTCACCAGAGCGAGGCCATCGCCCATTACGCCGGGTCGCTCATCGGGCTGAACGCCAGCATGAACGGCGACCTCAACATGCGCGTCTTCGAGATTCTGGCCGGCGGCGCGCTGCTGCTCACCGACCGCCTCGCCCCCGCCTCCGGCCTGGACCTGCTGCTGCGGGAGGGACGCGACTACATCGGCTACTCCTCCCCCGAGGAACTCGTCGAGCGTGCCGAGCATCTGCTCGCCCACCCGGCCGAGGCCTCCGCCATCGCCGCGTCCGGGGCGCGTTGGTTCAGCGAGCACTACTCCGAAGCCCACCGCCGCCGCGCCTTCGCCGAGCTCGCCTTCGACGGCCGCGAGCGTCCCGAGTTCGCGCTCCCGCAGTCCGCGGTTCAGGTGCCGGCTCCACTCTCGCTCGACGCCGCCATCGGCGCCTACCACTGGCTGCAAGTCCACCACCAGAGAAACGAGACCGTGCGCGTCGCCTGCGCCGACGGTCTCCCCGAGTTTTTCCCGGGACTCCTCGCCACGCTGCCACGCGTGCGGCTCCTCGCCCCCGCCGAGGTCGCCACGACGCCGGCCGACCTCTGGCTCGGCGCACTGCACCAGCCACCGCCCCCCGGGCGCGCGAACCATGCCTGGCTCTGGAACGCCGCGCCGGCCGCGCTCCCCGCCCTCGCCAGCCGCTTCGCCGGCCTGAAATGGAAACACCTCGTGCCCGCGACCGCTCTCTTCGGGGTGGGCACCGCCGAGTCCGTCGGGCCCGGCGCCGCGAAAGCGCGCAGCCACCTGCAGAACGGGGACCTCGTGGGTGCGCTCCAGCAGGCCGGCGAAGCGCTTCGCGCCGACCCCCGCTGCGTGGAGGCGCTCTTCGTCGTCGCCGAACTCGCGCTCGAGGCGCAAAACTGGGAGCTCGCCGCCAGCCAGCTGGAACAGGCCTCCGCCCTCGCCCCCGGCCACCCCCGTCTCGCGCTCCTGCGCCGCCAGCTCGCCCTCCGCACCCCGCCCCGTCAACCGCGCCGCTTGCTCGCCGTCGCCCGCCTCGCCTACGACTGGCGCGACCACGTGCGCACCCGCACCTTCGCCGAGCTCGCGCTCGCCGCCGACCCCGATTGCGCGGATGCCCACCACCTCTTGGGTTTGCTCGATTTCTACCACTCCGGCCAGGCCGACTCCCTCGCCGAACGCCAGACGGGGCTCGCCCATCTGCGCCGGGCCACCGTGCTGCAAGCCGCGCGCGCCGATTACTGGCTCGAGCTTGGCCACGCCTGCCGGCAGCTCGGGCTCCACAACGAAGCCATCTCGGCCTTTCGTGCCGTGCTCGCGCGGGAGCCCTCCGCCTCCGCCTGCCTCGCGCTCGGCCACGCCCAGATCGCCGCCGGCCTCACCACCGACGCCGCCGCCACTTTTCGCGCCGGCCTGTCCTTCGCGCCCGATCACGAAGCGCTGCGCCTCGCACTCCACCAAGCCGAAGCACCGCCACCCGCCCGCCCGGCCGCGACCGCCGGCGGCTCCACCGCCGCCGGCTCGGGGCCCGATTCCGCCGGCCGCACAAGCTCCGCCCCGGCCCCGATGCCCGCGACCATCGCCCGCCTGCTTCGCGAGACCGAGCAAGCGCCCGAGCAGCTGGCCACCCGCATCGCCGCCTGCTACCACGACCTCGCGCTCGTCGGCACTCCCACCGCCGCGCCTTCCGGATCCCGCCGCGTGCTGCTGGCCCATCAACCGTGGTTTGGGATCTCCACGCCCGCCCTTCTGGCCGCCGCTCACGAACGCGGGCTGTCGCTCAGCCTCATCGACGAGACGTGCGCTCCCGCCACCGGCCTTCCCGCTCCCCTCACCGACGCCACGCTTCACCACATCGCGCACCGGGGCGTGCGACTCTGGGATGTCTGCCGCTACCGCCTCGCGCTGGAATTGCGGCGCCCCTCGCTGGACTTTGACCTCGGCTCGCCGACGGACCGGAGCGCGGTGGAAAGCTTCTACGCCCACGCCATCGCGCTGCTCGACAAGGCCAGCCTGCACCTCGACCACCACCAGCCTGACACAGTCGTCTTCGCCCAGGGCCACGACACCCTCTCCGCCGCACTCCGCCACCTCGCCGTCCTGCGCGGCCTGCGCGTCGTCGCCCTCGAAAACACCTTCCGCAAGGACCGCCTGCTCTGGGACGAGGTCTCCGGCATCACCGTCAACCGCAACCTCGCCCGCAACCATTACTGGCGTCACCGCGAGACCCTCGACGACGCCACCGCGTCCGCCACGGTCTCCGCCTACCTCACGCGCCTGGCCTCGCTCAAATCCGCCGAACACGCCGCGCCACTTGCCGAGGCTTCGCCCGCATGCCCCCAGCCGGCCGCCCCCGCCTCGACCCTGCGCACGCTGCTCTATCTTGGCCAGGTCGGCACGGACTCGTCCGTCCTCTTCGGTCTCCGCCGCTTCGGGACCCAGGCCCGCCTCATCGCCGAGCTCGCCGACTACGCCGCCGCCCGCGACGACCTGCGCCTCGTGGTGAAACTCCATCCCAAGGAGAACCCGGGCTTCGTCGACGAGCACCCTTGGGTTCGCGGCCTCACCGCCGAGGCGCTGGCCGCCTGCCCGGACTTCGCCGCCGCCAGCCGGCGCCTCGGCGAGCGCCTGCTGGTCGACGCCGCCAACACGCGGGATACCTATGCGCTCATCCGCTCCGCCGCGGCCTGCGTGACCATCAACTCGCAGGCCGGCCTCGAGGCCCTCGTGCTCGGCCGTGAGCTCGTCCTCTGCGGCGACGCCTTCTACGGCGGGCTCGGCTTTACCCACGAAGCCGAGGATCCCCGCACCCTGCGTTTCCGCCTCGACCGCTTGCTCGACGAGGGTCTGCGACTGAATCACGGCCCCGACGCCCGCGCCTTTTTCCACATCCACAGCGAGCTTTATTGCCGCCCCAAAACCCTCGACTCGATCCTCGGCCTTCTCGCCGGCCCTTCGCCCGCTCCGACCCCCGCCTCGCCCTTCCCCGCGACGGCTCGCGCCACCGCCCCGGGCACGAGCCTCGCGCTCCTCGCCCCGTCGCGCCTCGACCTTGCCGCGAAGTATCTTTTCTTCCGCGCGCTCTCCGGACAGGGCGATCCCTCCGTCGCGGAATCGCTTTATCGGCGCCATATCGCCGCACGCACCGGAGGCGCCGAGCCGACCGACGCCTCCACCGGCGCCGCCTCCGCCAAACGCTCGGTCGACGACTACGTCGCCGCCGCGCGCTCGCTACACGCCTCCATGCTCGCCCGTGGCTTCGACCCCGCGCACCCGGTGCCGGTCACGCCGGAAGGCCTGATCGGCAACGGAGCCCATCGTCTCGCCTGCGCCCTCGCCCTGGGCCTCGACGCGCCCACCCGCCCCTGCGCCTCCACCGGCCCCGCCTGGGACGCCGCCTGGTTCACCGCGCATGGCTTCGGCGACGCCGACCTGCGCCGCCTGCTCCACGCCTGGGCCGGCCTGCGTTCGACCGAAGCCGCCCTGTTTGTGCTCTGGTCGCCGCTCGAGGACGCCTGGCCCGCGATGGAGCGCGAGATCGCGCGCAACTTCGCCCTCGTCGGCTCCACCACCCTCGACTTCGCCGCGCATCCCGCCGCCTTCCGCGAATTGGTGTTCGACGTCTACAGTCACGGCGCCGAGCTCACCCACATGCCGCACCTCGAGCGCAAGCTCGAGCTCCTAGCGGCCCACCCGGCCCGCCTCCGCGTGGTCCTCGCGGCCAACGTTTCCCCCGCCGAGCGCAGCGGCGATCTGGCCACGCGCACCAAGCGCCACCTGCGACGCCACTTCGAGCACCTCGCTCCCGCCGACGCGTTTATCACCTGCCACGCCACCTCCAGCCCGGCCGAGCTCCTCCACCTCCGCGCCGTGCTTCTCGAGGAGCACAACCTCGCGCAATTGCTCCTTCGCCCGGCGCGCGCCCCCCGCGCCGCGTTCCTCGCCTGGATCGAGACGCTCAAAGCCGCGCTCGCGCGGCACGGCATCCCGCTGGCCGATTGCTGCGTCGTCGGCAGTTCCTCGCTCGAAGTGCTCGGCCTGCGCGAATCGACCGACCTGGACATCACCCTCCTCGCCCGCCACCGGCACCCGCGCTTCGGCGCCGGCATCACGCACCTCGCCGACCACGTCGACATCGTCACCGAAGGCTACCACCGGGTGCACCCGCCCCGCGTCGCCATCAGCGACGACGCCCTGATCGAGGACCCGCGCCACCACTTCCTTTTCCGGGGCGTGAAGTTCGCCGCCCTGCCGCTCATCCTCGATCGCAAGGACTACTCGCGCCGCCCCAAAGACGTCGTCGACGTGGAGCGCATCCTCGCTCACCTCGCGGCGGCACCGAACCCGAGTTGAGCGGAAAGATTTCGCGCCCGCACGGGAGGGCCTCGACCAGCCGGATCGGACCTGAGCGCTAGGAATCTCACCCCATAATGCAAGGCCCACGCTAAACCAGCCCCGCAGCGGACCGATTGAAGCCGAAGCAACCCCCTATGAAAACCTCCCAGCTCACCATCGGTCAACGCGTAGCGCTTGGCTTTGCCTTCCTCCTCCTGCTCGCCGCCGGCCTCGGCGGCTTTGCCACCTGGCGCATGTTACACGCGGCCGACGGTGCCGTGTTTCTTGCCGAAGCGGTCGCCCCGCAGGCGAGCGTGACCAGCGCCCTCGCCCAATCTTCGGGCGACATGCAGAAAAACGCCCGCTCCTACGCCTACACCGGAGACGAGGCCGCACTTCAGCTGACGCAAAAAGCCATCGCCGAAGTCGAGCAGGAGCTCGCGGCCGCGAAAAAACTTTCCCTCGCCCAACCTTCGCTGACCGCGCTGGCCGAAGCCGTGAGAGACGGTGAAAAAGCCTTCGCCGACTACGTCACCCAGTTCAAGGCCACCCAACAAAACGTCGGCGAACTCCTCCGCATTCGCGCCGCGCTCGAAGTGCAGGCGGCGCGCTTTCTCACCGACATGCTCGCCTTCAACCGCGAGTCCCAAGAGGCCCTCACCCGCGCCATCCGCGACAATGCCTCGCGCGAGACCATCGAAGCCTGGCGCCTCGCCAACGAACGGGGCGAAGAAATCCTCAACCTGGCCAACGACGTCCGCATTCGCGGTCAGAAAGCCCAGGCCCTGCGCGAGAGCGTCCACATCCGCGAGGGCCTGCCCAACTTCGAAAAAATGGAGACGCTTCGTCGCGCCCTGCTCGCCTCGACCACCGAGCCCGAGACCCTGCGCAAGCTGGAAAACATCGGGCAAGCCGCGGCCGCCTACCGCGAGGGCGTGATCGGCATCATCAAATACTTCGAAAGCGCCGACACGATCAACGCCGCCCGGGGTGCGGCCGCCACCCGCTTCGACGACATCGTCAACGCAGTCGTCGACCGCTCCATCGAGCGCACGCTCAACTACGCCGAAAGCTCCTCCGCCTCGCTCAGCTCCGCCTCCAACCGCGTGATCTGGGGCCTCGTCATCATGCTCGGTGTCGGCATCGCGGCCGCCTTCCTCATCATCCGCGGCGTCAACCGTGCCCTCACCCTGACCGCCGAGTCCCTCACCCAAGGCTCGCTCCAGGTCGCCGCCGCCGCCGGTCAGGTCTCCTCGGCCAGCCAGTCCCTCGCCGAGGGCTCCAGCGAGCAGGCCGCCTCCCTCGAGGAAATCTCCTCCTCCATCGAGGAGCTCTCCAGCATGACGCGCCGCAACGCCGACAACGCCCAGTCCGGCAAGGCCGCCTCCGCCCACGCCCGCTCCGCCGCCGAGTCCGGCGCCTCCGAGATGGAGCGCATGCAGGCCGCGATGAACGCGATCCAGCAGTCCTCGAACGACATCTCCAAAATCATCAAGACCATCGACGAGATCGCCTTCCAGACCAACATCCTCGCCCTCAACGCCGCCGTCGAGGCCGCCCGCGCCGGCGAGGCCGGCGCCGGCTTCGCCGTCGTCGCCGACGAGGTCCGCTCCCTCGCCCAGCGCTCCGCCGTCGCCGCCAAGGAGACCGCCGACAAGATCGCCGACGCCACCCACAAGTCCGCCCAAGGCGTCGAGCTCTCCACCCGCGTCTCCGCCGGCCTCAAGGAGATCCTCGAAAAATCGCGCGAGGTCGACCGCCTCGTCGCCGAGGTCGCCACCGCCTCCCAGGAACAGTCCGAGGGCCTCGCCCAGATCAACACCGCCGTCTCGCAGATGGACAAGGTCACCCAGTCCAACGCCGCCGGCGCCGAGGAAACCGCCTCCGCCGCCGAAGAGCTCAACGCCCAGTCCGCCGAGCTCCAGCAAGCCGCCGCCCGCCTCGCCGCCCTCGTCGGCGCCAGCGCCCACACCGCCCCGGAGATCGCCTCCGCGCCCCGCGCCGCTCACCCGGCTCGGACCAGCGCCGCCCGCCCCCAGGCCGCGACCGCCACGCCCTCGGCCAAAACGAAGGTCGCCGCCCGGAGCCTCAGCTCCCCCGCCAAAACACCCGAGCCCGCGCTCAGCTTCCACGAATAACCAACCAAACCCTGCTTCGCCTCTCCGGGCCCGCGCGGCCGCCCCTTGCCGGGGCGGCCGCTTTTTTTCGCCAAAGCGGCCGACGCGACTTCGCTGTTCCGCACACCGATGTCCGCGCCCGCCCCCCACCGTCTCTTCGTCGCCCTCCACCCCAGCGAGCCCGCCCGCGAGGCCCTCGCCGCGCTCGCCGAGCGCATGCCCCGCGCCCGCTGGACCCCGCCCGGCCAGCTGCACCTCACGCTGCGCTTCCTTGGCGACGTATCCGAAGATCAACTACGACCGGTGCTCGATGCCCTCGCCGGCGTGCAGGTCGGCGCCTTCCCCCTCGGCGTCGAGGGCGTCGGCCGTTTCCCGCCCCGCGGCCGCCCCGCCGTGCTCTGGACCGGCGTCGGCCGCGCCCACCCCTTCCTCCTGCGCCTCCGCCAGCAGGTCGACGACCGCCTGCTCGCCAGCGGCGTGCCCTTCGCGCTCACGCCTTTCGTGCCCCATTTTACCGTCGCCCGGGTCGGCGAAGCCCCGCCCGTGGCCGTCGAACACTGGCTGAAGCGCCACGCCGCCTTTGTCGGCCCGCTCTGGCGCAGCGAGGCCTTTCACCTCATGCGCAGCCTGCCCGGCCCCGCCGGCACCCGCCACGAAATCGTGCAAACCTTTGCCTTGTTGGATGAAGCAACCTGACGCAGGTCGTCGACAGCCCGCGCTTGCCCATTCGAGCGCGGGCATTCGTCATTCGTCATCCCATCGCACATGCCCACCACCGTTTTCACCATCGCCAACCAAAAGGGCGGCGTCGGCAAGACCACCACCGCCGTCAACCTGGCCGCGGCCCTTGCCGAAAAAAAGATCGCCACCCTGCTCGTCGACCTCGACCCCCAGGCCAACGCCACCTCGGCCGTCGGCGTCGAGAAGCAGGAGGGCCGCTCGCTCTACGGTCCCCTGCGTGGCGAAGGCGACGCGCTCGCGATGATCACCCCCACCCCGGTGGAGCGCCTCGATCTCATCCCCAGCGAGGAGGATCTCGGCGCGCTGGAGATCGAGCTCGCCGGCACCGACAACTACCTCGGCCGCCTGCGCGCCATCCTCGACCCCGTGCGCGCCTCCGGCCGCTACGGCGCAGTCGTGATCGATTGCCCGCCCTCCATGGGCATGCTCTCGATGAACAGCCTCAGCGCCGCCGACCACCTGCTCATCGCGCTCCAGTGCGAATACATGGCGCTCGAGGGCCTCGGCGCGATCCTGCGCAATCTCGAGCGCATCAAAGGGGCGCTCAATCCCGGCCTCACGCTAGGCGGCGTCGTCATGACGATGTTCGACATGCGCACCAACCTCTCGCGCCAGGTGGTTGAAGAGGTGAAGCAGCACCTGCCCGACAAGATTTTCCAGACCGTCATCCCTCGCACCGTGCGCCTCAGCGAGGCCCCCAGCTTCGGCAAGACGATCTTCGCCTACGACAACAGCTCCCCCGGCTCCACCGCCTACCGCAACCTCGCCAAAGAGGTGATCCAGCGCTTCCAACTCACCGAAAAGTGACGCACCCGGTGACGCGATTGAGCGGGGATAAATGAATCCTCCCAGCCGGGTCCATCCCTGCCATCCTTGGTTGAAAATCTCCGCCCATCCGCGCCCATCCGCCTAATCCGCGGTTAAAGAAAAACCGCTCGTGTCCGCGCTCGCCAAATACCGCCAAGTCTTCCTCACCGGCATTCAGACGAATCTCGTCTACCGGTGGAACTTCGCGCTGCGCGCGGCCTTTTCGCTGCTCCACCTCGTCTACGTCTTCATCCTCTGGGGCGCGGCCTACCAAGGGCAGACGGAGATCGGCGGTTTCCCGCTCTCGGCCACGCTCACCTACTTCACGCTGCTGCTCGTGCTGCAGTTTTTCCTCAGCGCGGCCAATGACGACTACGAGATCTCCGAGGAGATTCGCAACGGCCTGATCAACCAGTTCCTCACCAAGCCGATCAACTACCTCGGCTACCGACTCAGCCTCTACTTCTCCGCGCGTTTCGTGATGGGCGGCCTCTCGCTGCTGCCCGTGCTGCTCGCCCTCCCGCTGCTCTGGCCGCACTTGACGCTGCCCGGCGAGGAGCACCTGCCGCTTTACCTCGTGGCCATCCCCGCGCTTATCCTCTCCGCGCTCATCCAGTTCACCATCGCCTACTGTTTTGGCCTGCTGACCTTCTGGTTTCTCGAGATCCAGTCCTTCGTCATTCTCTCCCTCGCCATCGAGGCCGTGCTTGGCGGGCAGATCTTCCCCTTGGACCTCATGCCGGGCTGGCTCTACGAGCTCTCGCGCTGGCTGCCCTACTACTACCAGATGTATTTCCCGGCCGCGCTCCTCACCGGCCGCATCACCGACCTCGGCATCGCGCTCCAAGGCCTCGCCATCCAGGCCGGCTGGACCGTCCTGCTCCTCGGCATCGCCCAGCTCCTCTGGCGCCGCGGCCTCCGCCGCCACACCGCGGTGGGCGGTTGAAGCCACCTCAATCTGTCAAATGTCCCAAGTCTTAAAGTCCAATGTCACCACCGGCCGTCCCGCACCCGCGGGACCGCACTCGACTTTCGACCTATGACCTTCGGACCTTAGACTCCTCCATTCCCCGACCATGCTCCGCTACGCCCGCATCTGGCTCGCCAGCATCCGCTACTCGCTGGTGCGCGCCATGATGTTTCGCGGCGACTTCCTCATGTGGGCGCTGGTCGAATTTTTCTGGATGAGCGTCAACGTGCTGCTCGTCGGCATCATCTACTCGCACACCGACAGCATCGCCGGCTGGTCCCAATACGAGATGCTGCTCCTCGTCGGCACCACGCTGCTCGTGCAACGCCTGCTCATGGCCTTTTTCTGGAGCAACCTCTTCGAGATGGGCCGCAACGTGCGCAGCGGCCACTTCGACTTCTTTTTGGCCCAGCCCGGCTCGCCGCTTTTCATGGTCTCGACGCGAAAGTTCGACCTCGACGGCTTCGTCAACGTGCCCGTCGCGCTCGCCATCGTCGTCTACGCCGCGCGTCAGCTCGGGCTCGAGCCCAGCGTCGGCCAACTCGCCGCCTACGCGCTCTTCATCCTCTGCGGCCTCGCCCTCCACTACGCCACGCTCCTCGCCATCATCTCGATGGTCTTCTGGCTCCAAAGCGCGAAAGGCATCGAGGGCGGCTACTTCGGCCTCACCGAGTTTTCGCGCCTGCCCCGCGAGGCGCTGCGCGGCGTGGCCAACGTGGTCTTCGTCTACCTCCTGCCCGTCATCATCGTGAGCAACGTGCCCGCGCGCGTGCTCATCCACGGCTTCGAGCCCGTCTACGCCGCGTGGATGGTCGGCGCCACCCTCCTCTGGCTTTTCATCGCGATCCGCATCTTCCACGCCGGCCTGCGCCGCTACGCCAGCGCCTCGTCCTAAGGAATGCTGAATCCGCCGCCCCTTATGAGTCTGCACATCCACCTCGGCCCCGAGCCCATCCCCGCCGCGCTGCCGCCGCCCGCGGCCGGGCCCGGCGTCGGCGCCCTCGCCGAGTTTCGCGGGCTCGTGCGCGGCGAGGAAAAGGGCGCGCCCATCGCCGCGCTCGTTTACGAGGCCTACCAACCGATGGCCGAGCGCGAGATCACCCGCATCCTCGACGATCTCACCACCGCGCACCCCTGCCTCGGCGTCCGCGTCCACCACCGCCTCGGCCGCGTGCCCGTGGGCGAAGCCGCCATCTACATCGGCGTCGCCTCCCGCCACCGTGCCGAAGCCTTTACTGTCCTCAGCGCCTTCATGGACCGCCTCAAACAGGACGTCCCCATCTGGAAAACCGAGGTCATCCCCGCCTGAGCCCCCGCGATTCCGCGTCCTCCGCCGCTCCGTCCTTCTGTCGCTCTGACCCCGTGCTCACCGTTACCGAAGTCTGGCAACGTCTCGACGCCCTCGCCGCGCCGCTCGCCGCCGAGGCCGTGCCACTCTCCGCCGCCGCCGGCCGCGTGCTCCGCACCGACGCGCTCGCCCCGGAGGACCAGCCCCCCTTCGACCGCTCGGCGATCGACGGCTACGTCGTCCCGCTCGACACCCCAGCCGGCGCCACTCTCCGCATCGTCGGCCACATTCCCGTCGGCCAGCCCGCACCCGCCTTTCCGGCGACGATAGATGGCGCAGTGGCGCTCAAGCTCTTCACCGGCTCCGCCGTGCCGGCGGGCCTCGTCGGTCTCCTCATGCACGAGGATACTACGCTCGCCACCGCCACCGACGGCACCCCCACGATCACCCTCCGCGTCGCGCCCTCGACCAGCCTCATCCGCCGCCGCGCCTCCCAAGCCCGTGCCGGCGACCTTCTCCTGCCCGCCGGCACCGTGCTTACCGCCGGCTCGCTCGCCCTGCTCGCCTCCCTCGGCCTCACCACGCCGAGCGTCACGCGTCACGCCCGCGTCGCCCACCTCGTCACCGGCGGCGAGATCATCCCGCCCGACGCCACGCCCGCCCCCGGCCAAATCCGCGACTGCAACTCCCCGCTCATCGCCGCGCTCCTCCGCGACACCGGTTGCGCCGAACTCGTCGCCCACGCCCGCGCCGGCGAGTCCCACGCCTCCGTCTCGTCCGCCTTCACCGGTCTCCTCGCCACCGCCCCCGCGCCCGACCTCCTTCTCGTCTCCGGCGGCTCCAGCGGCGGCGAGCACGACCACACCGCCCGCCTCTTCGCCGAGCAGGGTTTTTCTCTCGTGGTCAACCAAGTCGCCTCCCGTCCCGGCAAGCCCCTGCTCGTCGCCACCCGCGAGACGCCCCGGGGCCGCCAGTTCGCCATCGGGCTCCCCGGCAACCCGCTCTCCCACTTCGTCTGCTTCCACCTCTTCGTCGCGCGCCTCCTCTCCCGGCTCGCCACCGCCGAGCCTGCGCCCGTGTCCCAGGTCCCGCTCGCGCCTGGCGCCCCGCTGCGCACCAATCCTCGCGAGACTTGGTGGCCCGCCACCCGCACGCCGCAAGGCTACGCCCCCCTCCCCTGGGCCGACAGCAGCGATCTCACCACCCTCTCCCGCACCCACGCCCTGCTCCGCGTGCCCACCGCCGCCGCCCCCCAAACCCACGCCGAGGCGCTGATCCTTTGAGAATCCGTCCGCGCTTGCCGCGGAATCCAAATCAACCACGTTTGGAAGCATGAAGACCACCGTGGATATTCCCGACAAGGAGCTAAAAGACCTTATGCGTCTCACCAAGGCAGCGACCAAACGTGAGGCGATCAACACCGCCATCGCCGAGTATAACCGCCGCAAGAAGATGGCGGAGCTCACCAAGTATATCGGAACCTGCAAAGACATGATGTCTCTCGAAGAACTCATGGAACTGCGCCGCCGCGGGACGCACAGCTTTTGACATGCGCCTCGTCGACACCTCCCTCTTCATCGACTCCCTGCGCGAGACTGGTTCGCCCGAGTCCAAACAACGCTTGAACGCCCTGCTCGCCGCAGGCGAAGTTTGCTGGTGCGGCATGGTTCGCGTGGAACTTTGGCATGGCGCAAGAGGCGCACACGAGAAGCAGCTTCTGTCTCACTTCGAGCAGGTGATTCCGGAACTCGAGATTCCCCCGGAAGTGTGGGAACTCGCCTGCGAACTCGGCCGCCGCGCCCGCGCCAAGGGCCTCACCGTGCCCAACCCCGATCTGCTCATCGCCGCCGTGGGTCGCCACCACAAGGTCCCCGTCGAAGCCGCCGACGCCCACTTTGCCGAACTCGCGAAGCTCTGAGCGCCGGCGCCTGCATTCGTCCGGTTTATCCGTGCCCATCCGTGCCATCCGTGGTTAAGAACGCGCTCATGCCCGATTCCGCCCCCGCTTTCAGCCACCTCGACGCCCATGGCGCCGCCCGGATGGTCGACGTCGGCCACAAGCCCGTGCAGCAGCGCTCCGCCACCGCCGTCGGTGAGCTGCTCTGCCAGCCAGCCACGCTCGATCTCCTGCGCGCCCAGGCCCTGCCCAAAGGCGACGTGCTCGCCGCCGCCCGCCTCGCCGGCATCCTCGCGGCCAAACGCACCGACGAGCTCATCCCCCTCTGCCACGGCCTTCCCCTCGATTCGGTCTCGGTCGACTTCACCGTGCTCGAGGACCGTATTCAGATTTCCGCGACGTCGCGCGTCGCCGCCAAGACCGGCGTGGAGATGGAGGCCCTCGTGGCCGTGAGCATCGCCGGCCTCACCCTCTACGACATGATGAAGGCCGTCGACAAAACCATGAGCCTCACCGGCGTCCGCGTGACCGAAAAACTAAAAAATTGAACCACGGAGGACACGGAGGTCACGGAGAGAAAAACCAGATCGGCTGCGGTCTCCTCCCTCAACTCCCTGCCTCCTCCTCTCCGTGCTCTCCGTGCCCTCCGTGGTTAAACCCTCCGAAACCTCCCCCCTCCGCATCGCGCGCGTCACCCTGAGCGACCGCGCCGCCTTCGCGACCTCCTTCTCATCGGCACTTCGAGCGCCGGCTCCGCCCCCCGCCACGCCGACGGCACCTTCGAACCACTGTGCGCGGTGTATCCAGTCTCCGGCGACATTCGCGCCGCAGTCGCCGACGCAGTCGCACGCCAAGATCTTTCCCTCCAGCGCCTGCTCGCCGCCGCCTGCGCCGCCGGCTGGATGCGGCCTCGCCCGATCTCCGAGCCCGAGGTTCCGCTCTTCTCCAACTGGAACACGCCCGCCGATCTCACCTCACCCCACCAAACCTAAGCACCAACCTTCATGCCGACCCCGCCCCGCGCTCCACGCATCCCTCGCCTCGCTCTCGCGATTCTCGGCCTGGGCTTGGTTTTCCCGCCTCCGGTCCACGCCGCACGAGTGGGAATCTTCACCGAACAAGAGCGACTCAATGCTCGCGCAGACCAGATCAGCCGAGCCATCGAAACCGGAGACGCCGCCCGGCTCCAGGAACTCGTTTCGGCACATCCGACGCCGGTTCCGATCGCCGCCCACGCTCGTCTGACACCCGCGCTCGCACGCGCGTATCTCCTGCTCGGCCAGACGGAACGCGCCCGTCTCTTCGCCCTCGACGCCTACGCGCGCACCCAAACGCACGAGTCCGCCTGGCTCGCCGCCGAACTCCTCTACACCAGCGACCAATTCGCGCTCGGAGATCGCATCGCCCGCGAGCTGAAGAAACGCGCGCCACACCACCCGGCGCTGCCCTATCTCGAGGTTCGCCGCCTCCTGGCGTCTCTCTCCCTCGGCGATGCCGATTCGGAGTGGCCCACCCTGCGCGCTCAGATCCCCGCCGCACGTCAGGCCGCCGAGTTGGCCGCCTCGTTCCTCGCCGAACCGGGGGACAGCTTTTCCAAACACGCCGATCCGCGCTTCCTGACCGCGGGTCTGGATCTCGCGCTTCTGGAGCTGGACTACGCGCGAGCCTCGGAGTTTAGCGCACGCCTCTCCGCCTTGCGACCGCGCAACCCAGGCCTGGCCCGCCTCGCCCTCGCTTGCGCGTTCCCGGTGGACGCCCGGCGCGCCGCCGTTCTCGACCAGATCCGCACCCAAGACTCTCTGCCTTTGTCCGAACAAGCGCAGTGGGCGGAGTTCGCCAGTCGCCTCGCTTCCCCCGCCGAACCGCGTTCCACCTGGAGTGACCTGGTCAAAGCGACGGCCGATCAACCGATCCTCTCGATGGCGCGTTTGGTTTTCCTCGAACGGGCCTTGGCCGCCGCTTTGGACGCGCCTCCCGCCCCGCGAAGCTCGCCGGAGATCGCCGAGCTGCTGCGGACCTACGGCGACGCCGCGCGCGAGGCTCGCTCCTTCCCGCACGCGATCCATGCGGTCGCGCTGCGGGATGAGTTGCGGCGCTCCGCATCGACGTTCCCCGCCTTGCCCGAGGACGAAGACAGCGTGCGCCTCCTCAGCCTCGCCGCCCGGCACCAGCGGGCCGCCGCTCTGGCCCTGGCCTTGCTACCAAGCAATCGCGACGATTTCGAATGGCTCGCCCGCAACCGACCGGCGGCGGCCAAACATCAGGACACGACAGCCTACCTTGAGTATCTGCACGCGATGGAGCGGCTCCGCCCCGAAGACCCGCGCACCCTGCTCGAGCTCGCCCGCGCCCTGGACCGCTCCACCGACCCGCGGGCCCTCGATGCCTATCACCGCGTCTTCGAACTCTGCCCGGTAGAGATTCGTCCAAAGGCGTCCGACTGGTTCGCGTTGGCAAATCTGCTCAAGGCCTCCGCCGATCGTGGAGAACGGAGTCTCAGCGAGGCTGCTCTCGCCTTTGATGCGATGACGGAGCGAATCCACCAGGCCGACGTCACCTATGCGGTCGCCGCCCATTTCTATGCCGATCTCCTCGATCGCCGCGCGCGAGCGGAAGGTTCACCTGCCGCGCGCCGCGCCGCAGACGAGGCCTTGGGGCATGCCCTGCGCCTCGATCCCTTCGCGGGAGATTTTTTCGCCAAGCTCGGCCGGACCCGCCCCACCCAAATTCCCTGACCGCCACGCCAATCAGAAGCGCAGGTCCATCAAGGCCTGGTTTCGCACCGCTTCCTCCGCCCAGGGATCATAAAGCTTCGCCCCCTCCGGAAGCTCTTCACGAAGCAGATTCGCCGCGGCTACGCGCAGCGTGCGGAAAGCGGAGCCCGCGGCACCGGCCTCACCCTCTACGACATGATGAAGGCCGTCGACAAGACCATGAGCCTCAGCGGCGTCCGCGTGACCGAAAAACTGAAAACATGAACCAGCGAGGACACGGAGAGCACGGAGAGAAAAACCTGCTCGGCTAGGGCCTCCTCCCTCTGTTCCCTGCCTCCTCCTCTCCGTGCTCTCCGTGTCCTCCGTGGTTAAACCCTCCGAAATCCTCCCCCTCCGCATCGCGCGCGTCACCCTGAGCGACCGCGCCGCCGCCGGCGTTTATGCCGACCTCAGCGGCCCCGAGATCGAGCGCGTCTTGCGCGAGCAGCTTGGCCCCGAACACGAGATCCTTGCCCGCCTCATCCCGGACCATCGCGACAAGCTCTCCGCTCTCCTTTGTCACCTCTGCGATGACGAGCAATGCGACCTAGTCGTCACCACCGGCGGCACCGGTCCCGCCGCCCGTGATTACACCCCCGAGGCGACGCGGGCCGTGCTCGATCGCGAACTGCCCGGCTTTGGCGAAGCGATGCGCGCGGTCAGCTTTGCCAAGGTGCCCACCGCCATCCTCTCCCGCGCCACCGCCGGCACCCGCGGTCGCAGCCTGATCATCAACCTCCCCGGCAACCCTCGCGCCATCGGCGAGTGCCTCCCGCCCCTCGTCCCGGCCATCCGCGAGTGCCTCCGCCACTTGCGCGGAGAGTAGCTTCGCCGCCCACCAACCGCCGTCCCGCCATGATCCGCGTCGAGCACCTCTTCCTCTCCCCCGGCCACAACTACTTCGGCCACCACGGACGCGAGCCCGACGAGCACCCGATGCTCTCCGTGCCCGAGGTGGAGTGTGTCGCCGGACGCGGGCTGCGCGGCGACCGCTTCTTCGACTACAAACCCGACTACAAGGGCCAGATCACCTTTTTCTCGGGCGAGGTTTACGACGAGCTCTGCGTTGCGCTCCAGACCTGGGACCGCGAGCCCTCCGTCTTCCGCCGCAACGTCATCACCCGCGGCATCGACCTCAATACGCTCATCGGGGTCGAGTTCGAGATCCAGGGCATCCGCTTCCTGGGCACGGCCGAGTGCTCCCCTTGCTACTGGATGGACCGCGCCTTTGCCCCCGGCGCCGAGGCCGCGCTCAAAGGCCGCGGCGGCCTCCGCGCCAAGATCCTCAGCGACGGCGTGCTCCGCATCGATGCCCGCGGCTGAGCCACCACCCTTTTCCGGCCTTTTGCTCGCCGGCGGGCGATCCACCCGCATGGGGCGCGACAAGGCCCTGCTCCCCCACCCCGTGTCGGGCCGACCGCTGCTCGAGCATCAAGCCGCCCTCCTGCGCTCCCTGCCCGGCTGCGCGGAGCTCCTCCTCTCCGCGCCCGCCGAGCGCAACTACCGCCTCGAAGGTCCCCTGCTCGGCGCGCGCCTCGTCGCCGACCCTGCGCTCGACTGCGGCCCTCTCGGGGGAATTGCCGCCGGCCTCGCCGCCGCCCGCACCTCTCGCCTGCTCGTCCTCGCGGTGGACCTGCCTTCCATGAGCGCGAGCTACCTATCCGACCTCCTAGCGGCGGGTCCCACGGCGCCGCGCCATGCCGACGGCGCCTTTGAGCCGCTCTGCGCGGTGTATCCGGTTTCCGACGACAGCCGCGCCGCCGCGGCCACCGCGCTGGAGCACCGGCAGCTTTCCCTCCAGCGCCTGCTCGCCGCCGCCTGCGCCGCCGGCTGGATGAAGCCCTGGCTCATCCAGCCCGCCGAAACCCCGCTATTCGCGAACTGGAACACGCCCGCCGACCTGTAAGCGGCTCAGCGTGGCATGGGCGCCCCGCCCATGGGCTCGGGGCCCGGCCGTGGCACGGGCGTCTCGCCCGTGAAGTCTCAGGGCAGCCAGGGAAACCGCCGCGCGTCCGGCCGGCGCTTTTCGCGCTGCGCGCCGTGAAACTCCTTCGCCTCCTCGCTCATGTAGTAGAGCAGGGTCGCGTTGCCCGCCAGTTCCTGGATGCCGGCCTGGCCGTCGAGCTCGGCGTTGAAGGCGCTCTTCAGGGCCCGGATCGCCAGCGGCGAGTGCCCGAGGATCTCGCGCGCCCACTTCACGCCCTCGGCCTCGAGCTCGGCCACGGGCACGACCGCGTTGACCAGGCCCATGTCGAGCGCCTCCTGCGCGTTGTATTGACGGCACAAATACCAAATCTCGCGCGCCTTCTTCTGCCCCACCAGCCGCGCGAGGTAGGAGCTGCCGAAGCCGGCGTCAAAGGAGCCCATGCGCGGGCCCACCTGGCCGAAGATGCCGTTGTCGGCCGCGATCGTGAGGTCGCACACCACGTGCAACACGTGGCCGCCGCCGATCGCGTAGCCGGCCACGAGCGCGATCACCACCTTGGGCATGGAGCGGATGAGTTTTTGCAGATCGAGCACGTTGAGCCGCGGCACGCCGTCGGTGCCCACGTAGCCGGCGTGGCCGCGCACGCCCTGGTCGCCGCCCGCGCAGAAGGCGTATTTGCCGTCGCTGTGCGGGCCCGCGCCGGTGAGCAGCACCACGCCGACCTTCGGGTCCTCGCGCGCGTCGAGGAAGGCCTCATACATCTGCTGCACGGTGTCGGGCGTGAAGGCGTTGCGCCGATGCGGGCGGTTGATCGTCACCTTCGCGATGCCGTCGGCCTTCTCGTAGATGATGTCGGAATACTCCTTAACGCGTTTCCAAGCGGTGGTCTGGCTCATGGGTAATCCCTCCACGCTGCGCGCCCCCGCCGCCCCGTCAACGGGACACGGGCCCTCCTGTCGGTGGGTCGCTTTTGCCCGTCGGCCGCTTCTGCATCGCCTCGGCGGGCTTGAGGAGTCATCACTCAAGCCGAGCCCATGCTACGTCGCCCCCGCTTTCATGGAATCCGACGCTTGGTGCGCCGCCTCGCCCGCGCTTTGCGATTCACCGTTATCTGGGGCGCCCCCGTTCTCCTCCTCGCGCCCGGGTGGATTTTTAACCCGATCTCCGTCCCCATCTCCGGCCCCCGCCAGGCCGCGCTCCAAAACGAGGTTCCCGGACTCGAGCTCGGCGTGAGCGTGCACTGGTATGACCGCATCGTGACGAGCCACATGGAGCGCCGCGACCTGAGCTTCGACGCGCAGGGCCAAACAAGCCTGCCGACCTATCGTATCTCCGGCCCCCGTTTCCGTGTCCTCGCCCGCCAGGCCCTTGAAGCCTACGGCAGCAACCCCTGCGTAAGCTGCTACGGGCCCAATGTCTATTTCGCGCTCTTCCAGAAGACGCCCTACACGCCACCGGAGAAAATGCGTTTAGCGCAAAACCAGCGCCGCGAAGGCGACACCCTCTACTTCACCGTTGAACTCATCGCCGACGAGAGACAGTTCGAAGAACGCCCTTTTGAAATCGAGAATCTCGAGGCCCTGATGGCGGAAGTGCGCCAACTGATTCAAGAGACGGATCGGGTAAACGTATCGCCTGACCGCTTCGGGACGGAGTTGCGCCGCCTCAATCCCGTGCGCGCGGAGATCTACCGTGGCGCGATGATCGTCTGGATGGGGGGCAAGGTCGGCTACACCCTGAACCCCGATTCGGCCGGGGCGCCGATCCTGAACCGCCACTGGATGTTCGGCACCGACTACCACGGCGTGACGAGGCTGGAATCGATGTAGTCGCGCGCGCCTCGGCGACCCCCGCGCCGCACCCTCGCCGCCCAAGCGCCACACGCTTGCGCCAGCGGGGCTCGCAATTCCCGCTCGTTGACTCCCCGGGCGGCGGCGCGCGATGATCGACCTTTTCCCGCTTCGCCGCCTTTGCCGTCGCCCGCCTTCGCAACCGCCCAGCCATGAGCTCCGCTCCCGCGTCGTCCACGCTGTCCCGTCGCGCCCGGGCCGCGCTCAGCCTTGGCGCCCTCGGCGTGGTGTTTGGCGACATCGGCACGAGCCCGCTCTACGCCCTGCGCGAATCCTTGCACCACCTGCCGCCCGACGAGCGCCTGGCCGGGGTGCTCGGCGTGCTCTCCCTGATCTTCTGGTCGCTCATGCTCGTGGTGAGCCTCAAATACGTCACGGTGGTGATGCGCGCCGACAACCAGGGCGAGGGCGGCATCTTCGCCCTGCTCGCCCTCGGCGGCCTCGAGAACCGGCCCGGCGCGCGGCGCGGCATCGGGCTGGGCGTCGTCATCGCGCTCATCGGCGCGGCCATGATCTGCGGCGAGGGCGTCATCACGCCCGCCATTTCTGTGCTCAGCGCCTCGGAGGGTTTGCGCACGCTCGTGCCCGCGGCCTCGCCCTTCGTCATCCCGCTCTGCCTCGTCATCCTGGTCGCGCTCTTCGCGATGCAGCGCCGCGGCACCAAGGCGATCGGCCAGCTCTTCGGCCCGGTGATGCTGGTCTGGTTTCTGGTGCTGGGCGGGCTCGGGCTCTGGCACGTGGTGCAAAACCCCTCCGTGCTGCGCGCCCTTGATCCGCGCCACGGCATCGACCTGCTCGTTCACCACCCGGGCTCCGTGATCGGCGTGCTCGGCTCGGTGGTGCTGGCGATCACGGGCGTGGAGGCGCTTTTCGCCGACATGGGTCACTTCGGCCGCCCCGCCATCCTGCGCGCCTGGTATGGCCTCGTGTTGCCCGGGCTCACGCTCAACTACTTCGGCCAGGGCGCCTACGCCCTCGCCCACCCCGAGGATCTGGAAAACCCCTTCCTCTCGCTCGCGCCCGACGGCGCCTTCCGCGCCGGCTTGCTCGTGCTCTCGCTCGTCGCCGCGATCATCGCCAGCCAGGCCCTCATTTCCGGCACCTTCTCCCTGGTGAGACAGGCGATCCAGCTCGGCTATTTCCCGCGCCTGCGCGTGCTCCACACCAACCACGAACAACGGGGCCAGATCTACCTGCCCTTGGTGAACTTCTTCCTCGCGGGCGGCAGCATCCTCACCGTGCTGCTTTTCCAGTCGTCCTCCAATCTCGCGGCCGCCTACGGCATCGCCGTCACCGGCACGATGATGGTCACCTCCTTCGCGCTCTACTTCGTCGCCCGCCGCCGCTGGCGTTTCGGCGCCGCGGCCGCGCTGCTCATGTGCCTCGGCTTTGGCGCGATCGATTTTGGCTTCTTCGCCGCCAACCTCCACAAGTTTGGCGCCGGCGGCTGGCTGCCGATCTCCATCGCCGCGCTGCTGCTCGCCATCATGCACACGTGGAAGAGCGGCCGCCTGGAGATTCAGGAAATGATCTACGGAGGCGCCGTCACCGAGCTGGAGCTCTCCTCGGTGGCGAAGAGCAAAAACATCGTCCGCGTGCCGGGCTCGGCGGTCTTCATGGTCGCCACGCCCAAGGGCACCCCGCTCGCGCTCCTGCACCACCTCAAGGCCAACAAGTGCCTGCAACGCACGGTGGTCCTGCTCACCATCGCCACCGAGGAGGTGCCGACGGTCGACGACGAGGAGCGCATGACCCTCGAAAGCCTCGGCGAGGGCGTGTGGCGCGCCGTGGTGCGCTATGGCTACATGGAGTCGCCCGACGTCGCCAAGATGGTCGAGAGGATCAAGAACCAAGGCGTGCCGCTCAACCTCGCCGCGACGACCTTCTACTTCAACCGCGAGATGATCATCACCGGCGGCGGCGCGCGCATGTTTGAGTGGCAAAAGTCGCTCTACGCCTTCCTCAGCCGCAACGCCTCCCCGATCAAGGACTACTACCGCATCCTCCCGACGCAGATCATCGAGATCGGGCTGCCGGTGCAGTTGTAGGGGGCGGGAGGCGGCGGGGGGGGCTTCTCAAGCTCCCATAACTCCCATGCTTCCCATAGCTCCCATGACTCCCATCCCCATGGGAGCCATGGGAAGTATGGGAGTAATGGGAAGCATGGGAAGTATGGGAGCTCGGCGCCCTAGCCTCCCCAACCCTTCGCCAAAACGGCGATCGCCGCTTCCCGCACCGGCTCTTCCGCCCAGGGATCGTAGAACTTCGCGTCCTCGGGGCGCTCTTCACGAAGCAGCTTGGCCGCGGCCACGCGGACCGCGAGGTCGGGGTGGCCGAGGCCGCTTAGCCAGAAAAGCCAGCGCTCGCCGGAGTGCCGCGGCGATTCGGCGCGCAGCGTGCGGAAAGCGGAGGCCGCCGCCTCCTTCTCCATGTCGTCGCCGCGCGCGAGGCGCTCCCAGAAATGCGTGAGCGCCGCTTGGCGCTCCGCACTATCCTGCGAAAACATCAGCCGATAGCGCTCCGCCAGGGCCTGCATGCGCTCCAGCGCGCTCTGCTCGCGGCGCTTCGCCTCCTCCTCGCCCGCCGCCAGCCAGCGCAACAAGGTCTCCTTCGCCACCGCGCCCGTGAGACGGTCGATCACCTCGCCGCGATCATTGGTGAGCACGAGCACCGGGATGCCCCGCACCCCGAAGCGCTCCACCAATCCGCGCTGCGCATCGTGGTCGATCTTGTGCGCGCGCAGCCGCCCGAGCGCCGCCACCACCTCGGGCTCGGCCAGCGTCGTGCGCTCCATCTGCTTGCAGAAGCCGCACCAGGGCGCCGTGAAATAGAGCAGGATCGGCGAATCGCCTCGCGCCGGCGCCTCCACCGAAAAGGCCGGCAGGTGCGAGAGCCAGGGGCCCGTCGTCGCGGACGCCTGCGCTACGCAGAGCAACGCGGCGGCAATTATCCAGCGTGGCACGCGCAGGCTCACAGCCGCGGCTCCTTCCCATGTTTGATCTGCGGCCAGAAGACCTCATAGTCGAAGGGCCGGCTGAATTCACCGTGGTGACACTTCTGGCAGTCGCCCGGACCGAGCGGGCGGAAGTGGAAGTTGATCGGGCCGCCGGACGCGCGCTCCGCCACGTGGCGGCCGCCCGGACCATGACAGCTCTCGCAACCGACGTGCGTGAGCTTCGCTTCGCGAAACTCGCGCCGGTAGCCGCCGGGCGACCCAAAGCCCACCGTGTGACACGCGATGCAGGACGGATCGGCGTCGGCCCCGCGATAGACCAGCGAATCAAAGGCGTGCGCGTGCGCGCTCTTGCTCCACACCACCGCGGCCGAGGGATGGCAGCCGAGGCAGGTCGGCGAGCCCACAAAATCCGAGGCCGCGCGCACGCCCGGCACGCTGCCGGCCAGGGCGCGCGCGGGGTCGTCGAGGTCGAGCCGCGTATGGCGCACCTCCGTGCGGTAGGCGCTGAGCAGGTCGAGGATGTCCTGGTTTTCCGGATACCGGTCCGTGAGCAGCACCATGTCGTGCTTGCCGGGCGCCACCGCGCCGTCGCGCGCGATGCGCAGCTCGAGCCGGCCGTAGCTCTTGGCGTCGTTGCCGGTGTAGTAAACCAGGCTGCGGTTCTCCTGATAAAGGCGCGGCGCGGGCTGGCTCACCTGACCGCCGAGCACGGCGGCAAATTCATAAAAACGCCCGGCGAGCGCGGTGAGCGCGGCCTCGTCGGCGTAGGCGAGGAGCACGATCGCGTCGGCCTTGCCCTTAAGCTCGGGGAGCACGCGCGCGAGGCAGGTCTCCATCGGCTCGATCTCCACGCCCGCACCCGGGCCGTCGGGCAGCAGCGCAGGGTCCACCACGCCGACGAAGGCGAGGCGGCGGCCGGCGCGTTGCGTGACCGTCCAGCCCTTGAGCAGGGGCGCGCCCGTGGCGGCGTCGCGCAGGTTGGCCGAGATGAAGGGCACCGGGGACTCGCTGCCGAGCTGGCGGAGGGTGGCCGCGGGCAGCGAGGCCTCGCGCGCGCCGGCGTTGAGCGCGGCGAAGCCGAGGCCGGCGTAGGCCTTGAGCACCTGGCGGTGCTTGAGGAGGTGAAAGTCCTCGGTGCCCTCGATCGCGTCGCCCACGTCCACGCCGACCGTGCCGGCGCCGCGGTGCAAGGCCACGGCGCTGCGCAGGCGGGCGAGCCCGCCGTATTGGCCGCTGAAGCAGCCGCAGTGCGTGAGGCGCCCGCGCGTCTGCGAGGTGAAGAAGAGATCGACCGAGGCGACTTGTTGCTTCGCGCCGCCGCCGCAGCCGGCGAAGAAGAGAGGGAGGAGGAACGCGGCCACCAGGAGCAGCGCGATCAGACTCACACGGGCGGGACGCCCGTGCCACGTCGCAGACCCATGGGCGAGACGCCCATGCCACGTCGCAGACCCATGGGCGGGACGCCCATGCCACGGCCGATCAATAGAGCAGCGCATAGGTGAGGATGTTCACGTTGACCATGGCGGAGCGGACGATCTCGTCGCCGCCGCAGCAGCAGCAGCCCTTGGCGTTGGCCACGTCGTTGAGGCCTTCCTTCGAGTAGATGAGGACGAGGCGGCCGTTGACCTCGAGGCCTTCGAGCAGGGCGGTCTTGCCGCTCTTGCACTTGAGCGAATCGATCTGGTTCACGATCGAGAAGATCGGGTGCGTCATCGGGATGGTGACGAGGCGGTGCTGCGGCAGGGTGAGCTCCAGCTCCTTGCGCAGCGATTTGTCCCAGGCGCCGTTGGAGCAGCTCGGGCTCGCCAACACGAAGCCGCCGTTGAGCAGGTAGCGGCGGAGGTTTTCGCGCTCCTTCTCGGTGAGTGTGAAGGAATCCTCGCCCGAGAAGACGCAGAAGGGCGTGTCGAAGAGCGCGTCGGCATCGAGCCGCACGGAACGAAACTCCTTCTCGACCGGCAGCGTGGTGTCCTTGGCGACGTCGGCGAGAAACTTGTCCGCGAAGCAGACCGAGCTGCGGTTGCCGGCGTAGATGAAGTTGCCGACCGCGATCATGCCGGGCTCGAGCGGCTTGGTGGAGGGCGCGGGCACCGTGCCCTTCGGCTGGGCCGAGGCCGTCGGCGCGGCGAAGAGGCCGAGGAGGAGCGCGAGGGCGAGGCTCAGGGTGCAGAGGACGGACCACGGGCGGGACGCCGGTGCCACACCAGACCACGGGCAGGATGCCCGTGCCACGTGGCATGGGCGTCTCGCCCATGTCTGAACGGCGGCTCCAGTGTCGGCGGCGGAGGTCGGGGTGGTCTTCATGGGCGTGTGATTCGTTTAAAGTATTCGTCCACCAATTCGCGATACTCCTCGGCGCCGAGCTCGCCGGGGGTGGCCCCGGATTGCTGGCCGGTGGGCGTCACGCCGCGGAGCACGTCGCTCCTGCCCGTCTGCACCGCGGGGGCGCCCCCATTTCCGCGTCCGTCGCCGGGGCCCTGGCCGCCACCGGCGAGGCTCGAGGCCTCGCCCGATTGGCTGGCGGCCGGCTCGGAGCCCATCACGGGCGGGGTGTTGTTGCCGGGCACGGAGTAGCCGGAGGCGTTGGCGCCCGTGCCCGCCCTGCCCTGCGCCATCGCAGCGAGGCCCATGCCTTCCTGGCCTTTGATGCCAAACTTCCGGCTCTGGCGCATCTGCTCCCAACTTTTCTGGCCGCTGCCGCCGGAGGGCATCTGGGCGCGCAGGTAGCGGTCGAGCTCTTCGCTCATCTCGCCGCCGGGGTTGTCGCAGCGGGCCATGAGCGCGGCCATCTCGTCGGCGAGCTGGCGGGTGAGCGCGGCGCCTTCGGGGCCGCGGCCCTGGAGCAGGCGCTGGGTGGAGCCGTCGGCCTTGGAGCCGAGGCGGCCTTGCTCGATGGCCTCGGCGAGATCGCGCGCACCGGCGGCGGACTTGGGAAACTCGGTCTCGCAGGCGGCGGCGTTTTGGCGGAGGCGCTCGGGCAATTGGCGCAGGACCTCGCCGACGGCGGCCTGGCGCGCGGCGAGCTCCTTCATCGCGAGCTGGTCCTCGCGGCTGGGATTGGGCTTGGCCTCGTAGGCGCGCATCTGCTCGGCGAGGGATTCCTGCGCGAGGTAGGCCTGCTCGAAGAGGCTGATCGAATTGACCAGGGCGTGCAGGCGGCTGAGGTCGCGCAGGGGGCTGTCCATCTCCTTGGCCATTTGCTCGCGGCGCTCACCGAGGCGCTCGGCCTGCTCGCGGGCGCGTTTCTCGAGGGCGGCGGCCTGCGCGGCGGGATCGCCCCCGGCGCGGCGGGCGGCTTCGCGGGCGTCGCGGCTTTGCTGGGCGGAGTCGCGCAGGGCGCCGGATTGGAGGGCGAGCTGGCGGGCGAGATCGCGCTCGAAGTCATAGACGGGCGTGGGCCGCACGAAGTCGCGCAGCTCGTCGGCGAGCTGGTCGAGCGCGGCGTCGAGCGCGTCTTGTTGCTCGGCGAGTTGGGCGGCGCGGGCGAGGTCCTCGGGCGAGGGCTCGGCGCCGGCTTTCGCGAGGCGCTCGGCGAGGGCCTTGGCCTCCTCGGCGAGGCGGGCCTGCTGGGCGCGGAGGTCGGCGAAGCGCTCGCCGAGGGCGGCGTATTTTTGCGCGATGTCGGCGATCTCGGAGGTCTCGCGCAGGTGTTGGTTATACTCGTCCTCGCTGATGAGGGTGACGGTGACGGTGCGGCTGCGGCCGAGGCGGGGCTCGGGCGCGGTGTCGAGGGCCTCGGCGAAGAAGCTCACGCGGTCGCCGGGGCGGGCGCCGAGGCGTTGGAAGTCAAAGAGGAGCGAGGCGCTCGCGTCGCGCCGCACGCCCACGACGGGGACGAGGAGCGGCTCGGTGTAGGTGCCGTTGAGCGCGCGGTGGATGCGGAGGAGGCGCAGGCCGTAGTCGTCGGTGGCATCGACGCGGAGGGGCAGCGTGAAGGCGATGCTGACGAAGCTGTCGCGCGCCGGTTCGCGCACGTCCACCTGCGGCGCGAGGTCGTGGGAAACGGCGAGCAGCGTCTCGGGCGAGGGCTCGGAGACGAGGCCGTCCACGTCGGTGACGCGGAAGCGCAGGCGCGCGTCGCCCTCGGCGAGGAGTTCGCCGGCGACCTCGTGCGCGTCGCCGACGGAGAGCTTGATGCGCTCGGGCGGCGCGTCCTCGGCCGCGCCTTCGCGCCAGACCTCGAGCAGGCCTTCGCGGAGGGGACGGTTGGAGCGGAGGCGGAAACGCAGGGTGGAGCCCTGGAGGGCGCCGACGCTCTTGAAGTCGAGCTTTCGCTCCTCGGTGCGGAGGGCGGTGTAGGCGGGCGGGGCGACGTCCACCCAGGCTTGCTCGACGCGTGGGATGAGGTGCACGCGCACGAGGCGCTCGCGGCTGTAGAAGGAGCGGTCGCGGGCGTGGGCCACGAGCACGAGGTCGCCGCGCACGTCGGCGAGGTCGGCCACGAAGGCGTTTTTCACGTCGCGCACCATGGGCACGGTGATCTTCTCCGCGGGGCGCTCGGGCGGATGGGCGGTGAGGAAGAGCTCGCGCGGCTCGTGTCCGCTCCAGGCGGCGCGCACGGAGAGGTTTTTGCCGTAAACGACGGAGCTGTTGTCGGCGAGCGGCTCGGCGATCTCGACGCGGGTGAAGGCGTAGGGCGGGTGGTCGCCGAAGGGGTCGAGGAAGCGCGGCAGCACGACCTCCGAGACCGGGTAGAAGGCGAGGCCGAGCACGACGGCGCCGGTGAGATAGAGCAGAGAGCGCTCGAGGGCGCGGCGGTCGGCGCCGCTGCGGGCGAGGCGCGGCAGGTCGGCACGGCCGAGGCCGGCGACGGCCTCGCCGGCGGCGTGCGCGGCGAGCTGGCGGGTGAGCGGCGGCACGCTCGCGTCCTCGGACTGGGCGGAGAGCTGGAGGGCGTTGATGAGGCGGGAGCCGAGCTCGGGGGCGCGCGTCTCGAGGTGGCGGGCGATGCGCTCGGGCGGGCTCTTGCGCCGCCAGATGCCGAAGCAGGCGGCGGCCGCGACGCCGAGGGCGCCGCAGAGGCCGGCGCCGAGCAGGGCGAGGCGGGCGCCGACGCCGAGCTGGAGAAAGGCGTCGAGGGCGAGCGAGAAGAGTGCGGCGCCGAGCAGCCAGGGCACGGCGCGCCAGAGCAGCACGCGGGCGCGCTCGGCGCGCCAGGCGGCGTCGGCCTCGGCGAGGCGCCGGGCGAGATCCTGGGCGGGCGTGGGGGCGTGATTCATGGCGGATTAGGCCCAGATACGGAGTTTTGAACCACAGATGACACGGATGAACACAGATACCAGAAGCCGGAACACGAGCAGCGGCCCGCCCGCCGCATCCGTTGTGGAGGGGTGTAAGCTGATTCGCAGGTTTCTGTATCCGTGCATATCCGTGAAATCCGTGGTTGGTTCGGCTCGTGTTTGCGCGGTTTAGGCGAGGCCCCAGCGGCGGCGGAGATACCAGTCGAGCGCACCCACGAGGCCAAGCACCCAGAATACCCAGGCGCGGGGCCAGGCGGGCTCGAGGCGGGTGTCGGTGCCGGAGCTGACGGGCGCGGCGCGCACGCGCTGGAGCGTGGCGGCAAACTCGTCGGGGCGGAGCACGCGGCCGCCGGAGGCCTCGGTGAGGCGCCGGAGGTAGGCGGTGTCGGTGGCGACCTCGACCGTCTCGGCGTTTTCCTCAAAGACGTTGAAGCGCACGACCTGGGTGGAGCCGTCGGGCAGGCGCGCCTCGATGCGGTGGGGGCCGGGGCGCTGCGGCAGATACTCGGTGAAGAGACGGCCCTTGTCCTCGGGCGAGCGGGGCAGCGCGGTGAGGCGCTCGAGCGGGCGGCCCTCGTGCGAGACCTCGAGGGCGAGCGAGCGCAGGGGCGGCGGGCGCGGGCCGTCCATCTCGCGCTCGATGACGCGCAGGTGGATCTTCTCACCGAGGAGCACGTTGGCCGTGCTGGCGCGGAAGGTGTAGCGCGCGCCGGGGGCGACGTCGCGGCTGTTGACCAGCCAGAGCAGGGTCTGGTCCCAGAAGCGGTCGAAGAGGGTGTTGCCCAGTTCGGAGCGGGCGTTGAAGGCCCAGCGCCAGAGGCCGTCCACGCCGACGCTGAGCACCTGGCCGGCGCCGTAGCGGCGGTGCACGAGGGCGGGGAAATCGTTGTCGCCAGAGGCGAGGGCGAGGGTGGCCGCGAGGGGCTTGGGCTCGCCGGCGCGGCGCACGCCGAGGAGCGGGGGCGGCGGGGCCTCGCCCTCGGCGGCGGCGGCGAGCACGCGCAGGGGCGGCGCGCTGCGGCCATCCTGGGAGGTCTTGAGGGTGGCGGATTCGCGGCGGGTCTCGCCCCAGGCGAGGGGTTGCAGTCGGGCGAGCGCCTCGCCCTCGCCGGCGTCGCCGCGGGCGAAGATGACCACACCGCCGAGGCGGTCCACGAAGCTCTCCAGGCCGGCGAGCTGGGCGGGCGAGAGCAACTGGTCCACGGACTGGCCAAGGATGACGGCGTCGTAGGCGTTCCAGGCCTCGTCGTTGGCGGGCAGCTTGAAGGCCTCGCGCTCGGCGTCGGTGCGCACGACGTGGAAGCGGCCCTTGGCGTAGCCGGCGGCGAGGTCCACCTCGAGCTTGTCGTTGCGACGCAGGGCGCGCTGGAGGAAGGTGGTGTCCCAGTAGGGGCGGCCCTCGATGACGAGCACGCGGAGCTTGCGGTCGATGACGTTGAGGTAGGTGGTGGCGGTGTTGTTGGCGGTCTCGGCCTCGCCGGTGAGCGGGGTGATGCGCACGGCGTATTCGAACTGGCCGGGGGCGGGCTCGGTGACCTCGAACTCGGCGTTCACGAGCGCCTCGTCGCGCACCACGACGTTGCGCCGGGCGGCCTCGCGGCCCTCGCGCAGGAGCACGACCTCGAGCGTCTCGTAGGGCGCGCCGAGGGGGCGGATGGCGGCGTTGATCTTGATGGTCTGCTTGACGTAGTGAAAGGGCTGATACGAGGTGATGCGCACCGAGACGTCGCGCACGGGGCGGTCGCCGCCGAAGGGGATGGCGTAGATGGGCACGCGGCGGGCGCGGGCGGCGAGCGCGGTCTGGGCGGCGTTGATCAGCTCGAAGTCGTGTCCGTCGGTGAGGAGGAAGAGTGCGTCGGCGCCCTCGCCGGTGGCGAGCGAGCCGAGCATGGTCTGGATCGACTGGTGGAAGCGGGTGGTGGCGCCGTCGGGCACGAGCTGGTCGAGCGGGCCGGCGACGGGGCCGGCGTCGGCGTCGAAACGCAGCAGGCGGATGTGCTCGGGCGTGGCGGACCCCGAGCGGGGGGCGACGCCGGCGTCCCAGAGCAGGCGGCGGGCGGCGTCGAAACGGGAGCGACCGTCCACGTCGATCTGGCGCATGCTGCGCGAGGTATCGAGGGCGACGAGGGTGACCTTGGTGTCGGCGGCGCGGGGATCGGTGAGCACGCGCGAGGGCTGGAGCAGGAGGAGCAGGACGCCGAGGACGAGCAGGAGGCGAAAGGCGAGCAGCGTGACGCGGCGGCCGCGGGTGAGGCGGGCCGAGGTGAGCCAGTAAACCCAGAGCGTGAGCCCGCCGAGCAGCAGCGCGAGCAGGCCGACGAGCGGCACCGGCACGAGCGGATCGAGGATGAGGGGGCCGGCGGCGGTCATGGGAGAGGCAGGGGCGTCTCGGCCCCGGATCGGCTGGGTCGGCGTGGCATGGGCGTCCCGCCCATGTTCCGAACCACACGGGCGGGACGCCCGTGCCACGTTTCGAACCCATGGGCGGGACGCCCATGCCACTTGGTATTCATCGTGCGAGCCTCCGGAACCAGAGCTGGAAGAGCAGCTCGATGAACAAGACTCCCGCCGCGGCGAGGAGGAACCAGTGCGTGATCAGGCGGCCGCGGGCGATCTCCTCGTAGTCGGCCTGACCCGAGAGAAAACCCTCGCGCGCGCCACCCGACGCGCCGCCCAGGCCGCGCAGGGCGGCGAGGTGGGATTGATCCACGGGGCGCAGGTCGGACTCCTCGGGGTCGGGATTGACGGCGAAGGCGTATTTGAGGCGGCCGTCGGCGAGGGTGTAGAAGCCGAGTTCCTCGGCGGGGAAACTCACGAGCGCGCGTTCGCCGCGCGGCTCCTGGCGCACATCGAGCACGCGGCCGCTGGGGCTGGTGAAGGGCTGGCGACGCAGGTCGGCCCGCCAGACCTCGCCGCTGATCAAGCCGCCGATGGTGTGGGAGGGCGCGGGCGGCTCGGCGGCGTCGAGGCGCTTGACCAGTTCCTGAATCCAGGCTGGGAAAATGCGCTGGCGGGCGAGGTTGCTGGAGAGCTCGTTGACCGAGAAATTCATGAGCACGAGAGTGCCGAGACCGTGCTCGACCGAGGCCATGGCGGGCGTCTCGTCGTCGAAGCGCAGGAGCACGCGGCCGCCGCCGGTGGCGGAGGCGGTGTGGAAGTCGTAGATTTCGAGCAGGCCGAGGTCCTGGCGGAGCGTGCCGCGGAAGAGGCGGAGGAGGGGCGAGTTGAACTCGCCGCTGGCGATCTGGCGGGCGCCGGCGCCGACGTTGGCGGCCTGGCGGAGGCGGCCGAGCTCGAGGGAGAGGCGGGTGGTGCCGAGGGCGGTCTGGAGGCGGCGGAGGTTGTCGGCATCGGCGGCGTCGTCGAGAAACCAGACCACGCCGCCGCCCTGGAAGAGGAAGGTGGCGAGGGCCTCGCAGGCCTCGGAGGAGAGCGGGCCGCAGCCGGTGAGGAAGACCTTGCCCGCGCCGGCGAGCGCGGCGGCATCGAGCGAGCGTGCGCCGACGTGGCGCGGGAGGAGCGAGCCTGCCTGGTCGGGGAAGGGGTTGAGCGCGGCGTGCAGGAAACGCACGGGCGGGCGGGCGGCGTCGGTCTGGGCGGAGACGGTGACGATCTCCTCCTTCTCGGCGACGGGGAGCACGAGCACCCAGGAGTCGTCGGCGGCGAGGTTGTCGGGCGGGAGCGAGATGTCGCAGAGGTGGAGGCCGGGCGAGCCGGCGGGCACGTGCACGGTGACGCGCGCCGAAGACCAGGGCGCGACGACCACGGCCTGCTCGACCTGGGCGCGGCGGTTGACGCGCGCGGTGACGGTGCCGCTGAAGGGCTCGGGGGAAAAGTTTCCGACCGTGACCTCGATCGGCACCTGGTCGCCGGCGAGCGCGCGGGCCTGGCCGAGGGCGACGCCGAGGATGCCGCGGTTGGCGGGCGAGGGCGCGCCGACGTCCACGAAGAAGAGGCGGGCGCGCTCGGCGACGGCGGTGAAGTCCACCTGCGCCCAGTTGCGCCGCTGGAAGTCGGAGAGGTAGTAGAGCTCGGGGCGGCCGCCCTCGACGCGGGCGAGCAGGCGCGAGGCGGCGAGATTCGCGGCGGTGAAGTCGGCGCGGGTGGCCGAGGCGGAGAGGCCGGCGAGGAAGCGGCGCGCCTCGGGGACGTTGGCCGCGAAGTGGTCGAAGCAGGCGGAGGGCGTGGCGCCGACGGCGAGGATGTTGACCTCGTCCTCGGCGGAGAGGGTGGCGAGGATTTTCTCGGCCTCGATCACAGCGCGGCGGCGCGAGGTGGTGCCGGCCTCCTGATACTCCATGCTGAGCGAGTGGTCCACGAGGAGGAGGACGCGGCGCTTCTGCTCGCCGGCCGTCTCGCCGACCGGATCGAAGCGGCGCAGGATGGGCTGGAGAAAAGCGAGCAGGAGGAGGACGAGGAAGACCGTGCGGAGGATCGCGAGGATGCGGTGCCGCCAGCGGTGGATGCGCGAGCGCTCGGCGGCGCTGCGCGCGAGATGCTCGACCGTGGGGAAAAGGAAGCGCTGCGGGAAACGCTTGTTGAGCAGGTGAATCAACACCGGCGCCGCCACGAGGGGCAGCAGGGCGAGCCAAAGGCCGGGGTTGAGGAATTGCATGGCGGGCGGAGGGCGGCGCTAGGCCGGGAGGCAGGCGTCGGATTGGCCACAAAAAGCACAAAAGCCGCAAAAACGGACGGGGTGCGGATTATTAAAGGATCGCGTCATTGGGTTCGGTTCTGCGCCTTTTGCGTCTTTTGTGGCCATTCTTTGTAGTGATTTTATCGATACGCTCAGCGCGGGCCGTGGCGGAAGCCGAGGTAGGCCTCGAGGGCGGCGGTGTAGGGCTTGGCGGTGTTGACGACCTGGTGCTCGATGCCGCGGCCGGAGGCTTCGCGCGCGAGGGCGTCGAGCGTGGCGCGCACGCGGGCGCGGTAGGTTTCGCCCAGCTCCTCGGCGTCCACCTCGATGGCGGCGCCGTTCTCCATGTCCTGGTAGCGGGCGACGTGGCGGGAGGGCAGCTCGAGCTCGTCGGGGTCGAGCACCTGGAGGAGCAGGATGCGGAAGCCGCGGTGGGCGAAGCGCGCGAGGGCGTCGAAGAGCGCGGCGTGGTCGCCGTGGAGGTCGGAGAGCAGGATGAGGCGGCCTCGGCGGCGGCAGACCCCGGCGGCCTGCTCGAGGGCGGTGGGGAGGCCGGTGCCGCGCTCGGGGCGGACGTTTTCGAGGGTGGTGACGAGGTCGTGCAGGTGTTGGCGCGTGCCGCCGGGCGGGGTGAAGTGCCGGAGGGTGTCGGAGAAGAGACCGAGGGCGGCTTTGTCGCCCTGGCGCAGCATCAGGTAGGCGAGCGAGGCGGCGAGGCGGGCGGCGTGGTGGTATTTGGCGAGGCGGCCGGGGCCGGCGTAGGCCATGGACGCGCTGGTATCGACGAGGAGGTAGGCGGTGAGGTCGGTCTCGTCCTCGTAGCGGCGGACGAAAAGGCGGCGGGTGCGGCCGTAGGCGCGCCAGTCCACGTGGTCGATGGAGTCGCCGGCGCTGTAGTTCTTAAAATCCCGAAACTCGGCGGAGGAGCCGGTGTGGGTGGAGCGGTGGCGGCCGGCGTAGAGGCCGTCCACCTGGGATTGGGCGAAGAGGAGGAGGTTTTTGAAACGCTCCAGCTCGTCGAGGGTGAGGAGGGCCGGTCGGGAGGGTGCGCGGCCGAGCTTGGGCGAGGCGAGACGCGTGGGCGGGCGCTGGCCCGGCAGCGGCGGCGGGCGGGTGCTCGCGGCGGCGGCCGCCTGCG
>JAUVVA010000223.1 GCA_030604905.1 Verrucomicrobiota bacterium | reverse complement strand
GCGATTACTACTACCGCTGGGGCGGTTTCTCGCACCACGCGGGCGAGTTTCAAAACTACCTTGATGCCTTCGCGGTGGAGCTCGACGGCGGGCCGTCCGCGCTTCCCGATCTCATCGAGGGCATCGGGACCGTCGCCGTGCTTCGCTCGATGGAGCTCAGCCTCGAGCGCGGTCTGCCGGTGAAGGTCGCCGATGTCCTTTGCGAACACGGTCTGGGGGAAATCGCCACCGCCATGGCCACCGCCGCGGCCGGCCCTGCCGCGTAAAACCTCTCCGGACGGCGCAGTGCTTGTGATACGTTAACCGTGAGCCTGCTTCGCCGGCTTGGCGGCCCTTTCCTACCAATCGCCCACGCATGATAACCGCTTTCCGCAACGGTCAGCCCCTCGCCTTTGAGCAACACTGGCAACCCGAGCCCGCCTTCGGCTACCAACGAATCCCCGTGCGGACGATCCAGGCGCGGCATTCGCCGACGGACTCGTGGCGCTTCACCAGCGAAAGCGGCGCGTCGGTCACGATCTACCCGGATCCGCACGCCGACTCTGCCGGCGCCTTTCCGCGGGCGGGCCACTACGCGCTGCTCGTCGAAGACCGCGTGGAGGGCTACCTCTTTCTCGATTCCCCTGACGCCGGCGCCCGCCCGGCCGACGCGTTCGACGGCGCATCGTTCGGGGTGCGACCCGACACCGGGCAACCCGTGACCGAGGCGCTCAACGCCGCGCTCGAAAAAATCTCCGCCCGCGGCGGCGGCACGCTCGCCCTCGGCCCCGGCCGCTACGAAACCGGCACCGTGCGCATGCAAAGCCGCACCTACCTCCACCTCTCGGCCGGCGCCGTGCTGCATGCCACGCTCGATCTCGATGCGCACCCGCTCGACGAACCCGGCATCTGGCCCGAAAACCTCCCCCGCTCGCTCATCCCCGGCACGCGTCGCCGGCTGATCTATTTTCACCAAGTCGAGGACAGCGGCCTGCTCGGCCCGGGCGTCGTCTGCGGACGAGGCTCGGAGATGCGCCGCCTCTACCCCGGCCCGCGCGCGATGATGCAGCTCGTGCGTGCGGTCGATTGCCGTCGCCTCCGCTTCGAGGGCGTCACCCTGCGTGACAGCGAATTTTGGAACACGCACCTGCTGCACTGCGAGGACGTGAGCTTCCGCGGTGTGAGATTGCTCAACGAGATCCCGCCTCCCGGCTGGGAAACCTACCGTCGCCCCAACTCCAAATCCGTCTGGAACAACGCCGACGGCATCAACCCGGACAGCTCGCGCCGCGTCACCGTCGAAGGCTGTTTTTTCCACACCGGCGACGACTGCGTGCCGATCAAGAACACCGGCTGTTTTCGCGACCGGCTCGCCGACGTGAGCGACATCACGGTGCGCGATTGCCTGATGCGCACCTCGACGACCGCGCTCAAGATCGGCACCGAAACGCGCGGCGGGCGGATCGGCGCGGTGCGCTTCGAGGACATCCACATCGTGGAGACCTCGCGCGTCATCGGCCTCGACATGAAGGACGGCGCCGAGGCGCACGACGTAAGTTTTAAGCGGATACACGTGCGACGCTGCAACCGTCCCTTCGACCTTTGGGTCATCCCGCGCGAGGACCAGGCGGGGCAGACGCTCTTTTCCAAGATCCGAGGCGTCACGATCGAGGATCTGCACATCGAGCGTAGCGCGACCGAAGGCGCCAACCAGACCAGTCACATCCTTGGACGCGCCGCCGAGTTTGACGTGCGCGACGTCGCGATCCGCGGCCTCGTGCTCGACGGCCGCCCTGTCCGCTCCTACGCGGAGATGGACCTCGAGACCAACCAGTGGGCCTCCAACCTGCGCTGGAGTTGACCGCGACTCGGTAGCGCCCGCGTCTCGCAGGCTGGCTTCGGCGTCTCGCCGAGCCCCCAAGAAGGCACTGGGCGGGACGCCCAGTGCAGCACCCGGGACGGGTGCGCTCCCCGGACCTCGCGGAAGCCCACCCGGAGGTTTGGGTTACCGTAGCCCTCGTGCGGCCTCGGCTCGCACGGCGCGAGCCGGAGTCTCTCCGTTTATCCGCCCGTGCTCCCCCTAGACTCTTCCCTTTCCCCCGTCCGCTCTCCCTTCACCCCTTGGATTGGCCGCCATCAAGGGCCGCTCCTCGAAGAGGCGCTCGCCGCCGCCACGCCACCGCGGGACTTCGCGGGTGGCGTCTGGTCTTGGCAAGTCGAGCAGAGCGGTGACGCCAGCTCCTCCGAGGGAGCCACCTGGTCCTGCCGTGCCGAACTCGTCGCGGGCCGCGTCCAAGGCATCGCGATCGGCGCCGAACTCGTCGTGTCGGATTGGTCCCGCGAGCACTACCTCCTCGTGCCCGGCGCGGTTTATGCCGGCAACCGTTTCATGTCCGTGGCCGTGCCGTATTCGCCGCGCTATCCGGCCGACCTCGCCGGCCCCGACGCGCCCACCCTGATCGCCGACATCCCACGACTCTCCCTCGAGCCGGCGCCGGCGAGCCTCGCGTGGAAGAGCGGCGAAGCCGCCATCCCCGCCATCGGCTGGTTCGATCCTCGCCAGCGGCGCGCCACCCTCCTGCTCGCGCCCGCCGTGGCCGAGGCCCCCGAGGCCGGTTTCTTCTGCGAGGAAAACGCGGCCGGCGACCGCCTGCGCCTTCGGGTCAGCGTGCCCGGCGTGCGCCCCCGGCGCTACCGCCACATGACAAACGCCGCGCCGAGCACCGACACCGGTGCGGACCTCGCGGCCCGACAGGCGCTTGGGCTCACGCTCCGCCTCTGGACCTTCCCGGCCGAGGACCTGCAAGTCCTCTTCGACCGCCTCTTCGAGCTTCGCTCGCTCGCGGGAGCGGCCACACCTCCGGCCCTCTTGCCTTGGTCGGAAGCGTGGCGGCTCATCGTCGAGCACTACGACCGCGACATGTGGGACGAGACCTCGGGCCTCTACCGGACCGATTGCCGCCCCGGCACGCGCCACCCCTACCAGACCGGCTGGTGCGGCGGCATCATCGCCCAATACGCCCTCGACGGTGCTCCCCAGCTCGACGCGCAGACGGCCGCGCGAGTCAACCGGCACCTCGACACCGCGCTCGAGGCCGGCGTGGCGCGCCCTTCCGGTCTGCTCTTCGGCAAGCACTCGCCCGAGATCGGCTGGGGTTCCGATTTCTGGTTTGAGACCGAGACCCGCCCTTGGACCACGCGTTGGAACCTCGTGCGCCGCCAGGGTGACGCGCTGCTTTACCTGCTTCGCCTGATCGAGGCGCGCGAAGCCGGCGGACGCTCCTCCGTCCCGGACACCTGGCTGCGCAGCACCCGCGGACTCGCTCGCGCCCTCGTCGAAGTCTGGCACCGCGCGGGGCAATTTGGACACTTCCTCGACCAGTGGAGCGGCGAGGTGTTGGTCGGCAACTCCACCAGTGGTGCGATCATCCCCGCGGCCCTCGCCCGCGCGTCCCGTCGTTTCGGCGATCCCGAAATGCTCGCCGTCGCCGAAGCCTCGGCCCGCCGCTACCGCGACCACGACCTCGCGCGCGCGATCACGACCGGCGGCCCCGCCGACGCGCTCCAAGCCCCCGACAGCGAGGCGGTGGCCGCGCTGCTGGAGAGTTTTGTCGAGCTCTGGGAGGTGAGCGGCGAGCGCTCCTGGCTCGAT
>JAUVVA010000130.1 GCA_030604905.1 Verrucomicrobiota bacterium | reverse complement strand
GCGTGGTGTTTTTCTACGCCGTGCTCGGCGGCATGAAAGGCATCACCTACACGCAGGTCGCCCAATACTGCGTCCTCATCTTCGCCTACATGGTGCCGGCGATCTTCATCGCGCTCATGATGACGGGGAATCCCATCCCGCAGCTCGGCTTCGGCGGCACGCTCGCCGACGGCAGCGGCGTGCACCTGCTCGACAAGCTCGACGGCCTCGGCGCCGAGCTCGGCTTTGCCGCCTACACCTCCGGCGTGCGCCCGCTGATCGACGTCGCCGCCATCACCATGGCGCTCATGGTCGGCACCGCCGGCCTGCCCCACGTGATCGTGCGCTGCTACACCGTGCCGAGTGTGCGCTCCGCGCGCAGCTCCGCCTTCTGGGCCCTGCTTTTCATCGCGCTGCTCTACACCACCGCGCCCGCCATCGCCGCCTTCGCCCGCACCAACCTCCTCGAGACCGTCAAGGACGCGCCCTACTCCGAGGTGCCCGCCTGGTTTAAAAACTGGGAGAAGACCGGCCTGCTCAAGTTCACCGACAAAAACGCCGACGGCCGCATCCAATACTACAACGACAAGAGCACCGACCCCGACTTCCTCGCCCGCGCCGCCGCCGCCGGCTGGCAGGGCAACGAGCTCACGATCGACCGCGATATCATCGTCCTCGCCAACCCCGAGATCGCCCGCCTGCCCAATTGGGTGGTCGGCCTCGTCGCCGCCGGCGCCCTCGCCGCCGCGCTCTCCACCGCCGCCGGCCTGCTCCTCGTCATCTCCACCGCCTTCGCGCACGACTTCGTGAAATGCGCCGTGAAAAAAGACATCACCGAAAAAGGCGAGCTGCTCTGCGCGCGCATCGCGGCCGGCGGGGCCGTCATCATCGCCGCCTACTTCGGCATCAATCCGCCCGGCTTTGTCGGCGAGGTGGTCGCCTTCGCCTTCGGCCTCGCCGCCGCCTCGCTCTTCCCGGCGATCATCCTGGGCGTCTTCCAGAAACGCATGAACCGCGAGGGCGCCGTCGCCGGCATGATCGTCGGCGTGGTCTTCACCGCCGCCTACATCATCTGGTTCAAGTTCATCCATCCGGAGCGAAACAACGCCGCCCACTGGTGGTTCGGCATCTCGCCCGAGGGCATCGGCTCGCTCGGCATGCTGCTCAACGTCGTCGTCGCTCAGCTCGTGTCGCGCTTCACCCCGCCCCCGCCCGACGACGTGCAGGAGATCGTGGACCGCGTCCGCATCCCGCGCGAGCTGCGCAAATCGTGAACGTCCCGTCCGCACCGCTCCTCGTCAACGACGTCCACTCCGCGCTCAACCCCATGCGCGTCGCCCGCCTGCTCGAACCGCGCCGCCACGCTGTCGTCCACGGCTTCGACTTCGCCCGGGGCTTCGTGCGCCGGTAGTCTGACCCGGTCGCCAAGCGCCGGCTCGCCAGCCCTCCCGCGCGCCGCAAGGCTGGCGTCTCCAGCCTCCTCCTCGCCATGAGCAAACCGGCCGCTTCGCCCCTCTCGCCCACCGCCTCCGGTTCCGGCTCCGACAAGCTCGCGCTCGGCTGCGCCATCCCCTTCGGCCTCGTCTTCTCCGCCATCGGCTTCCTCGCCTTCTGGTTCACCACGCTCTCGCCCCTGCTCCAGCAATTCGCCAGCCGCTCCTGGGTCGAGGCACCCTGCGAGATTCTCTCCAGCGAACTTGTGGTCAACCGCGACTCGGACGGCGCCACCTTCCGCGTCGCCATCCGCTACCGCTACACCTGGCAGGGCGAAAGCTTCGAGAGCGAGCGCTACGACTTCAGCACCGGCTCGACCAACATCGGTGTCGACCGCATGCGCGCCGCCGTCGCCGCCCACCCGCCCGGCTTGCACACCGTCTGCTTCGTCGATCCCGCCGACCCCGCCTCGGCCGTGCTCTCCCGTGATGCGCCGGGGCTCTGGTGGCTCGGCGCGCTCACCCTCCTGTTCCCCGCCTTCGGTCTCGGATTCATCTTCGTCGCTTGGCGTAGCACGCGCGAAAAGAAACGCAGCGCCGCGCTTGGGTCCGCCCTTCGCGCCTTCGGTGGCGGCACAACCGCGCCCGATCTCGTCACGCCCGGCGAGGCAACGCTCAAACCGGCCGCCGGGCGAGTCGGCACCTTCGTCGGCCTGCTTTTCATGACGCTCTTCTGGAATGGCATCGTGAGCGTCTTCGTCGTGATCGCCGTGCGCGATTTCGGCCAAGGCTTCATGGGCTGGTTTCTGCCGGTCTTTCTGATCCCCTTCGTCGCCATCGGGCTCCTCATGATCGCCGGATTGTTGCAGGCGTTTTCGCGCCTTTTCGCGCCGCCGGTCGAGCTGCGCCTCGACCCCTCCCTCCTGCGCCTCGGCGCGCGCGTGCCCTTCACCTGGCGGCTCGGCGGACGCGGCGTGCGCAAGCTCACCCTCCGCCTCGTCGGTCGCGAAGAGGCGAGCTACCGCCAAGGCACCTCCACCCGCACCGACCGCTCCGATTTTCACCGCGCCGTGCTCTTTGAGTCCACCGACGCGCTCGCGCTCACCGAAGGTCGCGCCGAGATCGCGCTGCCCGAGCTCGGCTCCGTGCCCACGCTCGAAGCCAAAAACAACAAGATCGTCTGGGAACTCGCGGTGGAGGGCGAGATCCCCTGGCGCGCCGACATCGAGGACAACTTCACCCTCGCCGTCCGCGGCCCCGCCGCGCCCGCCCCGGCCACGCTCACCCCGGAACCCTTGCCCCACACCGGCGGCGGTCTCACCCTTTGGAGTCTCGAACGCTTCGCACCCGGCGAGACGCTCGTCTTCACCCTCGCCCGCGATCCCGGCGCCGCCGCTCCGAACGGGCCGCTGAGCCTGCAACTTGGCTGGTTCACCGAAGGCCGGAGCAGCTCCGACGCCGAGATCGTCTGGCGCGAAGTCCTGCCCTCTCTCCCGCCCGGCGCCGACCGCAGCTTCGAGCTGCGCCTGCCCGAGGCGCCCTGGAGCTTCTCCGGTCAGTTGGTCGCGCTGCAGTGGCGCCTCGAAGTGCTCGACCCCAAGGGCCAGCCCTTGGTCGCGGTGCCGCTCGTCCTTGCGCCCGCGGGCGAGCCGCCGCGCCTCGAGGCCCTGCCCGAGCAATCCGCCCTCAAGAAATGGAAAGCGCACTTCCAGCTCCGCCGCTAGGCTTCGGCGCGGCGGACAACCCCTTCCGCACTTCGCGCCTGCTCGCCCTCCCGCCGCCGCCCGACGCCGTCGAGGACGAGCGCCTGCTCGCCCGCTGGCACGCCGCCGGCCGCCGCGGCGCGCTGGTGGGCCCGCAGGGAACCGGCAAGACCGCCCGCCTGCGCCGCCTGGCCGCCCGTCTCGCCGCGGAGGGCTGGGGCGTCGTGTGGGTGCAATGGCACGACGACGGCTCGAGCACGCCCGCCGACTGGCGCGCCACCCTGCGCTCCGCCGTCGATTCGCCCGAAGCCGCGCGCACCCTCGTCTGCCTCGACGGCTCGGAAAACCTCGGCCCGCTCGCCGCGTATCAAGTTTCCCGCTACACGAGGCGCCTCGGCGGCCTACTCGCCACCCGCCACCGGCGATCCTTGTTCCTGACCACGCTGGCCCGCCACACCCCCGACGAGACGGTGTTCGTGGTCCACGCCGCCACGCTCGCGCCGGGTTGCGAGGCCGCCGCGCGCGCCGCCTTCGCCGTCTCGGGTGGCAACGCCCACGAGGCCTTCCGGCGGCTCTACCTTGATGCACGGGCCTCGAGCGAAAAGAAACCCGTCGCCGCCGCGCGCTCCATCCGCTTCGGCGACGCTCTCTGACCACCTGCGACGACGCGCTTTTCGGGGGGGTTAGACAAACAGGTTGGTCCCGCTGCTTTCGGCGGCGCCGAGGAAGTCGGCCACGCCACCAAACTCGACCCCGTCGATCAACTCCTCGGCCCGGATGCCCATCGCGTCCATCGACATCGTGCAGACCACCAGCCGCACGCCGGCCATGCGTGCCGCGCCGAGCAGGCCCGGCAGATTCGGCAGATTCTTCGACGCCATCTGGTGCTTCATCAGCCGGCGGCCCGCGCCGAGGAAATTCATCTTTGAAAGCGGCAGCGAGCCGAGCCCTCGCGGCAGCATCCACCCAAACATCCTGTCGAGCGCGGACTTTCCCGCGACCTTCACCGCCCGCTCGCGACGCAGCGCGTTGATGCCCCAAAAGGTGAAAAACATCGTCACCTTGCCGCCCATGGCCGCGGCTCCATTGGCGATGACAAGCGAGGCCATCACCTTGTCCATCTCGCCGGAAAACACGACCAGCGTCGCCCCCTTGCGCCGCGCGGCGCTCGCGCCCGTCGCGACAGGCGTCCCCGCCGCCCCCGGCGCCACGATGGGACGGCGCAGACGGGCCATTATCCGCCCCTTTGCGCGCTCCACGCCGAGCAGCTCGAAATCATTGGACTTGGCAAAGGCCTCCACGTCGCGCGCAAAGCCCGGGTCGCTCGCCGTGACCGCCAGCTCCTGGCCGGGCGCCAGCGTCTCGCAGCGCGCCTTCACCTGAAGCAGCGGGCCCGGACATGCGAGCCCCGTGCAATCCAGGTTTGCGATCTCGGGCGCCCCGGTGCCGGACGCGGGCACGGGCCCGGCGACACGTGCGACCTCGGGCGAGGCGGGCTTGCCCGCCGCTGCCGCCGGTGCTCCCGGCGACCGCATCCTCACACCACCCGCCAGGCTCACCACGTCGAAGCCCGCCTGCGCGAGCACTCGCGCCGCGAAGTAGCTCGTCTTGCCGAGCGCGCACACCGTCGCCCACGGGCGCGACCGGTCCAGCTCGCCGAGACGCGCGCGCAGTTCGGGGAAGGGGATGTTCAGGGCGCCGGCCAGGGGCGATAGTCCGGCCACCGTCGCCGGGCGCACGTCGAGCAGGGCGCGATCCGCCGGGAGCGCGGACACCGGAACCACCAAGCCGTCGCGGGCGTTTTGCGCGGCGAAAGCGGCCGTGTTGACCATGTCGCGCGCGCTGCCGAAGGGCGGAGCATAGGCGAGCTCAAGCTGGGCGAGGTCGTCGATGCCAAGCCCGCCCGCAAGCGCGGTGGCGATGATGTCCAGGCGCTTGTCCACGCCGTCGGCGCCGACCGCCTGCGCGCCCAGCACGCGCCCGTCCTCGGGCGACCAGAGCAACTTCAGGGTGAGCGGCACCGCGCCCGGGAAGTAGCTCGCGTGCTGATAATCCGTCACGACCGTGGCGCGAAAGTCGCGTCCCGCCTGCGTGAGGCGCTTCTCGGTCCAGCCGGTGAGGCCGGCGGCGACGTCAAAAACCCGCACGACCGCGGTGCCGAGATGGCCCGGGTAGGGCCGGGCCTGAGCGGGGCGGAAAAGGTGATCCGCGATCACGCGTCCCTGGCGATTGGCCGGCCCGCCGAGCGGCAGGTGCATCGCGTCGCCGGTGATGCGATCCGTGCTCTCCACCACATCGCCCGCCGCGTAGATGTCGGGATCGCTGGTGCGCAAGAACGCGTCCACCTTGATCGCGCCGCGCGCGCCTAGCGCCAGCCCGGCCGCGGCGGCGAGGCCGCTCTCGGGCTTCACGCCGATCGCGAGCACGACAAAATCGGCCGCGAGCCGACGCCCCGACTTGAGCAGCGCCGCGAGGCCCGCCCCCTCCGGCCCGAAACCCGAGATCGGGTCGCCCAGCACGAGCTCCACGCCCTCGGCCCGCAACGCCTCCGCCACCGGCGCCGCGATCTCCGGGTCCAGCGGGGGCAGCACCTGGTCCACCGCCTCGACGAGCGCGACCTCCTTGCCGAGGCGCTTGAGTTGCTCGGCCATCTCGAGGCCGATGAACCCCGCGCCGACCACCAGCACCCGCCCGGCGGCCCGCGCGGCGACCTTGATCCGGTCCATGTCCTGCAGGTTGCGCAGGGTGAGCACGCGCGGGTCGTCGATGCCGGGCAGCGGCGGGCGCAAGGGCGAGGCGCCGGGGGCCAGCACCAGCTTGTCGTAGGGCAACTCGCTCTCTCCGCCGCCCGGCGGGAGGTCCCGGACGACCACGACCTTGCGCTCGCGGTCGATCTTCACCGCCTCGGTGCGCACTCGCACCTCGAGGTTGAGCAGGGCCGCCAGGCTCTCGGGCGTCTGCACCGCCAGCCGCGAGCGGTCGGCGATCTCGCCGCCGATGTGGTAGGGCAGGCCGCAGTTGGCGAAGGACACGTCGGGGCCGCGCTCGATCACGGTGATGCGGGCGCTCTCGGAGAGGCGCCGCGCGCGGGCCGCGGCCGAGGCGCCGGCGGCCACGCCGCCGATGATGACCAGACGAAGGGACGAAGCGGTTTCGGTGCTCATGGTATGATCATATGCGCATATGCTTGCCTAATTGTCAAGCCCGGTCCTGGTTCCGGCCATGCCCAAAGGTGGAAAACCCCTCGGAGAAGAGGCCCTGCACCAAGTGGCGCGGCGCTTCGCCGTGCTCGGCGAGCCGATGCGCCTGCGCATCCTGCAGAGCCTGATGAACGGGGAACTGCCGGTGAACGCGCTCGTCGAGGCCACCGGCGGCACCCAGACCAACGTGTCGCGCCACCTGCAGACCCTCGCCGCCGCCGGCCTCGTCAGTCGACGCCGGGAAGGCGCGCAGGTCTTTTACGCGGTGGCGGATCCGTCGATTTTCGAGCTTTGCGAGCTGGTCTGCGGCGGCATCCGGAAATCGCTCGCCGCCCAGGCCGGTTCCCTGCGCTAGGAACTGTCTTCAAAATAAAGCGGTGTGGCGTGGTGAGGAAAAGGGGCTCGCCCAAGGCGGCCGAGGCGGAGGCGGGCCGGAGGCCCGTGCCGCCTCGGGCTACCGAGCGAAGCGACAGTATGACACGCCGGGCCAGCCCCTTTTCCTCGCCACCCGAAGGGCTGGGGCGGAGCCGGCCGGGGGCGGCGTTGGGCGCGAGGGGCAGGGCGCTCCGCGCCCTGCACCCTCGCCCCCGCCTTGCCCTCAACCGGCTGCTCTCCCAGCGACACACCGCTTTATTTTGAAGACAGCTCCTGGACCCGCCCCACCGCCACGCTTGCCCCCGCAGGGGCAAGGGGCTCATTGTCACTGATTCGAAACACCTCCGCGCGTGCTCCTCGTCATCGACAACTACGACTCCTTCACCTTCAACCTCGTCCAATACTTCGGCCAGTTGGGCGTGGAGCAGCGCGTCTTCCGCAACGACGAGATCACGCCCGCGCAGGCCCTCGCGCTCAATCCCGACCGCGTGCTCATCTCCCCCGGCCCCTGCTCGCCCGCCGAGGCCGGCGTCTCGCTCGACATCATCGGCGCCTTCGCCGGCAAGAAACCCATCTTCGGCGTCTGCCTCGGCCACCAGTCCATCGGCCACTACTTCGGCGGCCGCGTCGTCCGCGCCGAGCGCCTCATGCACGGCAAGACCTCGCCCATCGTCCACAAAAACACCGACGTCTTCCGCGGCATGCCGCAAAACTTCGCCGCCACCCGCTACCACTCCCTGCTCGTGGAGCGCGCCAGCCTGCCCGCCTGCCTCGACATCACCGCCGAGACCGCCGAGGGCGAGATCATGGGCCTGCGCCACAAGGAGCTCCCCATCTGGGGCGTGCAGTTCCACCCCGAGAGCATCGCCACCGAGGGCGGCATGAAGCTCCTCGAAAATTTCCTCAAACTCGACCGCGCCGAAGCGGTCTGAGTCCGCACCGAGGCTCCCCGCCTCCCGCCCTTCGTCACCCGTTTTCCGCTCTTCCCCCCATGCGCTGCCCGAAGTGCACCTCCATCGAGGACAAGGTAATCGACTCCCGCATCAGCCGCGAGGGCAACAGCATCCGCCGTCGCCGCGAATGCGGCGAATGCGGCGCGCGCTTCACCACCATCGAGACGCTGGTGCGCGACGGCGTCGTCGTCCTCAAGCACGACGGCCGCCGCGAAGACTTCGACCGCGAAAAACTCGCCCGCTCCATCCGCGTCGCCTGCCACAAACGCCCCATCGACCCCGAGCGCATCGGCATGCTCGTCGACGACGTGATGGACATCCTCGAGGCGCGCCACGACTCCGAGATCCCGAGCGACGCCATCGGCGAGTGCGTGATGGAGCAGCTCCGCAAGATCGACCACGTCGCCTACGTCCGCTTCGCCAGCGTCTACAAGGAGTTCCGCGACGTCTCCGAGTTTGTCTCCGAGATCAAGGACCTCGGGAAGCAATCCGGAGGAGAGAACCGCTAAAACTCGCTAAAGTTCGCTAATACGATCCGTCGGTTTTCGGTTTGGATTAGCCTCTTTTGGCGCCCCTTGGCGGTTCCCATAGAACCATGTCTCGCGACGACCTGCGCCGCCTGCACTTCGTCAACGCGCTCTTCGCCCGCCTGACCGGCGACGATCTCTACCTCGCGCGCCAGATCCAGGAGGCGATCGCCTTCAGCCTCGCCGAGCTCGAGGAGCAAACCCGCGCCCACCCCGAGTTCGCCGCCCGCTACGACGCCGCCTTCACCGCCGCCGCCGCGCGCCTCCTCGAGTCCTTCTTCGCCGGGCAGCCCGGCCACGGCTTCTTCCACTGGGACGCGCTCAGCACGCTCAGCTCCGCCACGCCGCTCTTCGCGCGCGCCGAGCTGATGGCCGGGCTCAAACGCCTCGCGCCCTACCGCGAGTCCACGCTCCTCGTGACCAACCTCCGCTCCGCGCTCCTGCCGCCGGAGCAACGCGAGACCGCCCGCCGCCGCCGCGAATACGAGGACGCCCTCGCCTACGTGCAGGACCTCGCCGCGGCCCGCACCCGCCCCGGCGCCGCCCTCCGCCTGCTGTTTCTCTGAGCGAGGAAGGTGCGGGCAAGGTCAGCAGCCCTGGGCGGGGGAGCGAGCGGCCTACTTTTTGGCGGGGAGGCAGGCGCCGCAGCCGTTGGCGAAGAAGTCGTTGCCCTTGTCGTCGACCAGGATGAAGGCGGGGAAGTCCTCGACCTCGATCTTCCACACGGCCTCCATGCCGAGCTCGGGATACTCGAGCACCTCGACCTTTTTGATGTTTTCCTTGGCGAGGATCGCGGCGGGGCCGCCGATCGAGCCGAGGTAGAAACCGCCGTGCTTGGCGCAGGAGTCGGTGACGGCCTTGGAGCGGTTGCCCTTGGCCAGCATGACCATGGAGCCGCCGAGCGATTGGAAGAGGTCCACGTAGCTGTCCATGCGGCCGGCCGTGGTGGGCCCGAAACTACCGGAGGCGTAGCCGGCGGGGGTCTTGGCCGGGCCGGCGTAATAGACCGGGTGGTTCTTGAAATATTCGGGCAAGCCTTGGCCGGCATCGACTCGCTCCTTGAGCTTGGCGTGGGCGATGTCGCGCGCGACGACGAGCGGACCGGTGAGCAGCACGCGCGTGGTCACGGGGTGCTTGGAGAGTTCGGCGCGGATGGCCTCCATCGGCTGGCTCAGATCGATGCGCACGACCTTGTCGTCCTTGAGCGTGCGGAGGGCGGCGGGGATGAGGCGGCCGGGGTTGGTCTCCATCTGTTCGAGCCAGATGCCGTCCTTGTTGATCTTGGCCTTGATGTTGCGGTCGGCGGAGCAGGAGACGCCGACGCCGACGGGGCAGGAGGCGCCGTGGCGGGGGAGTCGGACGACGCGGACGTCGAGGGCGAAGTATTTGCCGCCAAACTGGGCGCCGATGCCGGTGGTCTGGGCGAGCTTGAGGACGAGTTTCTCCGCCTCGAGATCGCGGAAGGCGCGGCCGTGCTCGTTGCCGCTGGTGGGTAGCGAGTCGTAGTATTTGGTCGAGGCGAGCTTGACGGTCTTGAGGCAGGTCTCGGCCGAGGTGCCGCCGATCACGAAGACGAGGTGGTAGGGCGGGCAGGCGGCGGTGCCGAGGTAGCTCATCTTCT
>JAUVVA010000041.1 GCA_030604905.1 Verrucomicrobiota bacterium | reverse complement strand
GCATGAAGGCGCTCAAGGCCCTGATGGAAAAAACCGACCGCGTGCAGATCAAGGGCCCCGGCACCGACCTCAGCTTCTCGATCAAGGGCATCGGCGCGCGCGAGTGCGGCGGCCAGCGCAACATCCCGGACGGCGAGGTGTTTTCTTGTCCGGTGAAGGACTCCGTCGAGGGCGTCATCCAATACAACACGCCCTCCGTCTATCTCGGCACCTCCTTCGACAACGTGCGCCTCGTCTTCAAGAAAGGCCGCATCGTGGAGGCCACGGCCAACAACACCAAACGCCTCAACGAGATTCTCGATAGCGATCCCGGCGCGCGCTACATCGGCGAGTTCGCCCTCGGCTTCAACCCGCACATCCGCGAGCCGATGCGCGACATCCTCTTCGACGAGAAGATCGCCGGCAGCTTCCACTTCACGCCCGGCCAGGCTTACGAAGGCGTGGGCAACGGCAACAAGAGCCAGGTGCACTGGGACATGGTGAACATCCAGCGCCCCGAATACGGCGGCGGCGAGGTGTGGTTTGACGGAAAACTCATCCGCAAAGACGGCCTCTTCCTCCCGAAGGCCCTGCAAAAACTGAACCCCGACTACCTGCTCGGGAAATGAGGGAACCGCTAAAGGACGCTAAGTTTCGCTAAATCAACCAGCCCGGCATGGAGCTGAGCGTCCCTGTTCCGTTCTGTTTAGCGTCTTTTAGCGCAATTTAGCGGTTTAAAATAATGTCCGACCTCGACTCCTTCATCCAGGCGCTGCCTAAGACCGAGACGCACCTCCACGTCGAGGGCGCGTTGCCCTACGAGCTGCTCCACGCCTGGAAGCCGGATCTGTATCCGGAAAACCTCTACACCCACGCGCCCGACTACCGTTTCCCGAGCTTCGCGAAGTTCGACGAAATCCTCCTCGGCCACGCGCTGCCTTGGTTCACCTCCGCCGAGCGTTACCACGAGGCTGCCCGCGCGATCTTCGCCAAGCACGTCGCGCAAAACGTCCGCTACGTCGAGACCTCCTTCCACCTCGCCGTCACGCAGTTCACCGGCACGCCCGGGCGCGAGATCGTCGCCGCCATCCGCTCCGCCGCGCCCGCCGGGCTCGAGGTGCGCGTCTTCGCCGGCATGCTGCGCTCCGACCACGAGGGCCCGCTCGCCGCGGTGATCGACGACCTGGAAAACTGGGACGAACTCGCCGGCGTGGACCTCCACGGTCACGAGATCATGCCCACGCAGCCCTGGACCGCCCCGCGCTGGGCCCGCCTGCGCGCCGCGGGCAAGATCACCAAGTGCCACGCGGGCGAGTTCGACGGCGCGGCGCGCGTGCGCGAGGCCATCGTCGAGCTCGGCGTCACCCGCGTGCAGCACGGCGTGCGCGCCATCGAGGATCCGGCGGTCGTGGCGCTCGCGGCCGAGCGCGGCGTCACCTTTGACGTCTGCCCTCTGAGCAACGTGAAGCTCGCCGTCGTGCCCTCGCTGGCCGCGCACCCGCTGCGCGCGCTGATGGCGGCCGGGATCAATTGCACCGTGAGCACCGACGACCCGCTGGTCTTTGGTTACAGCCTCAGCGACGAATATCGGGCGCTCGCCGCCGAGGCGGGTTTCACGCGCGCCGAGCTGGCCCGCGTGGCCGCCGCCGGTTGGCGCGTCGCCTCGGTGTCCGCCGCCGCGCGCGAGGCCGCGCTGGCGGAGATTGCCAACCTGGGCGGCGCGGTGTGAGCGCCCGGCGCTCCGCCGCTTTGGGGTTTTGGTTCAGTTCCCGTTCACCCGCACCCGGAGGAAGCGGCGAGTCGTGGGGCCGAGGGGCTGGGGATCCCGGAAGGTGACCTCCTCGTAGTCCGGATCCTCCGTGGCGACGGGGGCGCCAAACATCAGGGCGGTGTCGGGCCAGAGCGGATTGGCGAGATCGCCCGTGGCCTCGGGGAAGTAGGCGAGGCCGGAGGCGTCGGCGCGGCGGACGAAGCGGATGGCAAGGTGACGCGCGTCGCCGATCTGCACGGTGAGCGGGGTGGTGAGCGCGGTGGAGTCGGGGACGAGGGGCGAGCGGCCGAATGCGTATTCGGTAAAATTGTTCAGCCCGTCGCCATCGGGGTCGGCGGCCCAGCCGGAGATTGCCGGGTTGGCCAATTGCTCGGCGGTGAAGCGGCGGAAGCGCCAGTCGTCGCGCGGATCGTCGCGGATCAGGATGAAGGCCTCGGCGGGTGAGCCGATGAGGTAGGGCGTGTGGGTGGGATCGGCGCGGCCGAGCGTGATGCGGCCGATGTCGAGCCGCTCCGAGGTGGTGCTGGCGAAGAGGTTGGCCACGTTGAGGCGCAGGGCGCCAAGCGCGCGGGTGGGGTCGATGGCTGCGCTGCCCACCACCGTGAAGGGGCCGCTGGCTCCGGCGCGCCAGGCGAGGCGATACGTGCGCGCGGTGGCATCGACGGTGAGGACAAAGGTGTAGGGGTCGCTCGTGTTGATCGAGGGAGTGATGAGCGTGGAGGGGATGGCGACGCCGCCGCCAAAGGCCTCGCCACCGAGCTCGACGCCGGCCGTGGTGCGGCGAAGCACGGCTTGGGCGGTGATGGTAATGTTGGTCCCGGTCATGAAGCCGAAGCGGAACACCTCGGTGGCGTCGCTGCCGGAGAAGGTCCAGCCGGTGGTTTCGAGCACGAGGTGCCAGACGCCGGTGAGGGCGGGGGAGAAGGGCACGTAGGAGGAGGCGGAGGTGTTGGCGTTATGGTAGCGCACGCGGAGCGAGCCCGTGCCGGTGGTGGTGATGTCGGTGATGTCGGTGTTCCAGGAGAGGCCGCCGTCGATAGCGTTGGAGACGCCGGTGAGCGAGGTGCCGGCGGCTTCGTTGAAGTCCCAGAGCTGGGCGGGCGCCGGTGGCGGGAGGAGCGTGAAGCCGGCCAATTCGTCGCCCTCGGCGAGGGTGTCGGCGCGCGGGGTGATGAGGATGTCGGCGGAGCTGGCCTGGGCGGCGAGGGCGACGGTGGCGGGGGGCGTGGTGTAGTCGAGGCCCGGGGTGGCGAGCGGCGCGTCGCCGTCGGTGTCGCCGTCGACCGCGAGCGGGGCGAGGTGGACGACGAGGGAGGGATCGAGGTCGCCGTCGCGCTCGATGCGCAGGGTGGCGGGCACGAGTCCCCGCTCTTGCGCGACGGGCTGGGGGGCGGAGAGACGGACGGTGGGCGGCTGGTTGGTGGCGAGCTCGAAGCGGACGGCGTCTGCGACGACGAAGCCGTCGGTGCCGTCGTTGCGGATGCGCACGAGGGCGTCGGGGCCGGCGGGCAGGGCGTAGGTGCCGAGGGGGAACCAGGTGCCGCCGTTGATGCGCTGGTTGACGGTGACGGTGGTGGTGGCGAGGCCGCCGGCGCCGTTGGAGTGCACGATGTCGACCGGGACGTTGGTGGCGCGGGCGCTGGTGGAGGTGTGGCGGATGAACACGCGGTAGATCCCGGGAGCGCTCAGATTCGGGCGGAAGGTGGCGCTGCGCTGGCCCTTGCCGCCGTTGTTGTCGTGGAGGTTGTTGCCGCCGAAGTAGCCGAAGACGGCGCTGGATGAGGTCCAGGAGCCGGTGAGGGAGAAGCCGGCGGCGCTGGTGTCGGAGTTGTCCACGATGACGAAGGGGGCGGGCTGGCTGATGGCCACGAAATCGAGCCCGGTGGTGGCGGTGGTGACGGTGGCGGGATTGGTGAAGAGCGGCTCGAAGGTGTAGCCCTCCTTGCGCGCCTCGAGCGTGTGGGAGCCGGAGGCGAGGTTGGGCACGGTGAAGCGGCCATCGCTGTCGGTGCGCGAGCCGCGATAGCCGGTGCCGACGATGCCGTTGTGCACGCGCACGCCCTCGACGGGCTGGCCGTCGGCGTCGAGGACGCGGCCGGAGGCGGTGAAGGTGGAGGGGGAGCCGACCCGGACGACGGAGCGGGCCGAGGCGACGCCGCCGCGGCGGTCGACCGCGACCACGCGGACGACGCGATGACCGGAGGAGGACCAGGACTTGGTGACGCTCGTCTGGTCGCCCGCGAAGCTGCCGTCGCCGAAATCCCAGGAGAGGGTGACGGGGTGGCCGTCGGGATCGGAGGCGGTGGCGGTGAGCGTGAGCGACTGGTTGGTGGAGACGGTGGCGGTGGCGGGCGAGAGCGCGACCACGGGCGGGCGGTTGCGGGAGAAATTGCCGATCTCGACGGCGACGTCGATCCACTCGGCGGGGGCGCTGCCGCCCTGGCCGAGCACGGTGAACCAGACGCCGTTGTCGGGATTGCCGAACATGCGGCCGACGGTGAGCGCGGCGTCGACCTTGTCGTTGTCGTCCGCGGTGTTGCTGTCGCGGTGCGGGCCGTCGTCGGAGAAGGGGGTGGTGTCGATGAGCAGGTGGCTCTGGCCGGAGGCGTTGGTGTTGCCCCAGAGGAACTCGGCGCCGGCGGCGAGGAAGCCGTTGCCGGGGATTGCGCGACGGTGGGAGAGCCAGAAGAAGGTGCGGGTGGGGTCGCCGGAGGGGGCCCGGAGGGCGCGGAGGCCGGTGGCGGAGGCGTGGTCGTGGCGGAAGACGCGGTGGACGCCGCTCGTGTGGACGGCGATCGAGGAGGAGGGCAGCCAATCGAGCAGGGCTTTTTCGCGGGCCGAGAAATGGTTGTGCAGCGCGGTGCCGTTGGCGCTCATCATGTCGTAGCGGTTGCCGTAGCCCTGGCTGGGGGAGTTGTTCGGGGCGTGGGCGTAGGCGCTGCGGGAGAGCGGGTTCTCGGAGGGGGTGTAGTTGTAGTTGGCGTGCTGGAGGCCGAGGTTGTGGCCGAGCTCGTGGGCGATGACGCGGAGGGTGAAGTCGTTGTGGAGGTGGGAGGCGGTGCCGCCGACGAAGGCGCGCCCGCCCCAGGTGTAGCCGGGCACGGAGCCGCTGGCCACGGTGTAGAAGGTATAGTTGTTATGCGGATACCCGGCGGCGAGGGCGGCGGCGCGGGCGTCGGCGAGGAGCGTGGTCCAGCCGAGGGCCCCGTAGTCGGAGGCGGTGCGCGGGAGACGGACGGTGGGGGTGAAGGTGGTCGAGAGCGTCATGAGCTCCTGGGAATTCTCGCGGAAGAACTGGGCCACGGTCTCCATGCGCGACTGCGCGAGGGAGAGGGTGAGCGGCTCCCAGCCTTCGAGGGAATCCGACCAGGCGACGCGGATGAAGAGGAGGGTCTTGGCGCCCTCGGTCCAGGGGGAGTCGGCGAAGGCGCCCTCGGGGCCCGCGACGGTCTCGGCGGCGATTTGCTCGGCGCTGGCGAGCTCGATCGCCTGGGGCGAGGCGGCGGAGCGGAGCTCGTCGCCGAGGAAGTAGGCGGGCCCGGCGGGGGCGGGGAGGCCGCGCTCGTCGAGCAGGCGGGCGGCGAGCGGGTCGGCGGGATCGGCCGGGAGCACGCCGGTGTCGCGAATGGCCACGAGGTCGTCGACGGCGACGCCCTGGAAGGGCAGGTCGCGCTTGGTGGCGAGGTCGAGGCGGAGGCCGTGGGTGAATGCGCGGTATTCGCTCCCCTCATACACGAGGGTGCGCGTGAGGCCGGAGCCGGGGAGCTCGGGCGAGAGCGTGGCGCCGGGGGCCAGGCCGCAGGCGATGTCGACGAGGAGGTCGCCGCGGCCGGCGAGGACGGTCTCGAGCAGGGGCGCGAGGTCGGGCGGGAGGAGGGAGCGGAGGCGCGGCGAGGCGACGGCCTGGAGGGCGAGCTCCGGGTCATGGCGGATGAGCCAGCGGAGAGCCTCGCGGCGCTCGGCGAGAAGGGCCGGGGCGGCGGCCAGGAGGGCGGCCCGGGCGGCGGGATCGCTGGCGGGGGCGGAGAGTAGTTGCTCGGCGCGGGCGGCCCAGCCGGCGAAGGCGTCCAGGGCGGCGGCGACGCGCGGCGCGGCGGTGGGATCGGCGGCGAAGGGCGAGGCGGGGGAGCGGGGTAGATCGGAGAGGCGGCGGGCGGCCTCGGGCGTGGCGAGGCGGGCGGACAGATCGTGCGCGGAGATGAAGGTGGGCAGATCGGTCGCGTTTGCTGGCGCGGGGGCGGCGGTGGAGGCGCGGTGCTCGGTTCGAGGGGTGCAGCCGCTGAGGAGGGCGAGGGCGGCGGCGGCGAGGAGGAGCGGAAAGCGCATGGGGGAAAGGACCAATGACCGATGTCCTCGAGCGCGTTTGAGGCGCTGGTCTGACATGACCAAGGAGGTCGGTTAACGGGGCGTGGTTGGCCGGCGGCTAGTCGAGGAAGCGTTCGAGGGCGGCGAGGAAGTCGGCGCGGCTCTCGAGGTGGGGGTTGTGACCGGAGCGGGGGAGGCGGATGAGGCGGGCGCCGGGGAAGTGGGTCTCGATCAGCGGCAGATCGGCTGGCTGCACGTAGGGGGAGCGTTCGCCGGCGAGGAAGAGGGCGGGGCCGGCGAAGCGGTCGGCGGGCGCGAGCGGGCTGCCCTTGAGGAAGGGGAGGGCGGCGGTGAGGGCGAGGAGGTCGAAACTCCAGCGCCAGGCGCCGCTGGCGGGATCGCGCTCGAGGTTGCCGGCGAGGAACTGGCGCATGGAGGCGTCGGGCACGCGGCCTTCGAGGCGCATCTCGGCGTCGGCGCGGGAGCGGAGGGAGTCGAGGCGGAGTTCGTGCATGGCGCGAAACTCGGCGACGTGGGAGGGCATCCGGTAAGGGCGCGGGGCGATGTCGACGACCACGAGGCGGCGGACGCGCTCGGGGTGGCGGCAGGCGAAGGCCATGGCGAGTTTGCCGCCCATGCTGTGGCCGAGGAGGTCGATCTGGCCGAGGCCGCGGGCGTCGAGCCAGGCGAGGAGGTCGGCGACCATGACGGGGAAGTCCATGGTGGCGGCGCGCGGGGAGCGGCCGTGGTTGCGGAGATCGAGCGCGAAGACCGGGCGGCGGACGGCGAGTTCGCCGGCGGCGGTGTGCCAGTGGCGGGAGGAGGCGAGGAGGCCGTGGAGGAGGACGAGCGGCGGATGCGCGACGGAGGCGGACGCGGCGAAATCGCGGGCGGCGAGCGGAAGCGGCGCAGGGTGCATGACGAGTGAGATCATGCCATGGCTTGGCGAGGGGGCACAGGGTGGGCGCCTACGCCCGCGCGTTGCGCGGGAACCGCCCGCGCTTCGCGCGGGAATGACGCCCGCTGGCGTGGGAATGACGCCCGCTGGCGCGGGAATGTCCAATGACCAATTACCAATGACCAATGACCAATGACCAATGACGAATGACCTGCACCAAATGCCGCGAGGGCGTATCGTTGGAGTGGATACAAAAAAGCCCTCCGCCGGCGAGGGCGGAGGGCGGTGGAGACGACACACACGAACAGGCGGGAAGATTTAGTGGCGGCGCCGGCGCAGGGAGGCGAAGCCGAGAGCGCCAAGCCCGGCAAAGCCGGCGAAGGCGGAGGGCTCGGGGATGGTTGTCAGGACGAGGCCCATCTTTCCGCCGTCTAGGGCTTCTATGGACAGCGTGCTGGCAACGCTAGCACTCCAATCGTTGCCGGAGAAGTTGATGAAGCCGCTTCTAGCGCTTTCACTGAGTCCTCCGGTGAAGGTATCGGCGACGATCAGCAGATAAGTATTGGAGACCAGCGTGGCGCCTACGGAGCCGCCCTGTTGGGTGCCGAACGTAAAGTTATCGAAGCGGAGAGAACCAAGATCCAAGGTCCCGTTGACAATCATTCGGTCCGAGTTGAGGCCCGCGGTGTGGCTGGTGCCGATCTGGCCTAGATCGTAGGCAAGGGTTATGTCGCCGAAGGCGACGTTTCCGTTGAATGTAAGACCGGCGAAGTCGGTGAGGGCAGTAGGAAGGCTCGTGCTTTCGGGGTTGTTGAACTGTGTAAAACGGAGGATCGAGCCGGTCTCGAAGGAGGAGTTGCCGACCACCGTTCCGTGGCCTTCGAAGGTGGTGCCGGTGAGGGCAGTGACTCCAAGGCCATTGGTGCCGCCAAGCGTGCGGGAGGTGCTATTGTTACCCACAAGCACCACACGGCCGGACTCGATGCGGGTTCCTCCGGTGATGTTCATCGTCCCGCTCTCGAGCCAAAGCGTGCCATCGCCGATCTTGCGGATCTGGCCGGCTTGGCCCGTGGCATTCTGGATCGGGCCGGCGATGCGGAAATTCGTGGGCGTGCGAAGGAATGAGTTGTCGGAGATGCGGTAGCCGCGATTGGGGTGGGAAGCGATCGCAGAGCCGGCCCCAAGTGTGGTGCCTGGAGCGAGAATCACGGCGTCTGGGTTTAAAACCGCGGACGTTCCTAGGTTCCCAGGTGCTCCGACCGAGACGGTGCCTTCGTTGATAAACAAGGAGCCCCGGAAAGAATTTCCACCAGATGTAAGTGCGAGTGTGCCGGGACCGGTTTTGAAGAGGGTGGTCGGTGCGTTGCTATCTTGGTTGGCGAGAATACCACCGATTTCGTAGGTGCCATTCGAGTTGGAAACGCGAATGGTGCCTCCGTTGGGACCGATTTGGAAACCACGGTTGCCTCCTGACAAGCCGCTCGTGCTGGAGGTGTAATCGAGTGTTCCGCCATCGATCACAACCGCGTTCGCGACAGCGGTGCCGGGCAAGGTGCCCAAGCGGGCGGGAGCGCTGATCGCGACGGTGCCTTCCGCGATGACAAAGGAACCGCTCAGGTTGTTGTTACCAGCTATTGTAAGCGTGCCGGGTCCGGTTTTGGTCAGAGTGGCGCTCGTGGCGCCACTCGCATTATCGATGTTTCCATTGATGGTTACATTTACGTTCGCGTTGGAGACACTGATCGTGCCGTTATTGCTGCCAATCTGGAAGGCGCGAGAGCTTCCCGAGCTGGCGTTCACACCTGAGGTAAAATTCAAGCCTCCTCCGTTGATCACGATATTGTTGATCGTGCCAAGGTTTGTGACGGTCGATGAGATGGTGCCTTCTGCGATGGTCAGGGGACCGTTTAGCGCGTTACCAGAGTTGTTGAGAGTAAGGGTGCCGGCGCCAGTTTTTGTCAGGCTTGTCGGGGTGTTGGGATCTACATTGGTCAGTGGGCCACTGAGCGTGAGGTTGGCTGTCGAGTTCGCGATCCGTATTGTGCCTCCATTCGCACCTACTTGGAAACCGCGGTTGGCAGCAGACGTTTCAGCCCCCGCCCCGGTGTATTCCATTGTTCCACCATTGAGAATTACGGCGCTGGTGTTGGCTGCAGTGGTGCTTCCTAGCGCGGCTTGGGCTATAACGCTCACCGTGCCGCTGCTGATGGTTAGCCCACCCGAGAACGTGTTGGATCCGCGAAGAAAAAGCGTTCCGACTCCGGTCTTGTTGATTCCGCCGCTACCTGACACAGTGACATTTCCACCTGCCCACGGGTCCAGACTGGCGGTGGAGAGGCCCAGATATAATCTGTCCGCCGCGCCGACCACGTTGACGTCGGCCCGACCTGTATAGGGAAGGCTAATGGTGCGGTTTGTTGTGCCTGCATCCGCCCAAACCACGGTCCCCATATAGTTGTCGAGCGTCCCTGTTTCGATGCCGCCTCGAACGCGCATGATCTCGACTCCGGCGAAATCAGCGTTGGCGCTTCCGAAGGTAAGGGTTTGAGTGGGGGCAACGCGTAAAACATCGCCAGGGAATCGGCCAAGCGAGTTGTCAAAATCGATAGAGCGGATGGTTCGCGCTGTTCCAAAGGTGAGATTTCCGGAGGTGCCAATTCGATTGTTTATGCCACCTTCAGGCAAGGCTCCCACGAATAGATTCGTGGTGCCGTCCCAAGCCGGGGTTGTGCTCCAACTCGCGTTAGCGCTCAGGCTGGTGGTGGTCCCGCCGTTGAAGAAAGCGTTCTGTGCGTGGGCCCAAGGGGATAGGGCGAGGAGGGCTCCTCCGGTGAGTGCGAATTTTTGTTTTGAGGCGCGTTTCATTGTAATTGCTGGAGCGAAGGGACGGTGCTGAAACACTTGCAGTCGTTGTGCCTGCGTAGGTGACGTAGAACTACGCCATTTGGAGGCTGGATGCTCGGGTTGAGGTGCAAGACACTGCGGAGGTAGCGGGGATTGTTGAGGAAAGCGTAGGGAGTTTAGCTCAGGTCGCGCGGGTTGTGTAGGGGGAGGAGATACGCCATCGCGCCGCGGAGCGACGCTATGGAATGACCAATGGCGAATGACCCATGACCGATGTAATAGTGCGCGTGCAGGCGTGTGAAGGGAGGTGCGGCCAGGTCGAGAGAAGCTTTTGGGAGTCGTGGTATACAAAAGCGCCCCTCGCGCGGCAGCGAAGGGCGGTGGGGAAGGCGGCTTAGCGGCGCCGGCGGCGCAGGGCGGCGAAGCCGAGGGCGCCGAGGCCGGCGAAACCGGCGAAGGCGGAGGGTTCGGGGATGAGCGAAAGATTACCGGTGCTGGTATCAAAGACCCAATCGCCGCTGGAATACTGCCCTCCACCGACGCTCTCGAATTCGGCTTGTTGGTCCAGGAAACGGAGCGTGAAGCTTCCGCTGAACATTTCGCTCAGGGTGGCGACGTTGACCAAATTCCAGGTGCCGATGGCGTCCGTGACCGCGGAGCGGTCGACAACGAAGGTGCCGAAGAACGACGCGCTGCCGGCACCGAAAACGGAGTTGCTGCTGTTGTTGTTCGCGAGGCGGAATCGAAGCTCGGCGTTCTCCGCAAGCACGATGGACCCTCCATCAAAGATTTCCGTGTCGCCGGTGTAGGAATTGGCTGCGGTGAGGGTGGTGATGCCCGAGCCAGCCTGCGTTAGCTTGCCGGTGCCGCTGATGGTGTTGCCTAGGGTGTAATTATTGAGGCGGTTGATGCGAATCTCTCCATGGTTGACAACGTTGCCACTGCCAAATGACCCAGTGAGGCCGTTTCCACTTGCCGCGATGTTTAGGCCAATCTCAACGGTCCCTTCCAAGATCGTTGTAGTCCCAGCGTAGCTGTTGTTTCCGGTAAAGCGGACGTTGCCCGTTCCGATTTTAGTGATACCGCCGTCACCTGTTATGGCTCCGTTAAGGTTAATGCCTCGACGAGTCCCTTCGGGACCCACCAAATTCGTTTCAACGGTCAAATTGCTGTTCAACGTTATCGATCCGTTGAACCGGCTGTCGTTGTTGTCAGTTACTAGATTGGCTACTGTTCCCAGGGTTAGAGTTCCAGTTGCGCCCGAAGCAGTTACGATGTTGTTGGCGATGTCCCATCCTCCGAGGTAACGAATCAAGCTAGCATTTGCTCCGCCAGCCGTGCCTATCGTCACGGTGCCCGTTCCGAGAGAGCCTACTCGTCCCGCCTCAACGGTTCCGCTGGAAATAGTTAAGCCAGCGAAATTATTGCCGCCGTTCAAGCGAAGGGTTCCGAGGCCGGTTTTATTAATGCCGCCTGTTCCAGTAACGAACGGGACTGTCGTTTGTCCTGTGGCGCTGTTGTTGCTTCCGTCGAGAAATAGAGTGCTCCCGCTAGCGATATTAAAATCCCTTAGACCTGAATAGTTCAAATTAAGCTGCATGTATGCGGCAATTGTCCGCGAAGAGAGCGTTACGTTTCCACTCGTGAGTGTCACCGCGGAGAGGCCTTGCGGGGTGTGTAATGTTAGGGTCCCAATTTGAGCGGTCGTGGCACTCGAGTTTCTGAAATCGAGAGTCCCGTTTGGGAACTGGTTTCGTTCATTGGTGAACGTGATGCTGCGAGCATTTGCGTCGAAGCGAGAGGCTTGCGCAGAAAGAGCGAGATAGCTGCCGCCTCCAAGTAGTGTTGTGGTGCCTCCCAGTTCCGTGTTACCGATTACGACATCCGTAGTTGATGTAGGGACCTCGTCGTTGCTCCACGTGGTGGCCGAAGACCAAACACGGAAGTTTCCGCCTGTTCCTCCATCCCAACCGACAACTTGAGAGTAAGTGAAGGTCGTTAGGATGGGTAGCAGCGTGGCGGCGAGGGCGGCGCGCTTGGCGGAGGAGCTTGGGATCCTGTTCATGTCTGGTGGTGGTGGCTGGAAAAAGATGTAGCGGAAAAGAGGATACGAAGTTTACGGATTGGCGGGGAGGTTGTCGGCCTTGTGGAAGCGGACGCTGCCGTCGAAGTAGACGTAGTTGCGGCCGCCGCGGTGGGGCATGGGCACGGCGCCGGGCTCGCCCACGGCGGGGATGAAGGACGTGCCGCCGCTGCTCGAATTGTTGTAGTTGGCGCTGTCCATGTCGGTGATCATCCAGATGCGCGAAAGACCGCCGATCTCGCGCCAGAGACGCCCGTCGGCCGTCTGGCCGCTGCTGGAGGGGCCGGCGGCAAAGCCCCGCTCGATCTCGGAGAGGCGCTTGGGGCGGCGATCCTCGGCCGTCGCCGAAGTCTGCGTGGTGCCGAAGAAGCTCCGCGGCGAGGTCTGCACGTTGACCGCCATGCCCGGACCGCGGTTGTTGACGAGGTAGGACATGCGGTTGTTCGGGGAGGCGCCGTGCTGGGTGGTCGCATCCTGAACGGCCCGGTTGCTTGGGCAGAGCCAGAGGCTGCCGGTGCGGCCGACATCAAGGTAGCGGTTGATGTGGTTGGAGAGCTGCGATCCGCTCTCGGCGAAGGAGACGGCGGCGGCGGTGGAGGGTTCGCGGACGCCGCGGAAAATGCCGGTCCACTCCCCGGTGGTGGTGTCACGGCCGGCCGGCAGGGTGTCGCGGTTGTCTTGCGCGAAGGCGAGGACCGCCATGCCGATCTGGCGAAGGTTGGCGGCGCAGGCGGAGGCCTGGGCGCTCTGACGCACCGCACCGACGGTGGGGATGAGGATCGCCGCCAGGATGCCGATGATGGCGATGACGGTGAGCAGCTCGATGAGCGTGAAGCCGCGGCGGGCGGTGGTCGAAAATGGGCGAAGGAGTCGTGTGCTCATGATGCCAGGGGTGGTTGCAGCGGGTGTGCCCTCGGCGTGACGTAGAACTACGCCATGCGAGGTGGGGGTGTTGGGGCGGCGGGATTAGAAGAACGGCCAATGCGTGGGGAGCGCAGTGGCTTATGGGAGGAGTTTAGCCCAGGCGCGGACTTCGGCCAAGGGGGGGGAGCTACGCCATGCCCAGCGCCGCTTCGCGAACTATCGAATGTCCAAGGCCCGATGTCCGATGGCGCGGTGGATGCCGCGGGTTCGGGGCATCGATGGCCGCGGTCGGTCGACGTAGTTGAGCGTCAACTACAGTGGGGGCTACGTGCGTAAATAGGCGGGGTGGCTGGCGTCGCCGATGGGGTGCGTGTTGGCCGATGCGCCGCCAACCGGGCGCGACGGGCGGAGGCTGGGCGTGCTTGATTTTGATCGCTGAGAGGCGGCGCAAAAAAAGCCCGACCGGCGAGGTCGGGCTCAAGGAGCGAGAGGGATGCGAGGTGGCTCAGGGATTGGCCGGCAGATTGCTGGCTTTAAAGTATTGGACGCGGCCGTCGAAGAAGGCGTAGTTGCGGCCGCCACGGTGGGCCATGGGCACGGCGTTGGAGGCGGTTTCGGCCGGGTAGCCGCTGAAGCCGCCGTAGTTGATGCTGTCGGCGTCGGAGATCATCCAGATGCGGGAGAGCTCGGTGATTTCGCTCCAGCGGCGGCCGTTGGCATCGACGCCGGGGTTGTCGGGGTGGGCGGCGGCGCGGATGTCGGAGAGGCGGGCGGGGAGCACGCCGCCGCCGGCGCTGGTGCCGAAGGGCGAGGGGGGAACCATGCCCGTGGAGGCGGTGCGGTTTTGGTTGAGGATGTAGGTGATCTCGCGGGTGGGGTTGCCTTCGTTGCTGAGGCGGGCGCCTTCGCTGTTGGAAGGGCAGCGCCAGAGCGCGCCGGATCGGGCGGTGCCGAGGTAACCGGCGATGCGGGTCGAGAGATGCGCCGAACTTTCGACCACGCTCTGATTCGCGAAGTTGGTGGTGTTGACCTCGGGGTTCCAGACGCCGCGATTGATGGTGACGGTATTGGAGCCGGGCAGGCGGCCACCGTTCGACTCGGTGAAGAGCAGGACCGCCATGGCGATTTGGCGCAGGTTGGAGGCGCAGGCGGCGGAGCGGGCGCTCTCGCGCACCGCGCCGACGGTCGGGATGAGAATCGCCGCGAGAATGCCGATGATGGCGATGACCGTGAGCAGCTCGATGAGCGTGAAGGCGGAGCGCGGGGAAGCAGGCCGGCGGGTGGATGCGATGTGGTGCATGATGCTTGGGGTGCTTTGCAGCGTCCGTGCCCGGACAGGGGCGTAGGATTACGCCTGTCTGGGCGGGGTGCGGCGGGGTTGCGGCGAAGGTAGCAGAAAATGCGCATTCCGGTAATGGGTGGAAACTACGCCACCCGCCGCGCACCTTCGTCACGGAAGCGCCGCCTCGCGCACGAGTAAACGGGCCAGGGGCGCGGGGCCGCCCTGGTCGTTTGGCGCGGCCGGCCCCGTCTACCGAATCAATCGATGATCCAGACGTGATCGCCGACGCGGACCTCGTCGTGGAGGGCCACCATGTCGCGGTTGCCGAGGAGCACGCAGCCGGCGCTCTGCGGCTGGCCGATGCGGTCCTCGCGGTTGGTGCCGTGGATGTAGACGTAGCGCTCGTAGGTGTCGACGACCCGCCCTTCGGCGTCGCGGCCGGCATTTACCCCGGGCTCGAGGCCGCGCAACCAGAGGATGCGGCTGGTGATGAGGTTTCCGTCGTCCTCATGTTCGAGATAGTGGCGCCCGGTCGGGCGGCGGCCCTTGAACACCATGCCGAGCGGTTGCTCGCCACCGATGCGCTCGGCGATCTCGTGCAGTCCGCGCGGGGTGCCGAGGGAGTCCTTGAGGTTGCTGGGCGGGCGGGCGGAGGTGGAGACGGCAAAGGCGCGCACCAGCTCGCCGCCGCGGTAGAGCTGCAGGGTCTGCGCGGAGATGCGCACGAGCAGCAGCCGGTCTGCGGGCTTGATGCCCAGCCGTTGGCAGGTTTTGGTGACCAACTCCCTCTTTTCTTCCATCGTGAGCACGCGCAATAATGTTGTTGGTATCGTCGGCGCCACCGGCGCCGTCGGTCAAGAGCTGGTCCGGTTGCTCCATGAGCGCCGATTCCCGATGAGCCGTCTCCGGCTCTTCGCCTCCGCGCGCTCGGCCGGGAAAACGGTGTCCTATGGCGGCCAGACCCTGGTGATTGAGGAAGCCAAGGCCGGCGCCTTTGCGGGCGTCGACCTCGCCTTTTTCGCGGCCGGCGGCTCGGTGACGCGCGCGCTCGCGGCCGACGCCATCGCCAGCGGCTGCACGGTGATCGACAAGAGCTCCGCCTATCGCCAGCAGGCGGACGTGCCCCTGGTGGTGCCGGAGATCAATCCCGAGGGCCTGCGCACGCACAAGGGCCTGATCGCCAACCCGAATTGCTCGACCGCGGTCATGCTCATGGGCCTCTGGCCCTTGCATCGGCTCTTCGGCCTGAAGCGCGTGTTCATCGCCACTTATCAGTCCGTTTCCGGCACCGGCGCCGAGGCGGTGAAGGAACTGGCCGAGCAGATCGCCGCGCATTCGGCCGGCCAGCCGCTCTCGCACAAGGTCTATCCCTACCAGATCGCCTTCAACTGTATCCCCCAGATCGATACCTTTGGCGCCGACGGCTACACCGGCGAGGAGGAGAAGATGCGCCTGGAGAGCCGGAAGATCATGGGCCTGCCCGAGCTGCGCGTCTCCGCCACTTGTGTGCGCGTGCCGGTGGTGCGGGCGCACTCGATCGCGGTCAACGCCGAGTTCGAGCGCCCGGTCAACCTCGAGCAGGCGCGAGCCGCGATCGCCGCCTTCCCCGGAGCGGAGTTGGTGGACGAGCCCGCCGCCAAGAAGTATCCCACGCCGCTCGACTTTGCCGAGAAGGTGAAGTGCGGGGTGGGGCGTCTGCGCGTCGACACCGCCTTCGACAACGGTCTCTCCTTCTGGGTGAGCGGCGACAACCTCTGGAAGGGCGCCGCGCTCAATGCGGTGCAAAACGCCGAGCTGATGGTCCGCGAGGGCTGGTTGCTGCGCGACCGCGCCTGATGCCGCCGCCTTCGGCACCCGATCGATGAAAGCCGCCGATTTCTTCGCGCTCCCGCCCTCGCTCGCCGAGTTCGCCTCGTTTTTTCCCGCCGAGGCCGAGCCGTGGCAATGGTTGCGGGCGATCGGGCCGGCGCTCGCCGCCTTGCCTCCGCCCGATCTCTGGGCGGGCCTGCCGCCCGGCGTGCATCTGCAAGGGCCGGTGCATCTCGCGTCCGACGTGAAGCTGCCCGCCTACTGCACGCTGATCGGCCCCTGTTGGATTGGTCCGGGCACCGAGATCCGCCCGGGCGCCTACGTGCGCGGCAACGTGATCGTCGGCGCCGGCTGCGTGCTCGGCAACTCCTGCGAGTTCAAGAACTGTCTGCTCATGGACAAGGTGCAGGTGCCGCATTTTTCCTACGTCGGCGATTCCGTCCTGGGCAACGGCGCCCACCTCGGCGCGGGCGTGATCTGCTCCAACCTGCGCCTCGACCAAAAGCCGATCAGCGTGCGCACCACGGAGCGCACCTACGAGACCGGCCTGCGGAAGTTTGGCGCGATCCTCGGCGACGGGGCCGAGGCGGGCTGCAACGCCGTGCTCAACCCCGGCAGCGTGCTCGGCCGCCGCGCCCTCGTGGCCCCCGGCACCGTGCTCACCGGCTACCTGCCGGCGGAGACCATCGCGCGCCAGCGCGGCCAGGTGACGCATCTGCCGCGGCGGGATTGAGCGCGAGGTGTTGGGAACGGGATCCTCCCTGCGCGCCCTGCGCAGGCCGCGGGCTGCTCGGTCATGGGCGGGGCCTCGCCGCGCGGGACTCGACATTCGACCGACGACCTTCGACTTTCGACACCCCTCCGACTTTCGTCATGCGCACGCTCACCGGCATCCAGCCCTCCGGCATCCTCCACCTCGGCAACTATCTCGGCGCCATGCAGCCCGCCATCGCCGCGCAGGAGGGGGGCAACTGTTTCTACTTCATTGCCGACTACCACTCGATGACCTCGCTCACCGATCCGCAGAAGCGACGGGACTACACGCGCGGGGTGGCGCTCGACTGGCTGGCTTGCGGGCTGGATCCGAAAAAGGCCGTGCTCTGGCGCCAGAGCGACGTGCCCGAGGTCTGCGAACTCGCCTGGATGCTCGGCACCCTCGCTCCGATGGGCCTGCTCGAGCGCGCCCACAGCTACAAGGACAAGACCGCGCGCGGCCTCGCCGCCAACGTCGGCCTCTTCACCTACCCGGTGCTCATGGCCGCCGACATCCTGCTCTACGACACCACGCACGTGCCGGTGGGGCGCGACCAGAAGCAGCACGTCGAGATGACGCGCGACATGGCGATCAAGTTCAACCTCGCCTACGGTGAGACCTTCGTGATCCCCGAGTCGGTGATTCGCGACGAGTCCGCGGTGGTGCCGGGCCTCGACGGGCAAAAGATGAGCAAGAGCTATGGCAACACGCTCGAGCTCTTCGGCGAGGAGAAGGCCACGCGCAAAAAAATCATGGGCATCCAGATGGATTCGCGCACGCCCGCCGAGCCCAAGCCCGACGCCGACCAGAACATCGCGATCCGCCTGCTCAAGGTCGTGGCCGAGCCGGCCTACGCTCGGGAGATGGAGGAGCGCCTGCGCGCCGGCGGCCTCGGCTACGGAGACCTGAAGAAGGCGCTCTTCGAGCAGGTGTGGACCCACTTCGCCGCCGCGCGAGCCCGGCGCGCCGAGCTCGAGGCCGATCCCGCTTATGTCGACTCGGTGTTGCGTGATGGTGCCGAGCGCGCCCGCGCCATCGCGGCCGGAGTGCTCGATCGCGCGCGCCGCGCCTGCGGCCTGCGCTAGGAGCTGTCACGGGCCGTCCGTCGGCTCGGAAGATGGGCGGGCGGGACGCCCAGGCCGCTTCAAGCGAGGCTGAGCAGCGCCACGGCGGCGGAGAAGGCGCCCGCGGTGCGCCAGCGCAGACGACGGGCGACCAAGGTGCCGGGGCGCAGGGTGGCCACGCCGCCCGAACGCTCGATTTCGCCGGGTAGCGCCTCGACGACGGCGCCGCGCGTCTCCACCGAAAGCGTCCCGCCCAGCTGGCCGCTCATCCGCCACTCGCCGGGCGGAAGCTCGAGGTCCACATCGGCCGGGACGTCGTCGCCAAAAGCGTGGGCCACGACGAGCAGGCGGCGGCGATCGCGAGCGAGCCGCATCACCACCTGCCAGCCCGTGGGATGGCGCCACACCGAGACGGGCGGTCCGTGGCGGCGCGTGGTGCCGTCGCGCAGGAGCGGCGCGGCCTCGGCGTAGAGCGTGAGCGCCTCGCGCACCTGCTGCCAACTCGCGGAGGACAGGCCGCAGACATCGCCGGAGAGGCACATGCGCCCGAGAAAGCCGGAGGCGAGCGCGTAGCCCAGGCGGCGCGCGTCGGCGCCGGGGCGGAGCACGACCCAGACCTGCAACTGGCGCACGGGCACGAGGCGGTGCAGACCGGCGGCGATGATCGGCAGCTCGGGCGTCTCGTGCGCGTCGGAGAAGGAGCCCATGTGGGCCTCGCCGAGCAGCGAGGGCTCGAGGCGGTGCCCGCCGGAGGCGCAGAGCTCGACCACCAGGCCGGGCAGGCGACGGCGGACCTCGGCGTAGAGGTCGCCGGTGGCGAGGATGACCTGGCGCAGGCCTTCGCCGGGCGATTCCGCGCCGTCGACCCCGATGCCCAGCGTCTCGTTGTAGTCGAATTTCACATACCCGAAGCCGCCCTCGGCGAGGGTGTCGAGCACGCGTTCGCGGAGGCGCTGGCGGACCTCGGGCAGACGAAGGTCGAGGAAGCGGCGATCGGAGACGGTGACCGGACCGCCGTCGCGGTGGAGCAGCAGGGCGTTTTGCTGGAAGGTCGCGCTGTCGCGGCCGCAGGTCTCCCACTCGAACCAGAGGCCGGGCACGAAGCCGCGTTCGCGCAGGGCGGAGGCCACGGCGGAGAGGCCGCCGGGGAAGCGTTTGGTCCCGGCATGCCAGTCGCCATGCGCGCCAAACCAGAGCGTGCCGGGCTCGGCATACCAACCGGCGTCGATCACGAAATAGCGCACGCCGGAGCCGCGCAGGCGCTCGGCGGCGGCAAGGATTCCCTCCGGGCGGGGATCGCCCCAGGAGGTGCAGAATTCATTGAACACCACGGGCAGGGTTTCCTCTCCGGCGGGCGGCGCGGGCAGGGCGGCTTCGCGGGCGGCGATGAGGCGGTCGCAGGCCTCGTCGAGGCCGCCGTCGGCGACGGTGAGCAGGGCGGCCGGGGCGGCGAGCGTCTCGCCGGGGGCGAGACGTTTGATCCAGTGTCCGAACTCCCGGTCGGCGTGGCCGCCGGCGAAAACCAGGCAGTCGCCCTGGCGATAGATCTCCATCTGCCAGGAGCCGGCCCAGAGGAGCTGGGCGGCCCAGGTGACTTTGGCCGCGACATCTTCGACGACGGCGCAGGGGAAGAAGCCGCGGGCGGGCAGGGAGCCCACCTGGCCGAAGCGCTCCACGTTTACGCTGTGTCCCTGCCAGCCGCGTTCGAGGTGGAGGGACTCGACGGGCGTGCTTTCGAGGCGGCCCTCGGAGCTCCAGCCGCCGCGAAAGCGGTGGAGCCAGAGGCGACCGGGCGAATCGGAGCGATGGAAGGGCGTGAGGCCGTCGAGCGAGAAGCTGCCGAGGTGTTCGACATCGAGGGGCTCGGAGCCGGTGTTGCTCACCTCGACCTGGCAGAGCAGGGCGGGGCTGCCGGGAGTCCAGCGGAGGCGGTGGACCGCGCGCAGGCCGTGCGGACCGACGAGGCGGGTGACGATCTCGCGGACGGGCTCGGCGTCGGGGGCGTGGGGGAAGTTTTCGACCGTCTGATCTTCGAAGCGAAGGGCGAGGGTGGTGCCGCCGTTGCGCAGGGTGCGGCCCTGGGCGTAGCCGCCGGGGCGTTCGTCGCGCGTGCACTGCACCTGCACGAGGCGGTCGAGCCGGCGGGCGGGCGCCTCGCACCACGGGGGAGGCATCTCCAAGACCTCGGCTTCCTCCAGGCGTTCGCGGCGGGGCACGAGCTCGCCGAGCCGCGAGCGCGGCACGAGGGTGAGCGCGACGGCGCCATCGGCGGAATCGTGCTCGTAGCGGGCGACGAGGTCACCCAGGTGGTGGTCGGCGAGGTGGAGAATGGGCACGGCGGAAAGACGTCGCGGCTCAGCGGGCGGGCGCGGCCGGGGAGGCGCTCGGAGAGGAACGGAGCGTGGCGAGCACGGGCTCGAGGGCGGAGAACCAGGCGGCGGCGAGTTTGGCGTTGCCGGAGGCGCTGAGGTGGAGGCCGTCGGTCCAGTCGCCCTCGGTGAAGCCGACGCTGGTGTTGAGGTCGGCGAAGGTGGCGAAGGGGCGTTCGGCGGCGAGGGCGGGCAGGGCGCGGTTGAAGCCACGGGCGAACTGGGCGTCCCATTTGACCGGCAGCACGGAGGAGAAGACGACGCGGGTGGAGGGGCTGAGGGCGTGGATCTTGTCGAGCACACCGGCGAGGCGCGCGGGGCCGTCGCGGTCGACCTTGTAGTCGGGGTCGTTCTTGATGTTGAAGTAGTCGTTGACGCCGATGAGCAGCAGGAGGACGTCCGGTTTCTCGTTGGCGAGCATGCGGTCGAGCTGGGCGTGGATGTTGCCCTTGCCGTTGGTCCATTCGTCGGCCTTGGAGGGGCCGGGGCCGATGGTGAAGCCGCCGAAGCCTTCGTGGCGGGTGGTGCCGGAGCGGGAGCCGACAAACTCCACGGAGTGGCCGGCCTCGCGCAGGGCGGTGGCGAGCGGGCCGCGGTAGCCGGGATCGTTCTCGGTGAGCGAGTCGCCGACCGCCATGATGCGGACGGGAGAGGCGGCGAGAGTGGCGGCACCGACCGCCAACGCGGCCGCGCCCAGGGCTAGCTTGAGGGGAGACATGGGTGGCTGTTCCCGAAGCTCGCCCCGGCGCGCCGGAGTTGCGACGCCCGGCAGGCGCAACCCGTTGCAAGGCCCCGCCTCCTCGGTAAGGCGGGTTATTCGGATGCGGCGCCGGGTCGCACACCCGCGGCAGCCGGTTCTTTGTCCGAGGGGCGTTTTGGTCTGGCGAGCGCCTCAGCCGCGCACGAGGCGGCTGAGGCGCTGGGCGAGGGCGGCGGCGCAGTCGTTGGCCCAGTGTTCGCCGCGTTCGGTGGTGGCGAGGGTGGGATCGCCGATCACGCCCTGCGGGGCGATGTCGCGGGTGGTCCAGCCGAGGGTGAGCGCGGAGCCTTCGGGGCGCAGTTCACCGGCGTCGTCAAGCTGGGCGGGGTAATGGCAGACGGCCTTGGCCCGACGCACGAGCGAAGGGGCGAAGGCGAGCATAAGCGCGGTCTCCCACTCGCCGGCGTGAAAGCCGTAGACCGCTTCCTGGGGGCTTTGCAGGGGCTTGAAGCCGCTTTGCAGCATGCCGATGTGCAGGCCGGGCAGGCCTTGGAGCTCGCGGATGAGCGGCACGAGCACGGCGCTGTTGCCCCCGTGGGTGTTCCAGATCGCGATGCGTTGAAAACCCAGGCGGTGCAACTGCTCCACCTGCGCGCGCACCAAGGCCGAGAAGGTGCGGGCGCTGAGCGAGAGCGTGCCCGGCCAATCGGCGTGCTCGTTGCTCTTGCCCACCAGGATGGGCGGGGCGACCAGCACGGGCAGGCCCGGCGAGATTTGCGCGAGCGCGCGCGAGAGCAGCCCCTGGCCGAGGATCGCGTCGACGCCGACCGGCAGGTGCGGGCCGTGTTGTTCGATCGCGCCGGTGGGCAGGATGACGAGCGTGTTGGGGCGGTGCGCGGCTTGCCGAAGCGCCTCGCGATGCAGGCCGCCGAGGTAACGCGCGCCAAAGGGGCGCCAGAGCGGCGGAGGCTCCGAGGCGGGGCGCGAGGCGGCGGGGGCGCTGGCGGGGTTGCTCAGGGGGGCGTGGCCGCGGCCGTGCCAGGCGGCCTCGACCAGGAGGCGCGCGAGACGCTCGGCCGTCTGCGCGCGCAAGGTCTCCGCCTCGGCCGCGCGCTCGGGTGACACGAGGCCGGAGGGCAAGGGCGGCGGATGGGCCCATTTGCCGGGGCGAAAATCCACGTCGCTCGCCTCGCGCGGCGCGGAGGGCAGGGGATGGAAACCGAGCAGTCCGGCTCCGAGCGCCTGGATGGCGAGGCGCTGGGCCTCGGGCGCGGCGGGATGAAAATCAAGCCCGAGCGAGCCGAGGTGGATGCGGTAGGTGATCAGCCCGGTCTCGACGCGGATATCGCGCGCCGCGGCGTCGAGCCATTCGCGGTGCCAAGGGTTGGTGGAGAGCAGGAGCAGCTTTTCAAAGCCGGCAAACTTTACCCCGCGGGCGATCTCAAGGGCGAGGTCGTGGGCGGTCTCGAGCTCGACGCCAAACCAGCCGCAGGTCGGGTAGGGAGCGGGGCCGAAGCGCAGCGGCGGCAGCACGCAGGGCGCGGCGAGGGCCGAGGCCTCGGCGGCGGCGTCGCAAAGCAAGGCGCTGGCGACGACCTCCTCCAGGTCGAGCGGCAGGCCCATGCCATGGTCGGCGAAGCCGTGGACGGGGAGCACGGCAAGGGCGCCGGGGCGGGAGGCGGCGGCGGGAAAGTCGGTCGTCGGAAGGTGCGCCCAAGAGCTGTCGGGGTGGGCCCGGGCGAGCCAGGTCAGCGTCATAAAGCGGAGGAAATTTGGGAAACGTGCGGCGAGGGGCGAGGGGATTTTGCGGCCCCCCGCAGTGGCGGACGGGCGGGACGCCGGTCCGACCCTTGCACCGCTGCGGGGCGGCCGCGAGGCGACGCGTTGGGGAGTAACGCGTTCCACTGGCAGCTCCTCGTCGCAAAGTCGCGCTCCCGGTTGCAAAGGCGGGCGGGCGAGGCTCTTTCGGCGGCGTGCCCGCTTCGTCCGCCGCCGCCTCCGCCCCGGTTTTGCTTTGGTTTCGTCAGGACCTTCGCCTGTCCGACAACGCCGCCCTCGCCGCCGCCCTCGCGCGCGGCGGCCCGGTGCTGCCGGTCTTCGTGCTCGACGACGCCGCCGAGGGGCGCTGGGCGCCGGGCGCCGCGTCGCGCTGGTGGCTGCACCACTCCCTCGTCGCGCTCGACGCCGCCCTGCGGGAGCGCGGCTCGCGTCTCCTGCTCGCCCGCGGCGACTCCGCGACGGAGCTGCGCCGCCTGCTGGCCGAGACCGGCGCGGACGCCGTGTATTGGAATCGTCGCTACGAGCCCGCGGCCCGCGCCCGCGACGCCGGGCTGAAGGCCGCGCTCGCGGCCGAGGGCGTGGAGGCGAAGAGCTTCAACAGCGCGCTGCTCTTCGAGCCGCACACCATCCAGAACAAACAGGGGCGGCCCTTCCAGGTCTTCACGCCCTACTGGCGGCATTGCTGCGCGCAGCCGTTTCCCGCGCCGGTGAAGAGCGAGTCCGGCCCCATCCCCGCTCCGAGCCGCTGGCCCGCCTCGACGCCGATCGAGGCTTTCGCGCTCCTGCCCAAGATCCCCTGGGACGCCGGCTTTGCCGAGGTCTGGACGCCGGGCGAGGCGGGCGCCCAAGCGAGGCTGCGGCGTTTCCTGCGCGAGGCCGGCGGCGAGGCGGCCCCCGTGCACGTCTACGACGAGGCGCGCAACCTGCCCGACCGCGAAGGCACCTCCCGGCTTTCGCCGCACTTGCATTGGGGCGAGATCGGTCCGCGGCAGATCGCCGCCGCGCTGCGCGCCCTCGGCAAGAGCGCCGGCACCGACCCGGCCAGCAACGGCGCGCGCGTTTTTCTCAGCGAGATCGGCTGGCGCGAGTTCGCCTACCATCTGCTCTACCATTTCGAGCACACGCCGGAGCGGCCCTTGCGCGAAGATTTCGAGCGCTTCCCCTGGGCGGAGGATCCTCGTGGCGAGCGGTTGCGGGCCTGGCGGCGCGGACGCACCGGCTATCCCATCGTCGACGCCGGGCTGCGCCAGCTCTGGGCCACCGGCTGGATGCACAACCGCGTGCGCATGATCGTGGCGTCCTTTTTGGTCAAACACCTGCGCCTGCCCTGGCAGGAGGGCGCGGCCTGGTTTTGGGACACGCTCGTCGACTCCGACCTGGCGAGCAACACCCTCGGCTGGCAGTGGAGCGCGGGCTGCGGAGCGGACGCCGCCCCCTACTTCCGCATCTTCGCCCCGGTCACGCAGGGGCAAAAATTCGATCCCGCCGGGCGCTACGTGCGGCGCTGGGTGCCGGAGCTCGCGAAGCTGCCGGACAAGTTTATCCACGCTCCATGGACCGCGCCGGCCAACGTGCTGGAGTATGCGGGGCTGCGGCTGGGTGAGAACTACCCGCGCCCGATCGTCGATCACGCGGCGGCGCGGGCCGAGGCGCTCGCGGCATTCAAGGCTCTGCGCGGCGGCGCGGCCGGCGGCTCCGCCGACGAGGACGACGCAGCATGAAGCGTGGGGCCCTTCGCAACCTCGTGTTGGTGCTCGGCGACCAGCTCAACGCCGACGCCTCCGCGCTCGACGGCTTCGACGCCGCCCGCGACGCCCTCTGGATGGCGGAGGTCGCCGAGGAGTCCGAGCACGTGTGGTCGGGCAAGCCCCGCATCGCGATGTTCCTCGCCGCCATGCGGCACTACCGCGAGGCGCGTCGAGCGGAAGGACGCACGGTGCACTACACCGAGATCGAGGATGCGGAAAACCGCGGCACGCTCGCGGGCGAGCTGGAGCGCGCGGTGAAGCGGCTCAAGCCCGAGCGGCTGATCGTCACCGAGCCCGGCGAGTGGCGTTTGTGGCGCGCCTTGGAGGAGGCGGCGGAGCGCCTCGGGCTGCCGCTCGAGGTTCGTCCGGACCGGCACTTCTTCGCGAGCATCGCCGACTTCAAGGCCCATGCGCTCGGGCGGAGGCAGCTGCGGCTCGAGTTTTTTTATCGCGAGCTGCGCCGGCGCGAACGCGTGTTGCTCGATCCGCGGGGCGAGCCGGAGGGCGGGCAGTGGAACTTCGATCACGACAACCGTGGCAGTTTCCCGAAGGCGGGGCCGTGCGGGGTGCCGCCGCCGCGCCGCTTCGCGCCGGATGCGCTCACGCGCGAGGTCCTGGCCGCGGTGGAGCGTCGCTTCGCTTCCCACCCGGGCAAACTGGAGGCTTTTGACTGGCCGCTCACGCCGGAGCAGGCGCGCGAGGCGTTGCAGGATTTTATCACGACGCGGCTCGCCGATTTCGGGCGTTACCAAGATGCGATGTGGACGCGCGAGCCCTGGCTCTACCACTCGCGACTCTCGGCGGCGATGAACCTGAAGTTGCTCGATCCGCGCGAGGTGGTGCGCGCCGCCGAGGCGGCCTACCGCGCGGGGAGGGTGCCGCTGGCGAGCGCCGAGGGCTTTATCCGGCAGATCCTCGGATGGCGCGAATACGTGCGCGGCATCTACTGGCACTTCATGCCCGAGTATGCGGAGAAGAACGCGCTCGGGGCGCGCGAGCCCTTGCCGGGCTTTTACTGGACCGGCGACACGCAGATGGCCTGCCTGCGCGACGCGCTCGGGCAGACCCTCGAGCTCGGCTACGCGCACCACATCCAGCGCCTGATGGTGACCGGCCTTTACGCGCTCCTGCTCGGGGTGGAGCCGCGCCGCGTGCACGAGTGGTATCTCGCGGTCTATGTCGATGCGGTGGAGTGGGTGGAGCTGCCCAACACCCTCGGGATGTCGCAATACGGCGACGGTGGGCTGATGGCCTCCAAGCCCTACGCCGCGACGGGAAAATACATCCAGCGGATGAGCAACTACTGCGCGGGCTGCCGCTTTGATCCGGCGAAGGCGAGCGGCGAGACGGCCTGTCCGTTCACCACGCTCTACTGGGATTTCTTGCTGCGACACGAGCGGATGCTGGCGGCCAATCAGCGCATGGCTCTCCAGGTGAAAAATCTGGCGCGGTTAAAGGTGCCGGAACGCGAGGCGATTCGCGGGCGGGCGGCGGAGATTCGCCGCGCGGGCGGCGAACCCGCCCGCGGCATCGAAGCGCGGGAGGCGGGCACGCTCTTTGATTAGTGGCGTTCGAGCCCGCGCCGCGGGGCCGGCTCAGGACTCGCTCGCGGGATCGTAGAGCACGACGCTCTCCTGCTCGTTGGGGTCGTTGCGCGCGACCAAGGCGAGCGCCTCCTCGGTCTCGCTCAAGTTGATCGGCTGATGAGGCACGTCGGGCGGGATAAAGATGAAGTCGCCCGCCTCGTGCACGACCTCTTGCCGGAGGCCGCGGCCGTAGAGCGTCTTGACCCGGCCTTTGAGCAGATAGATCGCGGTCTCGAAGCCGGCGTGGTAGTGGGCGTTGGCACGGGCACCGGGCGGGATGACGACGAGGTTCATCGCCAGGCCGGTGGCTCCGGAGGAGGCGCCCGAGACACCGAAAAAGTTCGGCAGGCCTTGTTTGGTCATCGTCGTGGCGGACGGGCGGATGGTCACGATGTCGTAGCGCCGCGGCGCGGGGGAGGGCGTGTCGTTCATGGGCGCATGCGAGCGCGAGGGGCCGCCACCGGGCAAGGTCGAAGCGGGGGAGGGTGCTCCAAGCCGGCGAGGCCGGGCGCGGCCGGGCGCAGCCGGCTCAGGTGCCGCAGAAGGTGCGATAGACCTCGAGGCTCTTCGGCGCGGGGGAGCGATACTCGGCGGCGGGCGGGTGCTCGTGGTCGTAGGGGCGCGAGAGCTGGTCGAGCAGGCGCTGGAAGGGCGCGAGGTCGCCGGCCACGGCCGCGGCGAGCGCGGCCTCGACGAGGTGGTTGCGCGGAATGAGCACGGGGTTGGCGGCACGTCGCACGGCGAGCGATTCCTCAAGACGGCCCTGGCGGCGGAGGCGCTCCTGCCAAAGCGCGTGCCAGGCGCAAAACTCCTCGTCGGAGAGCGCGGCGAGCGCGGACGTGTCGGCCGCGGAGAGAGCGGCGAAGGTGTTGTTGAAGTCGGCCTTGCTGCGCTGCATCCAGGTGAGCAGGCCCTCGATCAAGGCCTTGTCGTCGTCCGCCGCGTCGAGCAGGCCGAGCTTGCGGCGCATGGAGGCGAGGGAGTGGTGGAGGAAGCGATCGGCGAAGCCTTGCACGGCGGCGGTGGCGAGCTCGACCGCGCGCGTCTCCTCGGGGTGGAGGAGGGGCATCAGGGTCTCGGCGAAGCGGGCGAGGTTCCACTGGGCGACGCGGGGCTGGTTGCCGTAGGCGTAGCGCCCATGTTCGTCGATCGAGCTGAAGACGGTGGCCGGATCGTAGGAGTCGATGAAGGCGCAGGGGCCGTAGTCGATGGTCTCGCCGGAGAGGGCCATGTTGTCGGTGTTCATCACGCCGTGGACGAAGCCCACGGACATCCAGCGCACGATGAGCGCGGCCTGGCGTTCGATCACGGCCTCGAGCAGCGCGAGAGCGCGGTTTTCCGCCCGTTCGAGTTCCGGGTAATGGCGTCGGAGGGTGTAGTCGAGCAGCGCGCGCAGGGCGGAGTCGTCGGTCTGGCTGGCGACGGCGGCGGCCCACTCGAAGGTGCCGACGCGCAGGTGGCTGGCGGCCACCCGCGTGAGGACGGCGCCGGGCAGCGCGCCTTCCTGCCGCCACACCTCCTCTCCGGTGCTGGTGACGGCGAGGGCGCGGGTGCTGGGGATGCCGAGGGCGTGCATGGCCTCGCCGATCAGGTATTCGCGCAGCATCGGCCCGAGCGCGGCGCGGCCGTCTCCACGTCGTGAATACGGGGTGGGGCCGGAGCCCTTGAGCTGGAGGTCGAAGCGTTCGCCGCGCGGCGTGATCTGCTCGCCGAGCAGGTGGGCGCGCCCGTCGCCGAGCGGGGTGAAGTGGCCGTATTGGTGGCCGGCGTAGGCCTGGGCGAGCGGGGTGGAGCCGGGGGCAAGGCGATTGCCGGCGAAGACCTCGGCGGCGTCGGGGCCGGACAGGGCCTCGGGCGAGAGACCGAGGCTGGCGGCGAGGGGTCGGTTGAGCAGGAGAAGGCGCGGCTCGCGCACGGGCGTGGGCGCGACGGCGCTGTGCAACACCGGCGGGAGGCTCGCGTAGGTGTTTTCCAAGCGCCAGCCGGCGGCGGCCGCGGGCGCGGTGGGGGCGATGGGGGCGGGCTCGGTGACGGTCATCTTGCGGGCAATGTCGCGGGCTTTTGCGCGGCGTCGAGCGCGAGCGCGGAAAAGGGCGGCGGCGGGCGGCGGCGCGGACGCCGCCGAATGACCAAGGACCAATGACCACGGACCAATGACGAATGACGAATGACCAATGACGAATGATGGGGGCAGCGGAGGGGGGAGGACGTGGCCCGCTTCGTGAGAAGCGGGAATCTGTGGCTCGCGGCCTCTGGCCGGCTGCGCTCCCAGCGCGGAATCGTTTTATTTTGAAGATAGTTCCTAATGGCGCAGGAGGGCGCGGCTCCTTTGATCCGGTAGCGGTTGCCTTCCGCGGCGAAGGCGTGCGGGTATCGGCTCTTTCCCGCGAGCCATGAGCGCAGAATCCACCATCCCCGTTGAACGCGAGCCCGGCGTGGGCGCGGACGAGCGTGCGATGCAGTTGGGTTGGTTGCGCATCGGCATCGGTGTCGGGGTGGCGGCTCAGGTGATGGTGTTCTCGCTGGCGGTGAGCATCACGCCCGCGGAGGGCGCGGCTTATTGGCTGGTGCATGGCGGCTTGCTGGTGACCACCTTTGCCACGCTGGGTTTCCTGGGCCGGGATCTGCTCGGCGGGGCTTGGGCGGCCTTGCGCGAGCGGAAGATCTCGATCGATCTGCTCTTTTTGGTGACCTTGCTGGGCGCGCTGGGTGGCTCGATGACGAGCACCTTCACCGGCACGGGCGCGGTCTATTACGAGGTGGTGGCCGTGTTGATCGTGGTGCACACGCTCGGAAAGATGGCCGGGGCGCGGAGCCGCGCGGCGGCGCTGCGCGCGGCGGACGCGGTGGCGGAGAAGTTTGAGCGTTGTCGCGTGCTCGGGTCGGACGGGCGAGAGGAGGAGCGGGCGGTGGCGGAGCTGCGCGGCGGCGAGCGGGTGGTGGTGGCTCCGGGCGAGGCGATCAGCGTCGACGGGCGAATCGTGGCGGGGAGTTCCTATGTCGAGGAGGCGGCGATGACGGGCGAGTGGCGTCCGGTATCGCGCGGCGCGGGGGACGCGGTCTGGGCGGGCACGCACGCGGTCGATGGCCGGCTGGTGATCGAGGTGCGGGCGGGGGCGCGGCGGCTCGACGAGGTGTTGCGGGCGGTGGCGGAGGCGCGGCTGGCGCCCTCGGTTTTGCAGGCGCAGGCGGACCGCTTGATGAATCTTTTTCTGCCTGTCGTCACAGGGGTGAGCGCGGCGACCTTCGTCGGGTGGCTGGCGGCGGGCGCGCCGTGGGAGCGGGCTTTGTTCAACTCGATGGCCGTGCTGCTGGTGGCCTGTCCCTGTGCGATGGGTCTGGCGACGCCGGTGGCGGTGTGGGGAGGGCTGGCGCGGCTGGCGCGGTTGGGGATCGTGGCGCGCAGTGGCGACTTCATCGCCTCGCTGGCGCGGGTGGACATGGTGTGTTTCGACAAAACCGGCACCCTCTCGGAAGAGCGTCTCGCGGTCTTGGGCTGGGCCTTTGCGCCGGAGTGGCGCGGGCGGGAGGCGGAGTTGCGCGGTATCGTGGCGGCGGTGGAGCGCGGCGTCGCGCATCCGGTGGCGCGGGCCTTGAGCGAGGAGGCTGGCGCGTCGCCGGTGGCGGTGCTGGAGCAGCGGGTGGTGGCGGGGCGCGGCGTGGAGGCGCGGGTCGAGGGGCTGGGGTGGGTGAAGGTGGGCGAGGCGGAGTTTGTCGGCCTCGGTGCGAACGGCAGGTGGGGTGGGGGGGAGCTCGCTAGCGGTGGGGAGGGCGCGGCGAAGGGGGTGTGGGTGAGCGTCGAGGGCGTCCCCGCGGCCCGGGTGGAGCTGGGAGAGGCATGGCGAGCGGGCGTGGCGGAGACCCTGGGCGAGCTGCGCGCGCTCGTGCTGGACTTGGAGATTTTGAGCGGAGATCCGCAGGCCGAGGAGGCCTGGCGAGGCGGAGGCAGGGGCGAGAGGGTGTCGGTGCGCGGCGGTTTGTCGCCGACGGCCAAGGCGGAGCGTGTGCGCGAGTTGGCGGGGCAGGGCCGGGTGCTGCTCTTTGCAGGCGATGGCGTGAACGACGCGGGGGCGATGAGCGCGGCGGATTGTTCGCTGGCGATGCGGGGCGGGAGCGAGTTGGCCCGCGCCTCGGCGACGGCGGTGTGCGCGGGTGAGGACCTGCGGCGCTTGCCGGAGGCGGTGCGGGTGGCGCGCCGCGTGGTCGGCGGCGTGCGGGGCAACATGTTGTTTGCCTCGATCTACAACCTGGCGGGCATGGCGCTGGCGGCGGCGGGGCTGCTGCATCCGGTGGTGGCGGCGCTGTTGATGTTTGGTTCGAGCGTGCTGGTGGGAGCGCGGGCGATCCGGAGCGCCGAAGCCTGAGCCCGAAAGCGGCGCTCACGCGAGTGGCGGGGAGGGGCGGGAAGGGAGGCCGCGGAGGGCGGGCGAAGAGGGGATTTTTCCCCGGCCCGGGGCACCCGGCATTCCCCACCAACCCGGGAAGGCGCAAAGGGTCTTCATGGTGTATCCTCGTCGAGGTGACACGTGCCGTTCGTGTCCTTCGGAAAACCGGAACCCCGTCCTTTGCCGCCATGAACCCACCAATCATCTTTATCCACGGCCTGTTTTTCACCCCGCGCAGTTGGGCGGCGTGGGAGAGTTTTTTTGAATGGCGCGGGCACCCCGCCCTGGCGCCGGCCTGGCCCTGGCATGTGGGCGAGCCGGCGGCGGCGCGGACGCGTCCGCCGGCCGGTTTCGACGAGCTGGCGCTGGAAAACGTGGTGGAGACCTACGCGCGGGTGGTCGAAGCCCAAGACAGCGCGCCGATCCTTGTCGGACACGGGGTGGGCGGGCTGGTGGTGCAGCGTCTGATCGCGGCCGGGTATGGAGAAGCGGGCGTGTGTCTGGCGTCGGTGCCGCCGAATCGTCTCCTTTCCTCCGAAGTGGGGGCCTTCTGTGCCCTGGCCATGAGAGCCGAGTCGCTGCCGGCGAAGGGTTTGATCGAGCTGACGCCGGACGAGTTTCACCGGGACCTGGGCAACGGCTTGGAGCGTGCGATGGCCGAGGAGGCGTATCGCAAGCTGGTGGTGCCGGGGAGTCGTCGCGTGTTGCGCGACTGTTTGGGGCGTGCGGGGGAGGTGGATCTGGAGCGGCCGCACGCGCCGCTGTTGTTTGTGTCGGGGGATCGGGACCGGATGGTGCCCGATGCGTTGTGCGAGATGAACGCGAGGGCCTACAAGGACGAGGGAAGCGTCTCGGACTTCATGCTCTTCCCGGGTCGAGGACATTTTTTGATTGGGGAGCCGGGTTGGGAGCAAGTCGCCGAAAACGTGGAGCACTGGCTCGCCACGCACGTGAGGGCGGAGGCCTTTACTTGAGGGTGCGCAGGAGGCTGCAGCTTCAACGGGGCCGCGCTTGGGTGAGCGCGGAGACGGACGAAGGCCTACGGTCTCCCGGACGCGCTCGGCGCGCTTCAACGGGGCCGCGCTCGGGTGAGCGCGGAGACGTCCGGCGCGAAGGTCTCGGGCGTGGCGGGGTGGAGGCGGCTTCAACGGGGCCGCGCTCGGGTGAGCGCGGAGACACGGAGATGCTCTGCTTAGGTATTCACTTTCAGGTATGCTTCAACGGGGCCGCGCTCGGGTGAGCGCGGAGACATTGAATGAAGCAGCAGATACGCCTGTTACATTGGTGCTTCAACGGGGCCGCGCTCGGGTGAGCGCGGAGACCTTGGCGGTGAGGCCTTTTTGGCAGGTGAGGCCGACGGAGCTTCAACGGGG
>JAUVVA010000137.1 GCA_030604905.1 Verrucomicrobiota bacterium | reverse complement strand
GCATGTTGACCACGACGTAGGGCGAGTCGGTGAGCTCCACGCCGATCTGCGAGAGCGGCGAGCCGACCGGGCCCATCGAGAAGGGCAACACATACATCGTGCGGCCGCGCATGCAGCCGGCGAAGAGGCCCTTCAACTTTTTGCGCATCTCGAAGGGCTCCACCCAGTGGTTGGTCGGGCCGGCGGCGTCCTTGGAGAGCGAGCAGATGAAGGTGCGGTCCTCGACGCGCGCCACGTCGGTGGGATCGGAGCGGGCGAGGAAGCAGCCGGGCCAGAGCTTCTCGTCGAGCTTGGTGAAGGTGCCGGCGGAGACGAGCTCGGCGCAGAGCGCGTCGTATTCCGCCTGCGAACCGTCGACCCAGTGGATGCGCGCCGGCTCGGTGAGCGCGGCCATCTTCTCGACCCAGCGAAGAAGATGTTTGTTGCTCGTGAGGGGAATGGAGACGTCGCGGGCGGGTGTCGGCATGGAGCCAAGCTCGCAAGATCGACGCCGAGGGTAAACGGCAAAGCTTTGCTCCCTTGGTCGCAAAGGTGATAAAGCACCCGCCGGGGATCGGTGCGGGGGAGTGATTTCTGGGCCCGGGTCCGCGAGAGGTGCGACGAGGAGGGCGGCGAGGGCGGCCGCGGCGGATCAGGCGCGTGGCTCGACGAGCTCGACGAGTTCGATGCCGTGGGCTTCGAGGCCGACGAGCTTGCGCTGGCTGCTGGTGAGCAGGCGGATCTTTTTGAGGCCCAGGGAGGCGAGGATTTGGGCGCCGATGCCGTAGTCGCGCAGATCCATGGCGGGGGCGGGGGCGGGCTCGCCGGTCTGGGCGGCGGCGAGGCGCGAGAGGAGGGCTTCCCCGGAGTGGAGCGGCTCCATGTAGAGGAGGGCGCCGCGGCCCTCGCGGGCGATGGCGCGCAGGCTGGCGTCGAGCACGTTGCCGGGGGTGCCGCAACCCTGGCCGCGGAAGACGTCGGCGAGCACGTTGGCGCTGTGCACGCGCACGAGGGCGGGCGTGGCGGGATCGAGCGCGCCGAGCGTGAGGGCGAGGTGGTGGCGTTTGTCGAGGCGGCTGCGGAAGACGTGCGCGGTAAACTCACCGTAGGCGGAGGCGAAGGCGCGCTCGCCGATCTTCTCGACGAGTTTGTCCTGCTTCAGCCGATACGCGATGAGCTGCTCGATGGAGATCATGCGCAGGCCGTGGCGGCGCTTGAACTCGATGAGCTGGGGCAGGCGCTGCATGGTGCCGTCGTCGTTGACGAGTTCGCAGATCACGCCCGCGGGCTCGAGGCCGGCGAGGGTGGCGAGGTCGACGGCGGCCTCGGTGTGGCCGGCGCGTTCGAGCACGCCGCCGGGGCGGGCGCGGAGCGGGAAGACGTGGCCCGGCTGCACGAGCTGGTCGGCGCGCGAGGCGGGGTCGGCGAGTAGCTTGATCGCCACGGCGCGGTCGTGGGCGCTCACGCCGGTGGTGACGCCCGCGGCCGCGTCGACACTGACGGCGAAGTCGGTGCGGTGGACCTCGCGGTTGCGCGCGACCATGGGGCCGAGGCCGAGGCGGTCGAGCTGGTGGCCGAGCATGGGCACGCAGACGATGCCGCTGCCATAGCGGATCATGAGGTTGATCGTCTCGGGCGTGGCCTTGGAGGCGGCCATGATGAGATCGCCCTCGTTTTCGCGGTCCTCATCGTCGGCCACGATGACGGGGCGGCCGGCAGCGATGTCGGCGATGGCGTCCTCGACGGAGTCGAAGGGCGAGTCGGTGGCCGGGGAGGGCGAGGAGTTGGCGGAGGAAGAGGTGCTCATGCGGAGGTGTTTAAGGCGGGAATAGCCACAAGAGGCGCGGAAGGCGCAAATTCAGAGGAAGGGCGGGGGATGCCGTGTAGGTAGTTTGTCACTACAAGCGGGGAGGCGCCGAGGAGCAGCAATGGACGGCGCGCCGCCCTGTTTTTGCGCTTCGTGTGCTTTTTGTGGCCAAGGCTCCGAGGCGGCTCGGCGCCTAGAGCACCGCCGCGCCTTCGCCGGTGTGCATCGGGAGGATATCGGGCCGTTCGCCGTGTTTGGCGGCGTAGGCGAGGGCGACCTGCTCGGCGTGGGCGGCGGTGAAGCCGGGGCCGGCGAGGGCCATCACGGCACCGCCGAAGCCGCCGCCGGTGAGGCGGGCGCCGAAGACACCGGGCTCGGCGACGAGGGCGTCGACGAGGAAGTCGAGCTCGGGTGTGCTGTTTTCAAAGAGGTGCTGGGAGCTGCGGTGCGAGGCGGTGAGGAGCCGGCCCACGGCGGCGAGATCGCCGGATTGGAGGGCTTTCACGCAGGCGTCGACGCGGGCGATCTCCTCGACGACGTGGCGGGCGCGTTTGAAGGCCACGGGGTCGAGCGCGGCCTCGGAGGCGAGCAGTTTCTCCGGGGAGACCTCGACGAGGAGTTTCACGCCGAGGGCCTGGGCGGCGCTCATGCACTCGCGGTGGCGGGCGGCGTAGAGGCCGTCGACGAGGGCGTGCTTGGTGTGGGTGTTGAAGATCCAGAAGCTCGCGCCGGCGGGCATGGGCACGGTGTCGAAGCGCGGGCCGGCGCAGTCGATGAAGACGAGGCGGCCGCTCCGGCCGAAGCCGGAGACGCCTTGGTCGAGGATGCCGCAGGGCACGCCGACGAAGTGGTTCTCCGCGTGTTTGCCGATCTTGACCACGGTCTCGCGGTCGGGGGACTGGCCCGTGGCGCCGAGGAAGGCGAGGGCGGAGGCGAGCTCGATGGCGGCGCTGGAGGAGAGGCCGGCGCCGGCGGGCAGATCGCTCTCGGCGAGGTAGTCGAAACCCTCGGGGGCGCGGAGGCCGAAGTGGGGGAGGGCGGCGAGGACGCCGAGCGGGTAGTTGGTCCAGGAGGCGTCGCCGCTTTGTTTGGCGGGCTCGCCGGCGGCGGGGAGGGTGACGGTCTGGCCGGAGTAGCGGCTGTGGAAGGCGCGCCGGCCGTCGGAGCGGCGGGCGAGGGCGACGGCGACGCCGCGGTCGATGGAGGCCCCGAGCACGGTGCCGCCGTTGTAGTCGGTGTGGTTGCCAATGAACTCGATGCGACCGGGGGCGCGGGTGACGATCTCGGGCTGGCGACCGAAGACTTTCTCGAATTGGGCGGCGAGGGTGGCCTTGTTCATGGCGTGGTGCGGGAGGGAGAGGAACGTGGGAGGGTCGACCTTCGCGCGCGCGGAGGGATGTGGCGAGCGCTTTTGCGGCGCGGCGGGCCCGGCGGCGCCCTCGTCCGGGCCGGAGTAAACGTCATTGACAGCCGCCGCCTTGGCCCGTTTCTCTTTTCTCTTTTTCAAAAATGAGCGCCACCGAAACCACCGCCACCCAGTCCCTCACGCCCGAGGCTTTCCCCTTCACCCAGCCCGAGCTGATGGTCCGCTACGTCACGGACACCGGCAAGATCCTGCCCCGGAAATACACCCACCTCTCCGCCAAGCAGCAGCGCCGCGTCACCAAGACCATCAAGCGCAGCCGCGCGATGCTCCTCGCCAAGTAAGCGACCGAGCTCTCCCAGAGTTTCCCGAGACCGGGGCGCGTTCACGCCACCCCGGTTTTTTCATGCCCACGTCGCGCTCCTCCTCGCCGCGCATCCTGCGCCCCACGCCGGCCAACCTGGCCCGGCTCGCCGCGACCCTGCGTCACGGCGGAATCGTGGGCGTGCCCTCGGAGACGGTCTACGGGCTGGCCGCCGACGCGCTCTCGGAGGACGCCTGCGCGGGCATTTTTAAGGCGAAGGGGCGGCCCACCACCGATCCGCTCATCGTCCACCTCGCCTCGGCTCGCGAGCTCGGGCGCGTGGCCGAGGTCAACGACGCCGCGCGGGCGCTCGCCGCCGCGTTTTGGCCCGGGCCGCTCACGCTCGTGCTGCCCAAGCTCGCCTGCGTGCCGGATCTGGTGACGGCGGGCAAGGCCACCGTCGCGGTGCGCGTGCCGGCGCATCCGCTTTTTCGCCGGCTCATCCGCCTCGCCGGGCGCCCGCTCGCGGCGCCGAGCGCCAACCCCTTCGGCTACGTGAGCCCCACCACCGCCGCGCACGTGCGCGAAGGTTTGTCCGGGACCGCGCTGCGCTCGGTGCTGGATGGCGGCGAGTGTCGCGTCGGCGTGGAATCGACCATCCTCGACCTCAGCCAGCCCGGGCGGCCGCGCCTCCTTCGCCCCGGCGGGCTGCCGGTGGAGGAGATCGAGCGCGTCCTGGGGCGCCCGGTGTCGCGCCCGCGGCCGGCGCGTCTCTCCGCCGCCACCGCCGCGCCCGCGCCCGGCATGCTCGCCCGCCACTACAGCCCGCGCACGCCCTTGAGCCTGCACCCCCGGCTCGACGGCGCTTTCCTCGCGCGCCTCCCGGGCGACGAGGCCGTCCTGCTCCTGCGCCGACCCGCCGACGCGCCCGCCCGCGGGGCGGATCCGCGCCTGCGCTGGCTGAGCGAGGACGGGGAGCTCGCCACCATCGCCCGGCATCTTTTCGCCGAGCTCCGCGCGCTCGATGGCGCGGGATGGCGCCGGCTGCACGCCGAGTTGCCCGCCGGCGGCGAGGGCCTCGCGCCGGCGATCCGCGACCGCCTCACCCGCGCCGCCGCCAAGCGCTGAAGCGCGCCCGCCCGCCGGCCATGACCCGTCTTCGCTTTGCCTTGGAGAAAACCGCGCCGGCCAGCCGCGCCCGCGCGGCGCGGTTCCAGACCGCCCACGGCGAGGTGCGCACGCCGGCCTTCATGCCGGTGGGCACGCAGGCCACGGTGAAAAACATGAGCGCGGAGGGTCTGCGCGAGATCGGCGCGCCCGTGCTCCTGGCCAACACCTACCATCTCCTGCTGCGCCCCGGCCCCGAGGTTTTCCGCAAGTTCGGCGGCATCCATCGCTTCATGAACTGGGATCGTCCGGTGCTGACCGACTCGGGCGGTTTCCAGATTTTTTCGCTGCCCGAGGCGCGGGCGATGCGCGAGGACGGCGCCGAGTTTCGCAGCTACGTGGACGGGCAAGTGCACCGCCTCTCCCCCGAATCGAGCATCGCGATGCAGCAGGCCATCGGCAGCGACATCATGATGGTGCTCGACCAATGCATCCCCTCGACGGCCGGGCACGCCGAGGCGGAGGCGGCCATGCACCTCACGCACCGCTGGGCCCTGCGCTCGCTGCGCGCGCGCGGCGACGATTCGCCGCAGGCGCTCTTCGGCATCGTGCAAGGCGCCTGCCACCGCGACCTGCGCCTGCGCAGCGCCGAGCATCTGCGCGAGCTGCCGTTCGACGGTCTCGCCATCGGCGGACTGGCGGTGGGCGAGACCGACGCGCAGCGGCAGGAATTCACCGGGCTGGTGGCGGCGGAGCTGCCGGCGGACCGGCCTCGCTACCTCATGGGGGTGGGCACGCCGATCGACATCCTCGAGGCGGTGCATCGAGGCGTGGACATGTTTGACTGCATCATCCCCACGCAGCTGGCGCAGCGCGGCACCGCCTTCACCTCGCACGGGCGCATCCACTGCCGGCGCGCGGTCTACAAGTTCGCCGAGGAGCCGCTCGACGCCGGTTGCGGCTGCCGCACCTGCCGCGACCACTCGCGCGCCTACCTGCACCACCTTGTGAAGGCCGACGAGCCGCTGGGCGCGCAGCTCCTGGCCCACCACAATCTCGCCTTCTACCAGCGCCTCATGGCGGAGATGCGCGCGGCGATCCTCGACGGAAGCTTCGCCGCCTATCACGAGCGTCAGCGCGCGCGGCTCGTGCTCGACGACGAGATCAACCCGCCCCCGCGGGTCGCTCCGCCCCTGGCTCGTCGCGCTTTGAGGCGCGGCGACTACGAGATCCAGCCCTCCCGTTGCGGCACCTTTAACAGCATCCGCCAGATCAGCTCGGGCGAGGTGATGCACTCGGTGTCGGCGCCGGCCGAGGAGGCGGAGCGCCTCTACGTGGCGCAGTCGCGGCTCGCGGCGCGCCTGCGCGCGGGCGCGGGTGCGGGTGTGGGTGCGGGCGCAGCCGATGCGATGCCGCTGGTGGTCTGGGACGTGGGGCTCGGCGCGGCGTCCAACGCCATGGCGGCGATCGCCTGCGCCGAGCGCGTGCGGCGCGAGCTCGAGCGGCAGCAGACGGGGGACGGCGTGGGCGGGGCGTCGGCGGGCCTCGCTCCCAGGCCGCTGCGCATCGTCAGCTTCGAGCGTGATCTTGATCCGCTGGCGTTGGCGGTGCGCCACGCCTCGCACTTTCCGCATCTGCGGCACGCGGCGCCGCCTGCGCTGCTGCGCGAGGGGCGCTGGCGTTCGGCGGACGGCCTCGTCGAGTGGGAGCTGCGGGCGGGGGATTTTCTCTCCGAGTGGGAAAAGGCGCCGCGGCCGCAGCTGATTTTTCACGATCCCTTTTCCGCCAAGACCGACGGTCCGCTCTGGATGTCGGAGCTCTTCGGGCGGATGCGGCGGAATTTCACGGGCGGGGCGGGCGAGCCCTCGGCCGCTCGGTCGGCGCCGACCGAGCTCTACACCAACTCGGCCGCCACGGCGGTGCGGGTGGCTTTGTTGCGCGCGGGCTGGTGGGTGGCGGAGGGCGTGGGCACGGGGCCCAAGGCGAGCACGACCATCGCCTACGCGGCGCGGCCGGACGCGGATGCGGGCGCAGCGCTGCTCGGCGCCGAGTGGCTCGCGCGTTGGCGGCGCAGCGGTGCGAAGTGGCCGGCGGACGTGGTGGAGACGGAGCGCGCGGCGTTTGAGCGGGAGATCGAGGCGCATCCGCAGTTTGGCGCCGGCGCTTCGGCTCTTTAGCCCGCAAATGGGCACAGATGGGGAAAAGGCGGGGCTTTAACCGCTGATCACGCGGATGGGCGCAGATAATGACTGGTGAACATCCTGCTGCTTATCCGTGATATCTGTGCGATCTGTGGGGCCAAACTCAGGCTCCAAAAGTCTAGTGTCCTGTCATCGAAGTGACTCGAGTAGATGCGGTCAGAGAATGGCCGCAAAAAGGCGCAAGAGGCGCAAAAAAAGCAGAGTTGCCGGAGCTTTGGATTGATTTTGCGACTTCTGCGCCTCTTTGCGGCCAATTAATTCTTAAAGAGTCTTCGATGACGGGACACTAGTTCTTCACCGCCGTCGGTATCAGATCCCGGTTCAGGTCTGGGCGAGGCCGGCCATGGCGCGGCCGGCGAGCCAGCCCGTCGTCCAAGCGGCTTGGAAGTTGAAGCCGCCCGTCACCCCGTCGATGTCGAGCACCTCGCCCGCGAAGTGCAGGCCGGGCGCGAGGCGGCTCTCCATGGTTTTGAAGTCGACCTCGCGCAGGCGCACGCCGCCGCAGGTCACGAACTCCTCCTTGTTGAGGCTCTTGCCCTCGACCTGAAACTCGGAGGCGCCCACCTGCGCGGCCAGCGTCTGTAGTTTTTCCTTGGATACTCCGGCCCACTGCGCCTCGGGCGCGAGGCCGGGCACGGCGGCGACCAGGCGTTCCCAGAGGCGGGAAGGCAGGGCGAAGGGGTTGAGCGTCGACACCTGTTTGCGCGGGTTGGCCTCGCGCCAGGCTTGCAGGGCGGAGAGCGCCTGCGCGGGCGCGAGGCCGTTCCACGAGACGTGGAGCGGGAAGCGGTAGTCGCGGGCGGCGAGTTCGCGCGCACCCCAGGCCGAGAGTTTCAGGATCGCCGGTCCGCTCAGGCCCCAGTGGGTGACGAGGAGCGGTCCGCGCTCGGCGAGCTTGGCACCCGGGACGGAGGTGGCGGCGGCGGGCACGGAAAGGCCCTCGAGACCGACGAGGCGCGGATCGGCGATGTGAAAGGTGAAGAGCGAGGGCACGGGCGGCTCGATCGTATGGCCGAGGGCGGCGGCGATGCTGAGGCCGGCCGAGCCCTTGTTGCCGCCGGTGGCGAGGAGCACGCGGTCGAAGCGCGCCTGCGAGTCGTCGGTGAAGGTGACGTCGAAGCCGCCGCCGATGGCGCGCTCGAGGCCGCGGACGCCCATGCTGGTGTAGAGGCTCACGCCGGCGCGGTCGGCGGCGCCGCGCAGGGCGGCGATGATGGTGGCGGAGTCGTCGGTGTCGGGAAACATGCGCCCGTCGTCCTCGGTCTTGAGCGTGACGCCGCGCGCGGCGAACCACGCGATGGTGTCGCGCGGGCCGAAGCGGGTGAAGGGGCCGAGGAGCTCGCGGCCGCCGCGGGGGTAGCGTTTGACCAGCTCGCGGGGATCGAAGCAGGCGTGGGTGGTGTTGCAGCGGCCGCCGCCGGAGATGCGCACCTTGGCGAGCGGGTGGGCGGTGGCTTCGTAGAGGTGCACGCGCGCGGCGGGTTGCGCCTCGGCGGCGGCGATGGCGCCAAAGAAGCCCGCGGCGCCGCCGCCGACGACGAGCAGACGCGGGGCGGGGGCGTCCGGGGAGGAGGGGGCGTTTGTGGTGGCGGGTTCGGCGTTCACGTGAGGAGGACAGTGCGGAAGCGAGGGGCGGCTTGACGAGCAAAGCCCGCGCGGAGCCTTGGATCAGGGCAAAACAGGTGAAGCACGGATTCCGCAGGCAAGGGCAGGCCACCACGGCAAAAGGAGCGGGCGTGGCGGCGGCCTGGAGTGCGAGAGGATGAAGGCAGGTTGTTGGGGGGGACGCCGTGGAGACGCACGGGGGCGGGGGCGCGCTCGCTGTTTCTAGACCAAAAAAAGCCCGGCGCGCCGGGAGGCGGGCCGGGCCGGGGGAGGCGCAGGGGAAGCGGGCAAGCGCGAGCGCCTGCCCGCTTCCTCGCCTGATCAGCGGAAGAGCTCGGTGTTGAGCAGGTTCTCGAGATACTCCTGCTTGCCGCTCACCGGCGTCGGTTCGCCGAGCTGGCCGAGCACGAGCTTTTCGAGGCTCTCGAAGCTGGCCTTGCCCTTCTCGATGTCGCGGCCGTATCCAGAATCGTAGGACGCGTAGCGGGCGGCGACCTTCTTGGAGAACACGCCCTCGCTGTTGATGCGGTGGGCGAGCTTGAGGGCGTGGGCGTAGGCGTCCATGCCGCCGATGTGGGCGTGGAAGAGGTCGGCGAGGTCGATGGAGGGGCGGCGCAGCTTGGCGTCGAAGTTGAAGCCACCGCTGCCGAGGCCGCCGAACTTGAGGATGCTCATCATCGCGAGGGTGAGCTCCTTCACGTCGGTGTTGAACTGGTCGGTGTCCCAGCCGAGGAGGAGGTCGCCCGTGTTGGCGTCGATCGAGCCGAGCATGCCGGCCGAGCCCGCGACCTCGATCTCGTGCTGGAAGGTGTGGCCGGCG
>JAUVVA010000096.1 GCA_030604905.1 Verrucomicrobiota bacterium | reverse complement strand
TCCGATAAATCGCTCTGGTCAAGCCTCCTGGATAGCCTCAGCTTCTCCCATCATGCTCCGACTAACCAGCTCACTCAGGCCCGGGGTCGCAGCCCCGAACACCAGCGGGCGTTATTCGGAGTCCCTTAGACGTTAGGCAGAAACAAACCAAATGAAGTTTCTGCAAACGAACCCTCCCGCCGAGATGACGCAGGTGAAGGTTTTCGAGGCGCTAGTCGGAAAGCAGCTTCCGGCTGATTTCACTCAATTCTTGATCGAGCATAACGGGGGCGAGAAGCCCGCGAAAGACGGATTCAAGACAGAAAGTAATGAATCATCGATGGTGTCCTGCTTTTTTGGCCTTGGTCTTTCGGGGGCGCACACCGATTTGACCGCGAACTTCGAATACCTGAGGCCCGTTCTTCCCCCCGGGCACATACCAATCGGAGGCGATATTGGCGGGAACCTACTGACCCTCCGAATCGGTCTTGAGGGTGGAGTCTTCTTATGGGACCATGAGCACCCTCTTCCAGATCAGGAACCTATTAGGTGCAGCACCTCATTTCAATCATTCCTCGATGGTCTTTACGACACATGGTAGGAAAAGATAAGAAAGAAAAATGAGCCTAACAACGCGGTCGAGCTAACTCCGGCAAGTGTCACGCCTCCTGCTATCGCAGGAGTCGCGCCACTTGCCTCCGTAGCTCACCTTGGACGTTAGGCAGAAGAGAACCTTCATTTCACCGTGAACAATAACGACTCAAACGCCAACCGAGTTGCTGCCGCATACTTCGCCCCCATCAACAGACTATCTAACTATTCGTTCGCTGTTGCTGCGCTCGGCATCCTCGCATACAATTTCATTCCAGAATTCGGTGCATACCTATTGGGAGCGGGACTCACGTTAGGGATATTTTTGCGAGCCCGGATCGCGCAAGAGAGCAAGCATTGGCAGGTCTCGGAGATCCGTGAGCTTGGCGAAGGGAATTCCTTCATCATCTCTGGAGCGTTCGGAACGATATCAGGCACTTTAAATGAGTCTTACTGGCATCGGAAGAATGGGCTAATAGTTGTCGATCTTGGGCGAATCAAAGGCTATAAGACGATTTCGGACCCCCAAGAAGCAACAAAGTAGGAGTCTAATCAGATAAGAATAATGAGCCTAACAAGGCGGTGGAGCTAACTCCGGCAAGTGTCACGCCTCCTGCTATCGCAGGAGCCGCGCCACTTGCCTCCGTAGCTCACCTTGGACGTTAGGCAGAAGAGACATGAAAATCGCTATCATCGGCAACTCAGGATCGGGCAAAACGACGTTAGCGTATCGTCTTGCATCGACGGGTTCCATACCCGTTCTAGATCTTGATAGTGTATTCTGGCAGCCCGGGACTACAATTGAGCGTCCGAGTGCGGAGAGAGTTGCCGCCGTTCAGCGTTTCTGCCGCCAGCACGAATGTTGGATTGTGGAAGGTTGCTATACGGACCTAATCGAAACTTCCCTGCAGTGGAATCCTGAGTTGGTCTTCCTGAATCCAGGACGAGATACGTGTGTTGAAAACTGCCGACGACGTCCGCTAGAGCCGCATAAATATGTGACTCAAGAAGACCAAGATAAAAACCTTCCGTTTTTACTAGATTGGGTGGCGGAATACTATCATCGCGATGGGCCAATTTCTTATCGTTCACACAAGGCACTCTTTGACAAATACAGTGGACCCAAAAGAGAATATAAAAATGAGCCTAACAAGGCGGTGGAGCCAACTCCGGTAGATGTCACGATTCCTGCTGCGCAGGAAGTCGCGCCATCTACCTCCGCGGCTCACCTTGGACGTTAGGCAGAAAATTATGAAAAGCCATCTACTGCTATTCGCTATTCTTGCGTGGGCACCTTCGGCAAACGCTGGAATTGTAGGCCTGTTCACGTCCGCAAGGCATGATTGGTCATTCATCCAGAAGACAGGCGGGATGCGAATCCAAGCACCTGTCCCAAAAGGAAGTCAGTGGATGCTGCCCGTCGAATACGATATCAGCGGACTCACAACGGTCACGACTACTCCGACCTTAATGAATTCGGGAATTGTCATTCGCAGGATAGATGTTGATGTGACCGGCCAAGACGTGATTCTTAAGGTTGTTTCACAGGCACCTAGAAAGGGGAAGATTCCAGGTCCGTTGCACCTGATTGCACTCCCCAAGATGAGCTCAGGTATCTATGACGTTTATTATGAGTCCAAAGGAGATAGCGCAAAGTATTTAGGAAAAATAGAGATCAAATAAAATGAGCCTAGCAACGCGGTAGAACCGACTCCGGCAAGCACCACACCTTCGACGTTAGGCAAACGATAACCCATGCTATCCTCCCCCTTTATCATCTTTCTCATCGTCGTCTATCTCATCATCTGGACGAACACCTTGGTATCCGCGATCCGGAACCCGGCCTTGACGGAGATTGGCCGCTTTATGTGGGTTTTCATCATCACGATGACTCCCATCATCGGCCTCTTCCTATATTGGTTTTTGGCGCCCTCCAACGGAGGGGTTCGCGTTGGTCTCGGAGAGTCTGTGGCGAAAGCACAAATGACGGGGATCTACGAAAAGACCAAATGGGAGAACAGATGAGGAAATGCCTAACAGCACGGTAGGCCACCTCTGTCACCGCGTGGCTGTGCCCGCGGCGGCTCGCTCTTTTTGCGCCAGCTCCGCGTCGAGAGCGCGCATCTCACCATCGAGCTGTGAGCCGGCATTCGCACCCAAGGTCTCGCGTGCGAGCGCCAGCGCGGCGCGCGCCTCGCGCCAGCGCCCCGCCGAGGCCAGCGTCCCCACAAAGGGCCGCGCCACCTCATCCCACATCGCCGCGCCCGCCCCGCGTCCAAACTGGCGCATGAGGCTGCGATAGAGCCGCATCTGCTCCTCCACCGTCTCGCTCGCCACCGCGCGCTGCAGCTGGCCGGCGATCTCGCGCGTGCTGAGATCGCCCCGGCGCCCGGCGAAGCGCCGCGCGAGCTCGCGCCCCAGCCGCTCCGCCTCGGCGTTTTCACCGCGCGCACGCAGGCTCTCCACCGCCAGGCCCAGGAAACGCGCCTGCAACTCCGGGTAGCTCGTCAACACACCCGCGGCCTCGCGCGCCACCCCCTCGCGCGGCGCACCGGGCTCCGGCCGCAAGGCGAGCAACTCGTCCCAGGCGGCGATCGTGCGCCGCTCAAGACGCACGGCCGCACGGGCCGCCGCCTCGGCCTCGCGGAGGCGCCCCTCCTCGCGCAGCCAGCGGGCGAAGTCGGCATGGATACGCGCCTCGCGGGCGTTGCGCTCGCGCCGAAACCCTTCGCTCAAAAACTTCAACTCGTGGTCCGAGATCTCCGTCCAGGTCTGCGGGTCGAGGGCCACGCCGGTCACGTAGTTCTGCGAGGCGTGCCGGCCCGCGTCCAACATCCAGCGGCGACCGGGGCCGAGGTAGCCAAACCAAGCGTGCCGGCCGTCGCGACCCGCGCCGGCGAAGAGCAAGGTGGGAGCGCCCCGTGCTTTGCCGGCCTGGGTGGAGAAGTAGGCTTGGTCGACGCAGATGCCGCCCTCTCGCAGGATGTCCTCGAGACGGTAGGACGGGCCCGGCCAGATGTAGACGTTGGCATCAATACGATCGTGACGGTAGCGAATATCCGAATACGTCTCCGCCAGGCGCGGCAGCGGCGCGCGCACGCGGGCCAGCGCCCAGGCCCGCTCCTCCGGCGGGAGCGCGAGATCGACCACGAAGCGCAGCTCGGCGGCCTCGAGGCGGTCGGCGCGCCAGAGCGCCCCGCCGCCGCGGGAGATCGAGACGAGATGGTCGAAGACCTCCTCGGCCGGCACCAGACGTCGCGGCAGGACGTCGGGCGGCACCTGCCAGTGCGGCCAGTGCGCGGGCGGCGGCGTGTCGTGCACGAGCGAGATGGCCAGCGCCAGGGCGCCAAACTCGTCCCAAGCCTTCGGGTCGCGCGCGTGCAGGCGGGCGAGGATCGCGAGGCTCTCCGCGCGGTGGTCGAGCGGTTTTTCCAGCGCAAAATACTCGATCGACCAGGCCGGGTCCGCCAGCAGCCGCTCCCGCAGCGCGGACGGGAGGCGCTCGGCGAGCGGAGTCGCGCCGCGCGGGCTCTGCGCCTCGATGAAGCTCTCCCGCGACGCGGGCCAGCCCTCGGCGATCATGACCTCGCGCCAACGCAGGGCCTCCTCCTGCTCGGTGCCGCCCCAGCGGGTGGCCCAGCGCGCGGCGGCGGCCCAGGCGTCGGCGTTGGCAAGATCGCCGCGCGCGTAGGTATCGAGCGCGGCGGAGCGGAGGGCGGCGGCCATGGCGGGCCAGCCATGGCGCCCCGCCCCCTGCTCGATCAGCGCGGCTTCGCGCGGGCCGGGCACCGTGCGAGTCCAGGCGGACGGGACCACGAGCGCCGGCGTCTCGGCGCGCAGGGCGCCCGCGGAGAGGACGGCGCCGAGGAGAAGCGAGCCGGCGAGCGTGCGAAACGAGATCATGAGGCGGGAGTCTCTGGAGGGGAGGCCGCTTCGTCGATCGCTCGCCCGGGCGCCTCCGGTCACCCGCGGTCGGCGGGCAACACGAGCACGAAGCGGAAGCCGATGTGGCGGGCGCGCTCGATCTTGGGGCGCTCCTCCACCGGGAAGCGCGCGATGGCCTCGGGGGTGTCGAGATAGCTGCCGCCGGCCACCGGGGCGCGGTCGGTGTTCGCGGGGGCGAGGAGCCACTCGGCGAGGTTACCCACGACATCACGGTAGCCGTTGCGGTTGGGGCGTCCGGAATCGGTGGCGCCCACCCGGCCGCCGTCGGCCGCGCTGCGCACGTCGCCGCCACCCTCGCCATGCGCGAGGCGCATCTCCTCGAGCGTAGGCAGGCGCACCTCCGCGCCCATGATCCAGCCGAGGCGGAGGCAAAATTCCTGGGCGTCGTGCCAGCTCACCGAATCGACCGGGAAGGTGCGGCCGGGGTTGCGGCTGGGGTTGGTGTTCATCACCGCTTGATAGAGACCCTGCGGGGTTTCGCTGGAAAAGAGGAGGCGGTCGTTTACGCCGACCAGGGGCAGGAGGCGGTCGTAGACCTCGTCCTGGATGCGGCGCAGCTCGGCGGCCTTGAGGGCGAGGTAGTTCAGCTTGATGCGCAGGGAGCCGTCGACGGAGCGACTGCGGGGAAACTCGCTCGCGAGGCGCTCGGTGAGCTGGGTGGCGCGCGGCAGGAGCTGCTCGGCCGCCACCACCCGACGACGCGACAACTCGGAGCTGATCTGCGCATCGATCTGGGCGAGTTCGCGGGCGAGGGGCTGCGAACGGGCCGTCTGCAGCTTCACGTCGAGCGCCTCGATCCGGGTCGAGGAGACGAAACGGCTGCGCGCGAAGCGGTCGTTGATCTGTTGCTGGAGCGCGAGGGCCTCGGCGTAGGCCAGGGCGGCGGCCGCGTGGTCGCCCGCGCGCTCGGCGGCGTCGCCGGCCTGCACGCGCGCCTCCACGGTGGCCGCGATGCCGGCGGCGTTGAGCGAGGCGATCTCGGCTTCGAGGCGGTCAAACTCGGCGAGGTTGGCGTGGCGGGTGGTGCGGAACTCGCGGTTGATGCGGTCCTGCGCGTCGCGCGCGGCGATGAAGCCGGCCAAGGCGTCGGTCCAGCGCTGGTCGACGACGGCCGCGCGGGCCCGCGCGAGGGCGGCGTCGCGTTCGCGCACGAGGGGGAGAACATCGAGCGAGGTGATGGATTGCTCAAGGGTGGTGACGCGCACGAAGTTCTTGAAGCGGGGAGCGGCGGAGCTGCCGTTGATGCGATTCTGAAGCGCGAGGGCTTCGCGGAAGGCCTGCCCGGCCTCCTCCAGCCGCATCTCCGCCAGGGCTTGTTCGCCATCTCGTTGCAAGGCCTCGATCCGCGGCAGGGCGCGGCGGGCCTCGAGCGTGTGGAGCTCGGCCTGCAAACGCTCGAAGTCGGTCTGGGCGCTGTAGTCGCCGCGGGGGGCCGCCCGCACCAGCGCGCGTTGACGCTCCACCGCGTTTTGCAGAACGGCCAGCGCCTCGTCGGAGATGATGTTGGCCGCGGCGTAGACCTGGTATTGTTTCTCCAACTCCGCGACCTCGTTGGCCAAGCGCACCAAGGCCGGATCACCCGGACGAGCCGGCGCGTCGGGGATGCGCTCGACCGCGCGCCCCGGGCCGACATTGGCCAAGAAGAGCCAGAGCGAGACGAGCGCCACCAAACCAAGCGTGGCCAAAATCCAGGGTCGAACGGTCTGCCAGGCGTTGGACAGTCGATAACGCGCGCGGTGGGATAACATAAGGGGTGGTAAAGCGAAGAGGGCGGCGCTGTAAAAAGCAACGACTCATGCCCTGCGCAATTCCTTGGCGTCGGCGCTTTGTAGTTGGCGCGCGGCAGCTCCCCCGCGACGGCGGCGAACGGAAGCGGCGGCGAGGGGGGCAGGGTGCACGCGCCGAGGCTGGACACCACGCCGCTCGCTTTCACGCTCCGTTTTCCCATGGCCATCGACCACCTCGCCATCCTCGCCCCCGGCCTGCTCGGCGCCTCCGTGGCCCGGGCCGCCCGCGAGCGCGGCCTCGCGGGCAAGATCACCCTCTGGGCCCGCCGGCCCGAAGTGCGCGCCGCCCTCCGCGAGCAAGCCTGGGTCGACCACGTGGCCGACCGCCCCGAAGAGGCCGCCGCCCGCGCCCGCCTCGTGGTGCTGGCCGCCCCCGTCGACAAGATCATCGAGCTCGACCGCCTGATCGCCCCCCACCTGCGCCACGACGCCATCGTCACCGACGTCGGCAGCGTGAAAGGCCCGATCTGCGCCGCCGCCGCCACCCACGACCGCGCCCGCGGGTCGTTCTTTATCGGCTCGCATCCCATGGCCGGCGGCGCCGTCACCGGCTGGGAAAACGGCAGTGCCGGACTGTTCGAGAACCGCGTCACCTTCGTCACGCCCGCGGCCGACACCCCGGAGCCGGCGCTGCATGCGCTCTGCGATTTCTGGCGGGGCTGCGGCAGCACGGTCGTGACCCTCGCCCCCGAACGTCACGACGAGATCGTGGCCCACATCAGCCACCTGCCCCAGGCCCTGGCAACCAGCCTCGCCTGCACCCTCGCCGGCAAGGACGGCCAGTGGCGGCATCTCGCCGGCAACGGCTTGCGCGACACCACCCGCATCGCCGCGAGCGACGCCACCATGTGGGTGGAGATTTTCCAACACAACCGCGACGCCCTGCTTCACGCCCTCGCCGCCTACGAGGAGGAGCTGGCGGCCTTTCGCCACGCCCTCGAACAGGCGGACTGGGCCGAGCTCCGCGCCCGCCTCGAGCGCGGCAAGCAGTGGCGCGACGGTTTCCGGCCCTGACCCGGAAAAGGCGAGTCTGGCCCGCTCGCGCCCGGCACGCGCCCGGCGCCCCCCGCGCGGCCGCCGTTTTTCGCTCTCGCCGCACGCGCGCGTCGGCTTCTTTTTGCTCGGTCCTCCCGCTTTTTCATGGCCCTGCCTCCGCAGCTTCCAATCACGCCCTTCACGCGGCCCGTCTCCGGCCCGGTGCGCATCCCCGGCTCCAAGAGCCTGACCAACCGCGCGCTGCTGCTCGCCGCCCTCTGCGAGGCCCCCGTGACGCTCACCGAAGCGCTTTTTAGCGACGACACCCGCCTGATGGCCGAGGCCCTTCGCCGCCTCGGGCTCCGCGTCCACGCCGACGAAGCCGCGGGCACGCTCGCCGTCTCGGACCAGGCCCGGGCCTTCCGCGCCGAGGCGCCGGTGGAGCTCTTCGTCGGCCTCGCCGGCACCGCCGCCCGCTTCCTCACCGCGCTCTGCGCCGCCGCTCCCCGCGGAGTCTACCGCATCCAAGGCACCGAACGCATGAACCAGCGCCCGATGCGCGGCCTCATCGAGGCCCTGCGCGCGCTCGGCGCGGAGATCCGCTGCACCGGCGTCGAAGGCTTCTTCCCCATCGAGATCCACGCCCGCGGCCTGCGCGGCGGCCCCGTGTCCATCGACGCCACCGAGAGCAGCCAGATGCTGTCCGCCCTGCTCATGGTCGCGCCCCTCTGCGCCGCGCCCGTCGAGGTGACCGCCGTCGGCGGCGTGCGCTGGCCCTTCGTGAGCATGACCGCGCGCATCATGCAGGCCTTCCAGCCGGCCCGCGCCGACCCCGTGGAGCGCATCGATGCCAATCGTTTCCGCGTGCGTCGCGATCCCGCGCCCGCCTACCCCTTCCGCGGCGCCTTCGCGATCGAGCCCGACGCCACCGCCGCCAGCTATTTCGCCGCCCTGCCCCTCGTCGTCGGCGGCTCCACCCTCCTCCGCAACCTGCAGCTCGGCCTCCAGGGCGACACCGCCTTCCTCGACGTGCTTCGCGGCGCCGGCGCCACCGTGACGCCCACCGCGGCGGGCTTTGAAGTCGCGCATGCCCCGGGCGCCCCCCGCTTCGGCGTGGAGCGGGATTTCGCCGAGTTTTCCGACACCTTCCTCACCCTCGCCGCCCTCAGCCCGCTCCTCGCCGGCCCGACGCGCATCAGCGGCATCGCCCACACCCGCAAGCAGGAGACCGACCGCGTCGCCGGCATGGCCGCCGAGCTGCGCCGCCTCGGCCAAGACGTGGTCGAGACCGAGGACTCGCTCACCATCACGCCCCGCCCGCTGAAGCCCGGCCAGACCATCCAGACCTACCACGACCACCGTTTCGCGATGAGCTTTGGCATCCTCGGCTCCCACGATCTCCGCGGGGACGGCAGCCCCTGGCTCACCATCGACAACCCCGCCTGCTGCGCGAAAACCTTTCCCGATTTCTTCGACGTGCTCGCCGCGCTTCGCAGCCGCGCCGCCACCTGAACCCTCGACCTCGGGCAAATCCTCCCCGGCCCATCGCCCTCTCCTCATGCCTTCCCCCTTCCTCATCGTCGCCATCGACGGCGGCGCCGCCGCCGGCAAGTCCACCACGGCCCGCGCCTTGAGCGCACGCTTCCACTTCCTCCACGTCGACACCGGCTCCCATTACCGCGCCCTCACCGCGGAGATGCTGCGCCTCGGTCTCCGCGCCACCGAAGCCGCCGAGGTGGAGCGCGCGCTCGCCGGCCTCGCGCTCGGCACGCGGGTCGAGGGCCGCCGCGCCCACATCGAGGTCTCCGCTCGCCTCGTGCCCGAGACCGAGCTGCGCGGGCCCGAGGTCAACGCCGCCGTCTCCCACTTCGCCGCCATCCCCGCCCTCCGCGCCAAGCTGCTCGCCTACCAGCGCGACCAGGCCCGCATCGCGCGCGAAGCCGGCTTCGCCGGCCTCGTGATGGAGGGGCGCGACATCGGCACGGTGATCTTCCCCGACGCCGATTTCCGTTTCTTCCTGCACGCCGACCCGGAGGAGCGCGCCCGCCGCCGCGCCGCGGAGGGGCAACAAGATTCGATCCAGGAGCGCGACCGCCTCGACAGCTCGCGCAAGACCGCCCCCCTGCTCTGCCCCCCCGGCGCGACCGACATCGACTCGACCTTCCTCTCGCTCGACGAGGTCGTCGAGCGCGTCTCCGCCCCCATCGCCGGCCGGATCGACGCCGCGTAAACGCGCAGCCCGCACTCTCCCGCATGCAACGCACCGTCCGTCCCTGCGCCTTCCCCCAGCTCGGAATGGCGCCCCTGTATGGGCTTTGCCACTACATCATCCGCTGCGCCCACGAATCGGTCTTCCGCGGCGAGGTCGCCGGCCTGGAAAACCTGCCCCGCGACGGCGCCTTCCTCGTCGCGGCCAACCACGCCAGCCACCTCGACCCGCCCTTCATCGGCGCGGTGATGCCCCACCAACTCGCCTTTTTCGCCCGCAAATCCCTCTGGAAACCGGGCATCGCCTCCTGGTGGCTCGACCGGGTCGGCGCCATCCCGGTCGACCGCGACGGCTCCGACTTGAGCGCGATCAAACGCGTGCTCTCCACCCTCGCCGCCGGACACCCAATCGCCCTTTTCCCCGAGGGCACCCGCTCGCCCGACGGCAGCCTCCAGCCCGCCAAGGCCGGCGTGGGCCTCATCGCCTGCAAGACCGCCGTGCCCGTCGTGCCCTGCCGCATCTTCGACAGCCACCGCGCCCTCGGCCGCGCCGGCGGTTTCCGCCCCGGCACCGCCATCGACATCACCTTCGGCCGCCCGCTCGCGCCCGCCGACTACGACCACAAATCCGACGGCAAAGAGCGCTACCAGCGCGCCAGCGAGCGCATCATGGAGGCGATCTCCCGGCTCGAACGCCCCGCCCCGACCGAGCTCGTCTGAGCTTCCGCGCAGCCGGCCCCGCTTCAGCCCCCCTCCCCCCGCCGATGCACCCCGACGCTACCCCGCTCTGGCCCGCCGGCACGCCCGGCGCCCTCGGCAGCGGCCCCGGACACCGGCCGCAGCTCACCCACTTCCCCGCCGCCGCCGGGCGCGCCAGCGGCGCCTCGGTGCTCGTCCTGCCCGGCGGCGGCTACTGGCACCTCGCCGACCACGAAGGCGCGGGCTACGCGCGCTGGTTCGCCGACCGTGGCGTCCACGCCGCCGTGCTCGACTACCGCCTCGCCCAACACGGCTACCGTCACCCGGCCATGTTGCAGGATGCCGCCCGCGCCCTGCGCATCCTCCGCGCCCAAGCCCGCGCCGCCGGGCGGGATCCCGCGCGCATCGCCCTGATCGGCTCCTCCGCCGGCGGCCACCTCGCCGCCACGCTCTCCACCCTCTTCGATCACGCCGCGGCCGCCGATCCGGTCGCGGACGCGTTCGCCGCCGAGTCCTGCCGGCCCGACGCCACCATCCTCTGTTACCCGGTGGTTTCGCTGATCGAGCAGTTTCGCCACGCGGGCAGCCGCGACAACCTGCTCGGGCCCGACCCCGATTCCGCTCTCGCCGAGTTGCTCTCGCCCGATCGCCAGGTGAACGGCAAATGCCCGCCCGCCTTTGTGTGGCACACCGCCGCCGACGCCGCCGTGCCCGTGCAAAACGCCACCGCCTACGCCTCCGCCTGCTGGCGCGCCGGGGTGGAGTGCGAGTTGCACGTCTTCCCGCGCGGACGCCACGGACTCGGCCTCGGTCGCCCCGACGAGTCCGCGCCACCCTGGGACCGGATGCTCGAACACTGGCTCCGAGAGCGCGGCTGGCTTCAGGCCTAGCCGGTAGTTTCCCGGGGGGCTTTTCTTTTTGCGCATTCTGCGCCTCCTTGCAGCGATCACACCCTTTCCCAAACCATGTCCGCCTCCGCCGCCGCCCCCGCGCCCACTCCCGTCATCGTGCTCACCGGCTTCCTTGGCGCCGGCAAGACCACGCTCCTCAACCGCATCCTCACCGAGCAGCACGGCAAAAAACTCGCCGTGATCGAAAACGAGTTTGGCGAGGTCGGCATCGACAACCAGCTCGTCATCCAGAGCGACGAGGAGCTCTTCGAGATGAACAACGGCTGCATCTGCTGCTCCGTGCGCGGCGACCTGATCCGCATCCTCGGCCGCCTGATGAAGCGCAAGGACAAGCTCGACGGCATCCTCATCGAGACCACCGGCCTCGCCGACCCCGGCCCCGTCGCCCAGACCTTTTTCACCGACGACGAGATGCGCGCCGCCTACCGCCTCGAGGGCATCGTCACCGTGGTCGACGCCAAGCACGTCGCGCAGCACTTCGACAGCTCGCCCGAGGTGAAAAAACAAATCGGCTTCGCCGACCTGCTCGTGCTCAACAAGGCCGACCTCGTGGCCCCCGCCGAGCTGGACGCGCTCGAGACGCGCATCCGCCGCATGAACGGCGCCGCCAAGCTCGCCCGCGCCACCAACGCCGACATCCCGCTCGAGCAAATCTTTAACCTCGGCGGCTTCAATCTCTCCCGCGCCACCGAGCTCGACCCGAAGTTCATGCAGCCGAGCTACCCCTTCGAATGGGCCGGCGCCTACGCCCTCCCCGCCGGCGAGCACGAGCTCGTGATCGGCCACGCGCACGACGAGTGCTGCGGCCACGGGCACGGCGACTGCGACCATGACCACGGGCACGAGCACGGGCACGGCCACGGCGAGGGGCACGACCACGCGCACGGTCACCATCACCACCACCACGGCCCCGAGGGCACGCTCGACATCGTGGTCATGCCGGTGAAATCGCTCGCCGAGGCCGACGTCGCCGCCGCGCGCGACGCCGCCGTGCTCGTCTTCTCCGACTGGGAAAACAAGGTCGCGCCCGGCGACCGCTTCTCCCCCGGCGGCACGCTCCAGCGGCTGCACATCGGCGAGGCCGGCCACGCCCACTTCAAGCTCAAGGTCCCCGCGCCCGGGCTCTACCTGGTCTTCGAGGCCTGCGGCCACCACCCGCTGCACATCCACGTGATGGGCGAGGTGGTGCGCCCCGGCTGGCAGCAGGACTACGAGCACACCCACTCGCACGACGCCGAGGTATCCAGCGTGGGGATACGCCACCCCGGCGAGCTCGACGGCAAGCGCCTCAACGACTGGATCGGCCGCCTGCTCAAGGAAAAGGGCAACGACATCTACCGCTGCAAGGGCGTGCTCGCGGTCAAGGGCTCGCCCAACCGGCTCGTCTTCCAGGGCGTGCACATGCTCTTCGACGCGAAGTTCGACCGCCCCTGGGGCAAGGACCCGCGCGAGAACACGCTGGTCTTCATCGGCAAGAACCTCGACCGCGAAGCCCTCACCGCCGCCTTCAAGTCCTGCCTCGCCTAAGCCCGGGAGCGCCGAGCCCCAGCTCGGCACCTCGCAACCACAGGGGCTACAGAACGGCCGCGTCCGAACTTCGCATTAAGTCTCGCGAGCCCCGGAACCGGGCTCAAGGAACCGCTGATTTTAACCACGGATCGCACGGATCATCACAGATACAAACCCAAACAATCCGTGCCTATCCGTGATATCCGTGGTTAAAAATTCAGACCTGATCCGGCGCCACAAACCGACCGCGGATTACGCGAGGCCAGACGGTGCCACCACGCGGCGTCCTCTGCATCCGCGCCCATCCGCGTAATCCGCGGTTTCTGCCGCTGACCGCTCCCTGCGGCCTGCGGACGGGCCGCGGCCCGCTCACCTACTTCGTCTGAAGCAGCGCGAGGATCTTTTCCTTGAGGTGCGTGCCGCGGGTCTTGGCCTCGTTGTTGCGCACCGCCATGCCGTAGGCCGCGGGCTCGCCGACGATGAAGACCTTTTTCTTGCCGCGGGTGATCGCGGTGTAGAGCAGGTTGCGCTGCAACATCATGAAGTGGCCCTTGAGCAGCGGGATGACGACCGCGGCGTATTCGCTGCCCTGGCTCTTGTGGATGCTGATCGCGTAGGCCAGCGCGAGATCGCCCAGTTCGCCGCGGGCGAAGCTGTGCCGCTCGCCGTCAAAATCCACCTCGAGCGTGCCCGCCTCGGCGTCGGCGCCGGTGACCACGCCGATGTCGCCGTTGAAGAGGTTTTTGTCGTAGTTGTTGCGCAGCTGGATGAGTTTGTCGCCCACCCGAAACTCGCCGCCCGGGGCGCGCAGGCCGCGGCCGTGGGGATTGAGCGCCTCCTGCAGGCGGAGGTTGAGGTTGCCGACGCCGGCCACGCCCTTGTGCATCGGCGCGAGCACCTGCACCTCGCCGCGCTTCATCCAGGGGAAGTTGACCGGGATAAACTCGGCGCAGAGCGCGAGCGTCTTTTGCAGGCAGTCCTCGGCGTCGCGCGCCACGACGAAGGTGAGATCGGCCCAGGCCTGGAGCTTCTCGAGCGACTCGACGGCGACGGGCAGCTTGGCGTCGCCGTCGTTGATCGCGTGCGCGGTGGTCACGATCTCGCTCTGGCCCTGCTGGCGGTGCACCACCGTGAGGCGCGTAACGGGCACGGTCTCGGTGGCGATGATGTCCTTGAGCACGTTGCCCGCGCCCACGCTGGGGAGCTGGTCGGTGTCGCCCACGAGGAGCAGGTGGGCGCGCGAGGGGATGGCGGCGAAGAGCGCGGCGGCGAGGCGGGTGTCGAGCATCGAGGCCTCGTCCACGATGAGAAAATCGGTCGCGAGGGGCTGGTCCTCGTTGGCGGTGAAGCCGCCGCGCTGCGGGTCGTATTTGAGCAGGCGGTGCAGGGTCTGCGCGAAGCCGCCGGTGCTCTCGGTGAGCCGCTGCGCGGCGCGGCCGGTGGGCGCGGCGAGCGAGACGCGGGCCTTCTTGGCCTTCAGGATCTCGACAAGGGCGCGCAGCGAGGAGGTCTTGCCCGTGCCGGGGCCGCCGGTCAGTATCGATACCTTGGATACGAGGGCGGTCTTCACCGCGTCGCGCTGGGCCTGGGCGAAGGCGAAGCCCGCCTTTTCCTCCGCCCACACCACCGCCGCGTCGACCTTGATCGGGGGCAGGCCGCCAGGCACGGCGCGGAGGCGCTTGAGGGCGGCGGCGATCTTTTGCTCGGCGCGGTCGAGCACGGGCAGCTGCACGGGCGAGGAGCCGGGGAGCGGGTCGGCCACGCCGGCGGGCGCGTGGCGGGCGAGGCTTTTCTCCGCCACCAGGGCCTCGATGCGGGCGGCGACGCGCTCGGCGGAGGTCTCGAGCAGGCCGGCCGCGTAGTCGCGCAGCTCGCCCTCGCGCAGCGCGGTGTGGCCCTCCTCCTGGAGGGTGTCGACCGCGTAGAGGATGCCGGCGTCGAGGCGCGGGGCGGCGTCGTTGGCGAAGCCGAGGTTGATCGCGATGCGGTCCGCCGTCTTGAAGCCGATGCCGTCGATCTCGCGCGCCACGCGGTAGGGCTCGCGTTGCAGGATCTGGCGCGCCTCGCCGCCGTATTTCTCGATCAACTTCACGCACTGGCCGGGCGTGACGCCGTAGGTCTGGAGAAAGATGTAGAGCTCGCGAAAGGAGCGCTGCTCGTCCCAGGCGCGCTTGATGGCGGTGGCGCGCACCTTGCCGATGCCGGGCACGTCGCGGAGCCGGCCCGACTCCTCGGAGAGCACGCGGAAGGTGTCGGTCCCGAAAGCGTCGACGATCTTGTTCGCGTAGACCTTGCCCACGCCGGGCACGAGGCCGGAGCCGAGGTATTTGCGGATCCCATACACGCTGGAGGGCAGCTCGCTGCGGAAGCGCTCGACCTTGAACTGCGAGCCGTGCTGCGAGTGCGTGGTCCAG
>JAUVVA010000088.1 GCA_030604905.1 Verrucomicrobiota bacterium | reverse complement strand
GGGGAACTTCCGCAGCTTCAGACCGAAGGCCATGTTGTCATACACCGTCATGTGCGGGTAGAGCGCGTAGTTTTGGAAGACCATCGCGATGTCGCGGTCCTTGGGGAGGACGTTGTTCACCACGCGACCGTCGATCGAGATGGTGCCGCCGGAGATTTCCTCGAGGCCGGCGATCATGCGCAGGGTGGTGGACTTGCCGCAGCCGGAGGGGCCGACGAGGACCATGAACTCCTTGTCCTTGATTTCGAGGTTGATGCCGTGGACGACTTTGACGCCCGGGCCGCTTTTTTCGGCGTAGATTTTTTCGAGGTTCGAGATGACGACGTTGGCCATGGTGGCTGTGGGGGGATGACGGGGTTGGACTGACGGGATCCGTGATGGAGCAGGTCGCCGGGCGGGTCACGGGCACCGCGGGGCGGTTAAAAGCCCTCAGAAAACCGCTCCCCGGGGCGCGGAGTCAACGGCAACTTGAGTCGGGCGCAGGAGGTGCGGCGAAAGTCGTAAGATTTGCGTTGCCGGCGTCGTTCCCGCGTGGATACGTCAGACCTTCGCGTTCACCTCACGGTCTCGTTTTTCCATCCGTCTCAACTCACCCAACCATGGCCAAAAAATCCGCCTCCGCCGCCCCGACCCCGCTGACCTTCGACCTGCCGCTCTCGTTGCTCGCCAAGATTGAAGCCCAGCGCAAGAAGCTGGGCATGGCCTCGACCTCCGAGGTCGTGCGCCACGCCATCGCCGAGTTCAACCTCGCCAAGTTCGAGTCCAACGCCGAGGAGCGCCGCCAGATCTCGGTGCGCCTGCCCGCCGGCGACAAGGCCGCCCTCGTGAAGGCCGCCAAGAAGGCCAAGGCCAGCCTCGGCGAGATCCTGCGCGCCGCCGTCGAGTCCCTGCCCGAGAAGAAGGGCAAGAAGTAAGCCCGCCTCGACCGCCGCTTCGCTTCGAATCTTTTTCCAAGCCTGCCGTCCGCGGTTCGGGGAACGCCTTCCTCCGCCGCGGATTTTTTTTGTCCACTTCCCCCGCACCCCGCGTTTTTTGTCCCGCTCTTTTCCCGTCACACCTCCTCCATGTCCTCCGCACCCGCCCCTCTCTCCACCTGGGCCCGCAACATCTCGCCTTCGCCGACGCTCGCGGTCGACGCCAAGGCCAAGGCTCTCGCCGCCGCCGGCGAGGACGTCTGCGGCTTCGCCGCCGGCGAGCCCGACTTCGACACGCCCGAGCACATCAAGGAGGCCTGCGTCGCCGCGCTCAAGGCCGGCAAGACCAAGTATGCGCCCACGCCCGGCATCGAGCCGCTGCGCCAGGCCCTGGCCGACAAGTATCTCGCCGACTACGGCCTGAAGGTCGCGCCCTCGCAGGTGATCGTCTCGCCCGGCGGCAAGTTCTCCTGCTACCTGGCGATCCTCGCCACCTGCTCGCCCGGCGACGAGGTGATCATCCCCGCGCCCTACTGGGTGAGCTACCCGGAGATGGTGAAGCTGGCCGGCGCGAAGCCCGTCTTCGTGCTCGCCGACGACACGACCGGCTTTCGCCTCACGCCCGCCCAGCTCGAGGCCGCGATCACGCCGCGCACCCGCCTGCTCGTGCTCAACTCGCCCTCCAACCCGACCGGCGCCGTCTACAGCCGCGCCGAGCTCGAGGCCATCGTGGCCGTGGCGCTCAAGCACAACCTCTACATCCTCTCCGACGAGATCTACGAGCACCTGACCTACGACGGCGCCAAGCACCACTCGCCCGCGACCTTCTCCAAGGAGGCCGAGGCGCGCACCATCATCGTCTCCGGCTTCGCCAAGACCTACGCCATGACCGGCTGGCGCCTCGGCACCACGGTCGCGCCCGCGCCCATCGCCAAGGCGATCGCCGAGCTGCAGAGCCAGATGACGAGCAACGCGACCACCTTCGCGCAGTGGGGCGCGCTCGCCGCGCTCAAGGAGCGCGAGAAGACGCAGGCCGCGCTCGCCCAGATGCTCGTGGCCTTCGACCGCCGCCGGAAGTTCCTGCACGCCGAGCTCAACAAGATCCCGGGCGTGAAGTGCCTGCTCGCCGAGGGCGCCTTCTACCTCTTCCCGAACATCACCAGCTTCGGCCTCAGCTCCGAGGAGTTCTGCACCCGCCTGCTCGACCAGAAGAAGGTCGCGGCGGTGCACGGCTCGGCCTTCGGCGCCGAGGGCTACCTGCGCCTCAGCTACGCCACGAGCGACGAGATCATCGCCAAGGGCGTGAGCCGCCTGGCCGAGTTTTGCGCCTCGCTGAAGAAGTAAGCCGCGACCGGCGCCGAAAGAAAAAGGCCCCCGCCGAAAAGCGGGGGCTTTTTCTTTTCCGGAGCGCCCGGGAATGATCAGCCGATCTTCGTCTGGCCTTGGTGGACCGCGTCGACGACCGGGCCGGTCGCGGCTGCGGCGGCGGAGCCCGCGGCGGCGGGCGCGATCCAGTCCTCGAGGCATTCTTTCTGCGCCTCGTAGAGATCGGCGAGCACGGCCTCGGCGGCGGCGAGGGAGTTGACGATCGGATCGACGGCGAGGGCGCGCACGAGCAGGGCGCGGTCGCGCTTCACGAAGGCCTCCACCGTGAGCTCGTGCGTGTCGAGGATGCGCATCTGGAGGGAGCGCAGGCCGAGCGGCATCTCGCCCACGGGCAAGGGCTGCGGGCCGTCCGCGCCGCACACGCACTCGAGCTCGAGCAGGGCGTCGGGCGGCAGGTTGGGCACGGCGCCGCCGTTGGGCACGTTGACAAAGAGGTGGCGGCCGCTGCCGTTCCAGATCGCCTGGATGAGATCGGTGGCGTGGTCGGAGCCGGTTTTTTCGAGAAACTCCGCGACGGGTTTCGCGCCGGTGTCGTAATCGCGCAGATCGGCCCACATCTGATTGGTGAAGGCCTCCCGGTCGTGATGCTCGAACAGTTTTAGCGGAGGCACGATCTCGTCCGCCACGTGGGCGCCCTGGCCCTGGAAGTAGGGCAGATACTCCTTGGTGTGGGCGGTGCAGACGGGGAGGGCGCCGAAGACCTCGCCGAGCTTGGCCGATATCCGTTTATTGAATACGCCTTTGGCCGGCGCCTGCGGGTCCTCGGTCTCGCCGAGGGTGCGGAGCGCGGAGACGATGCGCGGGAGGACGTTCTCGCCGCGGTAGGTGGCCTCGAGGCAGAAGGTGAAGTGGTTGACGCCGCCGATGCGCATCGAGAAGTGCGCGGCGTCGGCGGGATCGAGCCCGATCAACTTCATGTAGTCACGATGCAGGTAGGGCAGGTGCAGGCTGTCGCAGAGGGCGAGGTTGCGCGTGCGGGTGTGGCGGCGGAGGAACATGCCGATCACGGTGCTGGGGTTGATGTAGTTGATCAGCCAGGCGCGGGGGCAGAGCCGTTCGACGTCGCGGGCGATGTCGCGGATCTTCGGCAGCTCGCGCAGGGCGCGGAAGACGCCGCCCGGGCCGATGGTGTCGCCCGAACACATGCGGATGCCGTGGCGAGCGCTGATCTCGCAGTCGACGCCGCGGTAGTGGGCGTTGCGGTGGGAGAAGCTCAGCAGGACGAAGTCCGCGCCGGGCAGGGCGTCGCGGTAGTCGGTGGTGGCGCTGATCTCGAAGGTGGCGCCCGAGGCGGCGCGGCTCTTCTCGGCCAGCGAGCGCATGAGGCGGAGGTGCTCGGGGTCGGTGTCGACCAGGGCGAGGTGGCCGTCGGTGAGGCCGTCCAGGCGGTTCATGGACCAGATGAGCTTGCGGCCGAAGAAGAGGCTGCCGGCGCCGATGATGACGATCTTGGGGGAGGGCATGGAGGGAGGCGAGGAGGAGGGGAAGATAGGCGGGAACCTTGGCCAGACTGCGCCTGCGGTCCCGGGCTTGCGCAGAGGATTCTTGGCGCATAAATCTGCACTTATGATGCGCAAGGATCGAGACGCCGCGCCCGTCCGGGAGGAGCGGCGCCGGCTGGTTTTCCGGGTGGCGGGCGGCGAGGCGGCCGGCCGAGGGCTGCCGCTCGTGGTGCGTTCGGTGGGATGCTACCGGGTGGGGCGGGATTTCGCCGAGCGGCATGGCCCGCGCTGGTTCACCGAGTTGTTCTGGACGATCCGCGGCGAGGGCTTGTGGCGTCTCGACGGCGCGGCGCGGCGGGCGCGCGCGGGCGAGTTTTTCATCTACCGGCCCGGCGAGCCGCACGAACTGGCGGCGGGGCCGGAGGGCTGGGAGTATCGATGGATCACCTTCGACGGGCGCGACACCCTGCGTCTGCTCGACATGTTTGGCTTGTCGCGGAGCGGTCGCGCGGGGCCCTGCCCGGAGGAGGCCTTTGAGCGGGTGGAGGCGGCGCTGAGCCGGCCGACGCTCGAGGGCGTGCGCGAGGCCTCGGTGGCGGCCTACGCGATTTTGGCCGCGGCGGGGCGGAGCGGCGCGGGCGGGCGGGGCGGCGAGGGCGGCGGAGCGGAGGCGGTGCGGCGCGAGCTCGACGCGCGCTACACGGAGCCGGATGCCGGGGTGGAAACGATCGCGGCGACGCTGGGGCTGCACCGCACGACGCTGCTGCGGACCTTCACGGCGGCCTATGGGGTGACCCCGAGCACCTACCTGGCGCGTCGGCGCCTGCAGCACGCGTTGTCGCTCCTGCGCACGACGGCGATCCCGGTGGCGGAGGTGGCGGCGGCGGCGGGTTTCCGGAGCGCGGAGTATCTGGCGCGGGTGGTGCGGGCGGAGACGGGGGGCAGCCCGCGCGCTTTTCGCGCGGGGGCGGACGAGCGGGAGCGGCGGCGAAGATTCGTCGCCTGAGTCGAGGCTCAGAGAGCCAAGGTGTCGCCCGGGCGGAGGGCCTGCACGCGGTGGCCGCGCTTGGCGGCGGCGGCGGCGAAGGCCTCGGGATCCTGGGCGATGGGCGGCCAGGTGTTGTAGTGCATGGGGGCGGCGAGCTTGGGCTTGAGCAGATCGAGCGCGTCGACGGCGTCCTCGGGGCCCATGGTGAAGTTGTCGCCGATGGGGAGAAGGGCGAGGTCGAGGCCGCCTTTGCCGATGAGCTGCATGTCGAGGAAGAGAGCGGTGTCGCCGGCGTGGTAGAGCCGCTTGCCGTCGGACTCGATCAAGATGCCGCAGGGCACGCCCATGTAGATGGGGTCGAGGCCGGCGTTGAGCGAGGAGGTGTGGTGCGCGAGGGTGAGTTTCACGCGGCCAAAGGGAAACTTGAAGGCGCCGCCGGGGTTCATGCCGTGGGTCTTGGCGCCCTTGGCGCCGAAGTATTCGGCGATTTCGTAGTTGGCGATGATGGTGGCCTGGTTGGCGCGGGCGATGTCGAGCGCGTCGCCGGTGTGGTCCTCGTGGCCGTGGGAGAGCAGCACGTAGTCGCACTTCACCTCGGAGGCGCGGAGGTTGGCGAGCGGGTTGCTGGTGAGGAAGGGGTCGATGATGAGGCGGGAGCCGCCGGTCTCGACGGAGAAACAGGAGTGGCCGTGGTAGGTGATCTTCATGGCGTGGGGAGCGTGGGAATAGCGAAGAAGAGGAAACGACAGCCTTTGACAGGCGGGGAAATCTGTAAAGCGGGAGCGGCGCTTTACCCCGGATGTTTCACACGCATCGGATCGGCCCGTGCCGAGCTACGAAGGCGCGGGCGGGCGGCGGGTTGACGCGGGCCGGCGGAGCGGGCTCTTTCGCGCGCATGTGGAAGATCGAGCATCGCGCCTATCGGCTGCCCTTTCGCCAAGCGGTGCGGACGGCGCATGGCCCTTGGGCGGAGCGCGAGGGTTTTTTGCTGAGGGCGGAGCGAGAGGTCGAGGGGCGGCGCGAGGTGGCCTGGGGCGAGGCGGCGCCGATCCCGTGGTTTGGCAGCGAGACGGTGGCCGAGGCGGGCGCGGCGCTGGCGGGGCTGGAGGGACGGGCGGAGGATCTGGCCGACGCGCTCGCACGCGTGCCGAGCGATTGCACGAGCGTGCGCGCGGGCTTGGCGGCGGCCCTCGGGACGGTCGGCGGCGCGCGAGGGGCGGAGGGCGCGGTGAAATCTCTTGCCCTCGCGGGACTGCTGCCGGCGGGACGCGCCGCGCTGGAGGCGGTGGAGCCCCGGCTGGAGCTGGGCTTTCGGGTTTTTAAGTGGAAGGTCGGCGTGCTGCCCGCACCGGACGAGTGGGCCTTGCTCGACGATCTGCTCGCGCGTCTGCCCGCCGGCGCGCGCCTGCGGCTCGACGCCAACGGCGCCTGGGACCGCCGCACGGCGGAGGCTTGGCTGGCGAGGGCGGCGGAGCGGCCGATCGAGTATGTCGAGCAGCCGATCGCGCCGGAGGCGCGGGGGGCGGAGGATTTGCTGCGCGGGCTGGCGGAGGATTACCCGGTGAAGCTGGCGCTCGACGAGTCGGTGAACGGCGCGGGGGACGTGGCGCGCTGGCTGGCGGCGGAGTGGCGCGGCGTGTGGGTGCTCAAGCCGGCGCTGCTCGGCGAGCCGGAGCCGGTGCTCGCGCGGCTGGCGAAGGAGAAGGCGGACCTGGTCTTCGGCTCCGCGCTCGAGACGGCGGCGGGGGCGCGGGCGGCGCTGCGGCTGGCCTTCGCGTGGGCCGAGTCGCGCGGCGGCGAGCCGGCCTCGCGGCGGGCGCTGGGCTTCGGGGTATGGCCGTTGTTTCAGGACGCGCGGGCCGATGCGGCGCTCGCGGGGCCTTTTGTGCGGCGCGAGGACGTGGAGCGGATCAACCCGGAGGCGCTGTGGAACGCGTTGAGTTGATCGCCGCTCTGCGGCGGTTCGCGGGCGCGGCGCTGGTGGAGCGCGGCGAGGCGGTGTTTCTCGTCGATCCGGGCTGGGGCGAGCGCGAACGCTCCCAGTGGGAGGCGCTGGCGACGCGGCGTCCGGAGAAGTGGGACGGCGAGCGCGGCTGGCTTTGCATCCCCACCGGCGGCTCCTCCGGCGCGATGAAGCTCGCGCGGCACGACGAGCACACGCTCGCGGCGGCGGTGGAGGGTTTCCGCGCCCACTTCGGCGTCGGGCGCGTGAACGCGCTCGGGCTCCTGCCGCCCTGGCACGTGAGCGGGCTGATGGCCTGGGCGCGCTGCTTTTTCAGCGGCGGCGTGTATCGCAACGCCGAGTGGAAACAGGTGGAGCGCGGTGAGCGTCCGTCCGTCGGGGAGGCTTTCCTGTCCCTCGTGCCCACGCAGCTCGCGCGGTTGCTCGAGGACGCGGCGGCGCGCGCCTGGTTGCGCGGGTTTCGGGCGGTGCTGGTCGGGGGCGCGCCGGCCTGGCCGGAGTTGCTGGGGCGCGCGCGTGCGGAGGCGATCCCGGTGGCGCTTTGCTATGGGATGACGGAAACGGCGGCGCTGGTCGCGGCGCAGCTTCCGGCGGAGTTCCTAGCGGGCGATGAGTCGAGCGGACGAGCCTTGCCCCACGCCCGGCTCGCGACGAACGAGGAGGGACGGGTGTTAGTGGAGGCGGCGTCCTTGTTTCGTGGATACTGGCCGGAGGAGCGCGCGGCGGGGGCGCTTCGCACGGACGACCTCGGCGAGATCGACGCCGCGGGGCGCCTGCGCATCCGCGGCCGGGCGGACGGCTTGATCATCACGGGTGGCGAGAAGGTGAATCCGGCCGAGGTCGAGGCGGCCCTGCGGGCGGCGGGCGGCGCGGCGCTGCACGACGTGGCGGTGCTGGGTCTGCCACATGCGGAGTGGGGGAGCGAGGTGGTGGCGCTTTATGTGGGCGAGGCGGGGCTTGAGCCGCGCCTGCGCGCGGGGGTGGCGGCGGGGCTGGCGGCGGCGAAGCGGCCGAAGCGTTACCTGCGGGTCGCGGCGGAGGCCTGGCCGCGGGATGGGCGGGGGAAGCTCAGCCGCGCGGCGCTTGCCGGCTTGGCAGCGGGCGCGGGGGCGCTTTGAGTGGCGGCCATGGAGCTTTCGCACCTTGAGCAGATTTTCGGCGCCCTCAACGAGGCGAAGGTGCGATATCTTGTTGTCGGCGGGCTCGCGGTGATTGCCCATGGCTACGTTCGCTATACCAATGATCTCGATTTGGTAATCGACCTAGATGAGTCCAACGCCCGGAAGGCAATGGAGGTGCTGAAGGGACTTGGGTATCGCGCCAAGGTCCCGGTGGATCCGGTGGAATTTTCGCGCCCGCTCACCCGCTTGAGCTGGATTCGCGACAAGCAGATGGTGGTCTTTCAACTCGTCAGCGAACGGTTCGTCCGCGCGCCGATCGATGTGTTCGTGCGGGAACCCTTCGATGTAGGTGCTGAGTTGTTGGTTTGCGAGTGGTTGGCGCTCGGGCCCACTTTGAAAATCCCGGTCGTATCGCGGAAGCAGTTGCTCAAGATGAAAAACGAAGCGAGCCGTCCCAAAGATCTGCTCGATATCGACTATCTTGAGAAACTCGGCGAAGGTGCTCCCGATGGAAACGACTAGCCAAGACTGGACCTGCCCCGGCTGGGGCGACCAGGAACGCGCGCAATTGGAGGCGGGCGCCGCGCTGAGCTTCCGCGAGAAGATGCTCTGGTTGCAGGATGCGGATCGCTTGGTGGCGCGACTTGAGAAAGAGCGGCCATGGATCGATGAACAGGGTATCGTGCATCCGGCGCGCCGGGACTGAGCGGGGCTTGCTTGTCGATCAGCCCGCGTCCACCCAGGTCGCGAGGGCGGGCGGGAGCGGGAGTCGCTCGCGGTTTTCTGAGCTCAGGCAGATGTGTTCGGTGCGGGCCACGGCGGCGCGTTTTTCCGGCGCGGTCGAGCCCGGGGCGGCTTGGCGCCAAAGCACGAACTCGAGCGCGAAGCTGTCCTCCTTTAGGCGGCAGGGGGTGACTTCGACGCGGACCTTGTCGCCGCAGACGAGCGGGCGGAGGTAGGCGCACTCGCTTTTGGCGACGGGCACGACGATCCCGTGGTCGGCGAAGAAGCGCGAGATCGGGAGACCGGCGTTCGCGAGCGCCTCCTCGTAGGCCTCGTGGCAGATCGCGAGGTAGCGAGCGAAGAAGACCACCCCGGCCGCGTCGGTGTCGGCAAAGCGGATGGTGCGGGTGTGGGAGAAGGGCATGGCCACGTTGTGGAATGACCAATGACCAATGTCCAATGACCAATGGCCGAAGCCTTTTGACGGGATCCGGGGCGGAGGGGCGCAGGCCGGCGACGCGGGGAATTCCCCGGATGGATCTCCCGACCAATGGCCTTGCGTTGGCGCGGGGGCCCCGGCTGATTTTCCCCGCCTCGCTCATGTGGACATTGCCCAACATCCTCACGCTCTCGCGCATTCCGCTGATGTTTGCGATCGTGGGGCTGATGCACGTGGACTGGCCCGGCGCGGCGACCCTGGCCTTCTGGTTGTTCATCGGCGCGGCGATCAGCGACTGGCTGGACGGGGCAATCGCTCGGCGGCGCGGCATCGTTTCGAATTTCGGCAAGTTCATGGACGCGCTCACCGACAAGATCCTCGTGCTCGGGATCATGATCGCGCTGGTGCGCCATGATCCGGATCTGCCGGTCACCTTTGTCCTGCTGACGCTCGGGCGCGAGTTCATGGTCTCGGGCATGCGCATGGTGGTGGCGGCCAAGGGCGTGGTGGTGCAGGCCGACGGCGGCGGAAAGGCCAAGACGATCACGCAGATGATCGCGATCGGCTGCCTGCTCGCGACGCCCATGCTGGAGGCCGACATCGCGGTGTGGCTCGACTGGCCCCTGCAGACCTTCGCCGCCTGGGTGCACAAGATCGGCATCCTCGGTTTCGTGCTCGGCACCTTTCTGGCCGTGTGGTCCGGCTACCGTTACATGCGGCGCAACTGGGCGCTCTTTACGGAATGATCCGCGGACAACCCGTCTGGCCCCGTTTTTTGCCGACGCGCTGGGTCGTCGAGATGGCGACGCTCGGCCCGGTGGGGCGCGTGCGTCGCGGGCCCGGCACGGTGGGCTCGCTCGCCGGACTGCTTTATTTCACGGTGTTTTTCGGGGTGCTGCCTCCCGCGCACGCCTGGTGGCTGACGATCGTGATGAGCCTGCCCGCGCTCTACCTCGCGGTGGCGATTTGTGGCGAGGCGGAGTTCCGGCTCGGGCAGCGCGACCCGGGCAGCGTGGTGCTCGACGAATTTGTGGTGATCCCGCTTTGCTTCATCGGGTGGCACTGGCTGCCGGCAGTCTGGGTGGCGGAGTGGCGCTGGGCGATTTTCCTCGGAGGCTTCGCGCTGTTCCGGTTTTTCGACATCCTCAAGCCGCTCGGCATCGCCCGCCTGCAATCGCTCCCCGGCGGCTGGGGAGTGGTCGCGGATGATCTCGCCGCGGCCCTCGCCACCTGCGCGAGCCTGCACCTGCTCGGGTGGGGCTGGGGGCTTTGGCAGGCCTGAGCCCGGCCTCGCCGCCGAGGGCGGAAATAGGGGAAACCCCGGGGAACAGGGCCTCCCAAGCTCCTTAGCTTCAGGGGCTTGACCTGCTGTAGCTGCTCATGAACGCTTTCGCTATGAAGCCGCCCCGCCCCAGCCTGCGCTTCGTGCTCGTGATCGCGGTGGTGTGGTCGGTCGGTGTGCTCGCCGGGCTGGGCAGCTACACCTTTCACTACGCGGAGGGGCTCTCGTATTTTTCCAACGATCCGAAGGCCTGCGTGAACTGCCACATCATGCGGGAGCAGTATGATGGATGGCTGAAGTCCTCGCACCACGCGGTCGCCAGCTGCAACGATTGCCACACGCCGCACGCCTTCGTGCCCAAATACCTCAGCAAGGCGGAAAACGGCTTCTGGCACTCGAAGGGCTTCACGCTGCAAGATTTTCACGAGCCGATTCAGATCCGGCCGAAGAATTCGGCGGTGCTTCAACAAAACTGCGTCGGCTGCCACAGCGCCCTGGTGTCGCCGCTCAACCCCCACGCCGGAGACGCCCGGCAAATGATGGACTGCATGCAGTGCCATCGCGACGTCGGCCACGGGCCGGGACGCTGACACGGCCCGCCGCGCCGCTCCGGCCCTCCCTGCCGCCCTGCTTTTTTTCCTCCTTTTCCGCCATGAGCACTCCGCCCGATTCCGGTCCCGAACCCCGTCCAGAAGCATCCGCCGAAGCCGGCTCCACGGCCACCGCGTGGCGGCCCTCGGTGGGCCTGCTCGTCGCGCTGCTGGTGGGCACGGCGCTGACCACCTTCGCGGTCTTGTTGCTCTACCAAAACATCGTGGCGCGAAAAGCCGAGGCCACGCAGCACGTGTTTCGGGTGGTGGAGGTGGACGAGAACACGACCGACCCCGAGATCTGGGGCAAAAACTACCCGCGCCAGTTCGACAGCTACCGGCGCACCGTCGACATGGAGCGCACGCGGCACGGCGGCAGCGAGGCCTTCCAGCGCTTGGACGAGTTTCCGGTCTGGCGGCGCATTTTCGCCGGCTATCCCTTCGCGATCGATTACCGCGAGGACCGCGGCCACGCCTACTCGTTGCAGGATCAGATCGAGACCGAGCGCGTGACGCATTTCAAGCAGCCGGGCTCCTGCCTGCATTGCCATGCCTCGACCATCCCCGCCTACCAGCAAGCCGGCATCGCGGCCGGCATCCCCGAGGGGCCGGAGCACCGGGAGGCGCAGATCCAGAAAGGCTTCGAGCTGCTCTGCGCGATGCCCTTCGACCAGGCGGTGCAGAAGGTCTCGCACCCGGTGTCTTGCATCGATTGTCACGACGCGAGCAACCTCGGCCTGCGCGTGGCGCGCCCCGCCTTCCTCAAGGGCATCCGCGACCTCGCGCGCTCGGACGATCCGGTGCCGCACCTGCCGAGCATCGAGCGTTGGCGCCGCGAGGCCGGCGACACGCCGCGTCGCGAATACGATCCCAACATCGACGCGTCCCGCCAGGAGATGCGCTCGCTCGTGTGCGCCCAGTGCCACGTCGAGTATTACTTCAAGGGCGAGGGCAAGCTCGTCACCTATCCGTGGTCGAAGGGGCTGAAGGCCGAGCAGATCGAGGCCTACTACGACGAGGTGGGCCACGTGGATTGGACGCACGCCGAGACGGGCGCGAAGGTGCTCAAGGCGCAGCATCCCGAGTTTGAGCTCTGGAGCCAGGGCATCCACGCGCGCAGCGGCGTGTCGTGCGCGGATTGCCACATGCCCTACGTGCGGGAAGGCGCGATCAAGGTGAGCAACCACCACGTGCGCTCGCCGCTGCTCAACGTGGCGCAGAGCTGCCAGACCTGCCACCGCGTGTCGGAGCAGGAGCTGCTCTCGCGCGCCGAGGCGATCCAGGACCGCAACGCCGATCTGCTGCGTCGCGGCGAGACGGCCTTGGTGGCGCTGATCGTCCGCCTGGCCGAGGCGAGGGAGGCGGGCGCCACCGACGATGCGCTGGCGAAGGCGCGGGCGCTGCAGCGCAAGGCGCAGTGGCGGCTCGATTTCATCTCCTCGGAAAACTCGACCGGCTTTCACGCGCCGCAGGAGGCCGCGCGGGTCTTGGCCGAGGCGATCGACTACGCGCGCCAAGGCGAGCTCGCGCTCGACGCGCGACCGGTGGCCTTGCCCGAGCGGGTGCGCCCGCCCGAGGCCTCGGGCGCCGGCCAGCCGCCCGCGGGCGTGCGGTGAGCCGGACTGAGCGAGGGCTTCAGGTCGACTCCGCCGTCAGGCCCAGACGCCGGCGGAGACGAGGCTGCGGGTGACCTCGCCGGGCCAGTCCTTGTTGGCCAGCGGGCTGGCGGGACTGGGATGGAGAACTTGGGTGATGCGCCAGGAGTCGGCGGGCGTGCTCACCTCGGCGAGTTTTTGCGCGGCGTAGCCGCCGACGCCGACCAGGTGCGCGGGGCGCAGGGTATCGAGCACGGCGCGCAGGTGGGCGCGGCAGGGCGCCTCCACGGCGGCGCGCTCGGTGGCGGAGAGTTTGTCGGGCGTGAGGTTGGCGCCGCTCTCGCTCATCCAGACGAGCGGGCAGTAGTTGAGCACGAAGTGCTCGGCGAAGAAGGCCTCGGGCGTGCCGAAGCGCGCGGCGAAAAGGCCCCAGAGGCGACGGCCGCTCACCTCGCTGCGGGTGCAGGCGAAGCCGGTGACGGGGCGCTTGGGGTGCTCGGGGAACGGGATGTCGACCGGCTCGTTGATGCGCAGCCAATCGCGCACGGCGGCGATCTCGCCGAAGGGCACGCCGGTCTGCGTCATGCCGTAGGGGCCGGGGTTCATGCCGAGAAACACCACGCGCTTCGGGCCGGCGCCGTAGCGGCTGAGGTAGGCGGTGTGCGGGGCCCAGGCGTAGCGCAGCGGGTTGTAGGTGTAGGCGACGGGCGGGCCGAAGCGGAGGGGATAAACGGCGTCGCGAAGCGTGGCGGCGTGGGCGAGGAGAGCGGACATGGCGAGCTAGGCTCGAATGACCAATGACCAATGTCCAATGACCAATGAGCAGAGCATTTGAACCGGTCCTTAAACTTAACTTCCTCCTTAAACTGGCTGTAGCCTGACTACAGCCTCGTGTAGTCGAGGATGCTGTGGCTGATCTTGCCGGCGGCGACGGTGGCCTTGTCGGTCACGAGGTCGGGCGGGGAGCGGTCGATGGCGTCGGAGAAGACGAAGCGGTGCGTGCCGTCGTCGGCCGCGGGGCTGAAGAGCTTGGGCACGACGACGCGGGCGGGCACGGTGCGCACGAGCTCGCTCTCCGCGGTGCAGGGGCGGGGGAAGTTGAGGTTGTGGACGAGGAAGCGCTCGCGGCCGGTCTCGGGCAGCAGGATGCCGGCGAGGCGGGCGGCGTGGGCGGCGCTGGCCTCGATGGTGGCGCGGGTGGCGGGGATGTTTTCCAGCAGGCCGCCCGAGGTGAGGTGTTGCCACTCGGCGTAGTCGAGGTCCTGCGAGCAGGCCATGGCGGGCAGGCCGTGGAGCGCGCCTTCCCAGGCGGCGGCGATGGTGCCGCTGGCGTTGATGAAGCCGAGGGGGGTGTTGTGGCCGAGGTTGATGCCGGAGACGACGCCGTCGACCGCGGTGATGCTGCCGGGCAGGAGGTGGGCGAGGGCGATGTTGACGCAGTCGGCGGGGGTGCCGTCGACGGTCCAGGTGGGCACGCCGAGGCCGTGGTCGGCGCGGGCGGAGGCGACGGGGCGGTGGCGGCATTTGCTGGCGCCGGTCCAGCTTTGTTCGTGGAGCGGGGCGACGACGTAGAGTTCGTGGCCGGCGGCGCGGAGGGCGGCCACGAGCGCGTGGAGGAGGGGCGAGCGGATGCCGTCGTCGTTGGAAACCAGGAGGCGCATCGGCCCAGTGAGGGCGTCGCGAGGCCGCGGGGCAAGCGAAGCGGGAAGAAGGTCGCTCGGCTCAGAAGCGGAAGCTGCTGCTGACCTGGAAGACGGCGCTGACGATGGCGTAGGCGATGAAGGCCACGAAGCTGAAGGCGGCGATGAGCACGCCGGCGCTGATCGACTTGGTGAAGGTGTTGAGGAAGCGGTCGAGATCGGCCCGGCAACTGCGGGCGATATCGCGCAGGCCGGGGGCGAGGCTGCCGGTCTGCTCGGAAACGGAGAGGCGGTCGAGCAGCAGGGGCTCGAAGATGCCGGTGCGGGCGAGGGCGGCGGAAAGGGCCTCGCCCTCGAGCACGCGGTCGGTCGCTTCGGCGAAGCGGGAGCGAAGGGCCTCGTTGGCCACGGTGCGCTCGGCGAGACGGAGGGCCTCGGCGGTGGTGATGCCGTTTTCGAGAAGGACGGCGAGGGTGTGGGCGAAGTTGAGCACGGTGCCGCGGATCGCGAAACCGCGAAGGATGGGCAGGCGGAGCGCGAGTTCGTCGGTGGCGAGGCGGCCGGCGCGGGTGCGGCGCCATTGCCAGAAGAAGAGGGCCGCGACGACGATGCCGGCGATGCCGAAGACACCGTAGCGCAGCAGGAACTCGGAGCCGTTGACGAGAATCTGCGTCGCCCAAGGAAGCTCGCCGCCGAGGGAGGAAAGCAGGCCCTTGAGCCGGGGCATCAGGAAGAAGAGGAAGAAAAGGATGACGCCAAAGGCGAGGAAGCAGACGAAGACGGGGTAGGCGAGGGCGGCGGCGAGTTTGGCGCGCAGCTCCTTCTGCTCCTGGAAATGGGAGATGAGGCGCTCAAGGACGTCGCGCAGGTTGCCGGTGGCCTCGCCGGCCGCGACGAGGTTGGTGGTCTGCGCGTCGAAGACGTGGGGAAACTGCGCGAGGGCGGCGGAAAGGGTCTGGCCTTCGCTGAGGCTGCCCCAGAGGGAGGCGCAGAGGGCGCGGAGGCGCGGCTGGGAGACTCGGACGGAGAGCAGGCGCACGGCCTCGCCGGCGGAGAGGCCGCCGCGCACGAGGTCGGCGAGGGCTTCGAGAAAGGGCAGGCGCTCGGCGGCGGTGGGGGTGGCGGAGCGGGCGGAGAAAAGAGAGCTGCCGGAAGCGGGGGCGGGAGCGGCGGGGGTGGAGGCGGCGGAGTGCCGAGCCGGGGCTCGGCGTTCCCGGGCGGGTTTGGCGCCGGCTTCCTCGAGACGGGTGGGCTGGAGGCCGCGGGTCTGGAGCTTGCGCAGCGCGTCGCGGCGCGAGGGCGCCTCAAGGTCGCCGGAGCTGGTGGCGCCGGATTTATCGCGGGCGGTGTAGCTGAAAGACGGCATTGAGGAGGTCGCAGGTCGGAAAGTCTAAGGTCGAAGGTCGAGTGCGCGCCGCCGGAGCGGCGCAAAAAGATCGAAGGAGGAGGAGAGCGGAGCGAGCGGTGGTGACTTTGGACTTTAGACTTTGTGACCTTCGACCTCTCAGCACGACCGGCTGAGCAAAGCTCAGTCGGTCGTGCTGAGCGCGCGGAGGAGCTCGTCGAAGGTGGTCTGGCCGGTGCGCACGCGCTGCCAGCCGGACTCGGAGAGGGTGGTCATGCCGTTGGCGATGGCTTGCTCGGTGAGGGCGCGGCCGGACTCGCGTTTCACGATGAGGTCGTGGAGCGGCTTGGGGTGCAGAATCTCGAAAATGCCCACGCGGCCGCGGTAGCCGGTGCCACGGCAGGCGCGGCAGCCGACGGGGGCGGCGAGCTCGGTGACGGTGTCGGCCAGATCGGGCGAGAGGTGGAGCGCGACGAGGTCGGCCTGCACGCGGTCGCGGTCGATGGGCTTGGGCTTGGCGCAAGCGGGGCAGAGGCGGCGCACGAGGCGTTGCGCGATGACGAGCTCGACGGCGCTGGCGACGAGGAAGGGCTCCACGCCCATGTCGATGAGACGCGTGATGGCGCCGGGGGCGTCGTTGGTGTGCAGCGTGGAGAACACCAAGTGACCGGTGAGCGAGGCGCGGATGGCGATCTCGGCGGTCTCGAGGTCGCGGATTTCACCGACCATGATCACGTCGGGGTCCTGGCGGAGGACGGAGCGGAGCGCGGAGGCGAAGGTGAGGCCGATCTCGGCGCGCGTCTGCATCTGGTTGGCGCCGGGGACCTCGTATTCGACCGGGTCCTCGATGGTGACGATGCGGAGGTCGGGCGAGTTGATCTTGCGGAGGAAGGCGTTTAGCGAGGTCGATTTGCCCGAGCCGGTGGGGCCGGTGACGAGGATGATGCCGTGCGGGTAGTCGAGGACCCGGGTGATGGCTTTTTGCTCCTCGGCGGACATGCCGAGGCGATCCATGGTGTAGGCCTCCTTCTTCTGGTTGAGGAGGCGGAGGGAGATGGATTCGCCGTAGAGGGTGGGGAAGGTGGAGACGCGGATGTCGAGGGCGGTGGCGCCGGCCTTGAAGTTGATGCGGCCGTCCTGGGGCAGGCGTTTCTCGGAGATGTTGAGGCGCGCCATGATCTTGAGGCGCGAGAGGATGGCGTCCTGGAAACGGCGGAGGTTGTCGGGGACGGGGACGGGCACGAGGAGGCCGTCGATGCGGTAGCGGATGCGGAGCTGCTCCTCCTGGGGCTCGAAGTGGACGTCGGTGGCCTGGTCGGCGATGCCCTGGGCGAGGACGTCGGTGACGAAGCGGACGACGGCG
>JAUVVA010000024.1 GCA_030604905.1 Verrucomicrobiota bacterium | reverse complement strand
GAGACGGTGGTGGAGCTGGCGCAGCGGGGGTGGGCGGGACGGGCCGGCGTTTGAGGAGGCGTCGGGAGCGGGGCGGAGACGGCGCTGCAACAGGCGTGGAATTTGGGGGAAGGTGGACGGGGCGGGAGGGGGGGGGCGGAGAGGCAAGGGGCACGGCTGGGACAGCCGTGGCTACACGGGGAGAGCTTGGTGTAGCCACGCCTGTCTCAGGCGTGCGGTTCGGGGAAAGGTGGACGGGGGCGGGAGGGGAGCGGAGGGGCAAGGGGCACGGCTGGGGACAGCCGTGGCTACACGGGGAGCGGTTGCGGGTTGCTTGCCCGCGCGCGAGAGAAAAGCCTGCGGACGTGGACAACCCGCTTCCCCGATTCCCGCGTCGGCCACCGCGCATCGACTTGTTTCAGGACCAGAGGCCATTCTACTTTGTCACTTTCAACACCGCGGCCCGGAGGCACCTGCTCGCGCAGGACGACATCCTGAGGACGTTCTTGGAATTTGCACGTCGCGGTTACGATGAGCAGGGCGTGGCGGTCGGGCGCTTCGTGATCATGCCCGACCATGTGCACCTCTTCGTGGTGCTGCCGGAAAACGGCATCCCGCTCGCGCGTTGGATGAAGGCTTTGAAGCGCGCGCTCGGGGCCGTGCTGCAGAAGCGAGGGGAAGCTCCGCCGTATTGGCAGGAAGGGTTCTTCGACCACGTGCTCCGCAGTGGAGAGAGCTACTCGGCTAAATGGGAGTATGTGCGGCTAAATCCCGAGCGCGCCGGTTTGTGCGCACGGTCGGAGGACTGGCCTTTGCAGGGAGAGATCGTGCCGATTCGGTTCTGAGGTGGAAGGAGGCGGGGGCGGAGGGGCAAGGGGCACGGCTGAGGACAGCCGTGGCTACACGGCGAGCGGTTGGTGTAGCCACGCCTGTCTCAGGCGTGCGGTTCGGGGGAAAGGGAGAAGGGGCGGAGGGGAGCGGAGAGGCAACGTGCACGGCTGGGGACAGCCGTGGCTACACGGGGGGAGGTTGGTGTCGCCACGCCTGTCTCAGGCGTGAGGTTCGAGGGAAAGGGGGGCGGGGCGGGAGGGGAGCGGAGGGGCACGGGGCACGGCTACGTCCTTGATCTCGGCCGCTCGCGCCGGGCTGGCGTTCCTCGCCTCGGCCGCATCGGCGGCGCGAAACTCGGCTCCGAGCGCGGCCACGGCGGGGAGGGTGTTGGCTTCACGCACGAGCGCGTGAAAGCGGGCCACGGCGGAGAGCGGAGGAGGAGTGGAGGGGGAAGGACGAAGGACGAATGACCAATGACCTCTAGCCACAGGAGGTGGCTGGTTTGACATGACCAGAGAGCAGTCGGTGCGGAAGCGGATCAAGGCGCCGTCGGGGTGGCGGGGGAACTGGCCTCGCGCATGAGTTGGTGGAGGCCGGCGGCTTTCTGGTCGCGGGCGCGTTGCGTCGCCTGATCGAGGGGGCGCCGTCCGCCTCGTTCTTCGACGCGACCGTCCATGCCGATGAGCAGGCTGGAGAAGGGAGCGGCGGGGCTGGGGCGATCGGCGGGATAGGGCGCGAGGTCGACCAGCCAGAAGCCGGTGCCTCCACGCCCGTGGGGAGGGATGAATTGGAGGCCGACGATTTCCCGGTCTTGCTCCGCGGGCTCGGAAGACTCGGCGAGATGGGCGCGGGCGAGCGAGAGCGCGGCGTCGAGGGACAGCGAGGCGAGGCGCGGCGCGGACGGGGCGGGGGTGGGGACGGACGCGGCGGGCGCAGAGGCCGAGCCGGGGCTCGGCGTTCCCAGGGGGAGCAGGGCGAGCAGGAGGAGGGCGGGGCGCAGTGGGGACGGGAGGGGTAGGGGGCGGGAATGACCAATGACCAATGACCAATGCTGAACGACTAATCGCGGATGGACGGTGAGCTGGGAGGCGGGATGCTTGGAGGGGGCGGTGCCATGCTTGCCAAAGCGCCCGGTCGCTGCGGGCGCGGGGCGCGCGCCCCCCCCCCCAAAATAAAGAGAGGGGGCGCGCGGCATTGGGCGTATCAATGGGGTGGATACGCGTTGATGGTGGCGATCAGAGCGTCGAGGATGGCGTCGTTTTGGGCCTTGTTTGCGAGATCGGCCCAGTCGAGGACGTCGCGCATGAGTTCGACGTGGGTGAGCATGGAGGTCTTGCCGCCTCCGTTGGTGGTGTGGACGAAGCCCTTGTCCTTGATGTCTTGTTCATGGAGCAGGGCCATGAGGCGGACGGAGTTGCCGAGTTGTAGCCGATAGGTGTCGGCGGAGCCGGGGTAGCCCGGGGCGTCGGCGCCTTTTTTGTATCGGTTGTAGGCGAGATAGTAGGGTTTATGGGAGTTGAAGTGTTGCACGGGTCCGCCGCCGTTGCCGCCGGCCCAGCCGCCGGGGAGGAAGCCGCGTTTGACGGCGTGGGTGGTGTTGAAGAACACTGAATGCGCGCGAAGATTTTCGGCCCAGAGGCGGCCGATGAAGTATTCGCCGGAGCGGGCGGGGTTGCTGTTCCCGCTAAAGAAGAGGCTGTGATCCATGGTCCAGCCCAAGTAAAACCAGGTGTTGCTGAGGCGGTGGACCTGATCGCCGACGGTTTCGGTGCCGCTGACCCACATCGAGTCTTGGTGGCGCTTGGGGAGCTGGGAGAAGGGAGTGCTCTTCACGATGCGGGAAGCGTCGCCGACCTCCCAGAAGGAGAAGAGGATGCTGCCCTTGCCTTCCTGATCCTGGAAGGGGCGCACGCTGGTGCGGCCGGTCACCCAGTCGTGGATGCCCTGGGACTTGAGGAGCTCGTCGTGTTGGAAGATGAGGTTGGACTTTAGCTGCTCGCGGTGGAGGCGGATCCAGTGGGGATCGCTTACGGTGCTGGTGTTGACGGGATCGGGCGTGGTCCAGGCGTCGATCTTGTGGAAGAGGGCCCAGAAGTTGGCGTCGGTGGGGTTGGCGACGTAGGCGTCCTCGAGGGCCTCGAAGGCGGCGGCGTTGGCGCCGAGCACCTGGAAGCCGATGCCGGGGAGCCACTCGGCGATCTTGCCGCCATCCTGGGCGCCTTGGCGGGAGACGGACTCGGACCAGCGGTTGAAGGCGATGCCGATGGGCACGGAGTCGACGTCGAGGGCCACCAATTGGTCGCGCGCGGCCTGGGCCTGAGCGAGGGTGGTGATGCGGCCTTGGGCGTAGAGGAAGTTGGCCGCGACGTGATTGCCGAAGGCGGCGTCGCGCTGTTCCTGGGTGGCGTTGGCTCCGCCGAGGACGACGCCGGTGGGCTGGAAGGGGCGGAAGGTCTCGACGTCCCTGAGGCCGCCCGCGGGCGGGTAGTTGCGGCGGTGCAGCTCGATCATCTTGAAGATGCGGTCGGCGGCGGCGTCGTCGAGGTGGGGGGCGGTGGCGCGGCGGAGGTCGGCCTGGGTGAAGCTGAAGACGGCGACGTCGTAGCCGGCGGGGCCGTGGCACTGGGCGCAGGAGATGCCGTCGCCATCGGGGGTGCGCCAGTCGATCAGGCCGTCGGCGAGGACCTCGATGTCGGAGGGTTCGCCGATGGGGGTGAACTTGACGGCGTCGGCGACGACGAGGCCGGTGGTGCCGACGTTGGAGATGCGCACGTAGCCGGAGGAGCCGGCGCCGAAGCGGTAGTGACCGAGGAGGAGCCACTGGCCGCCGCCGGAGCGCTGGTCGACGGTGATGTAGTCGACGCCCTGGGCGTGGGAGACGTCGACGGGCACGTTGGCGGCGTGGCCGGAGGCGGCGGGGTAGCGGATGCTGACGGCGTAGACGCCGGCGGCGAGGGCGGGGGAGTAGGTGACGGTCTTGGAGCCTTTGCCGGAGGAGCCGTCGTGGAGGTAGTTGGCGCCAAAGTAGCCGGGGGCGGAGGTGGCGGTGGTCCAGGAGCCGGCGAGGGTGACGCCGGAGGGCGCGTTGTTGTCGAGGATGACCTCGGTGGCGCCGGAGGCGGCGGAGACGGAGAGGTCGTCGATGGTGTAGCGCTCGTTGCGAGTCTTGCCGTGGAGGTGGATGCTGAGCAGGTAGTGGCCGGGGCCGAGGGCGGCGCCGGCATCGAGCGCGGAGAGGGTGGCGAGGGGGCCGGCGCCGGCGAGGTTGACCGAGGGGAAGGTGAGGGTGGGGCTGGTGGCGACGAGGCCGGTGGCGGGATCGACGGCGAAGACCTGGGCGGTGGCGGAGCCGTTTTGGGCGGCGCTGTTGTTGTGCCAGGAATCGGCGGAGGTGGCGCCGGTGCCGTAGCGGAAGGAGAGTTCCCAGCCGGCACGGGGGGCGGCGCCGGGCTTGATCTCGAAGGGGACGTTGAAGCGGACGTCGTGAAGGCCGGAGGAGTTGAGCTGGACGTAGCCTCGATGAGGGGACGTGGAGGCGGCGTAGCGGATCTGCGCGTTAACGGAGCCGTTGGTGTGGGTGAAGTCGCCTCGGGTGGTGAAGACGGCGCCTTTTTTGAGCTGGCTGTTGGCGACGGAGACGTCGCCGTAGGTGAAGGCGGAGCCGCCGGTGAGGACGGCGGGGATCTGGAGGAAGGCGCGACCGGCGAGGTCGATCGCGGTGGCGTCGGCCACGGTCCAGTAGCCGGCGGGGGAGGGGTTGTTGCTGCCGGCGCCGGTGACGGCGATGTTGGTGTCGGAGCCGCCGTTGACCTTCACCGCGTCGGCGCCGTTGTTCGTGAAGGCGTTGAAGCCGGTGCTGAAGACGACCTCGCCGAGGGCGAAGGGGGCGGCGAGCGAGGCGAGGGCGGCGAGGAGAGCGGCGCGGGGGCCGCGGGGGCTGGGGCGGGGGGAGCGGGCGCGCGAGAGCGGGCGCGCCGCGGGGGCGGGGGTGTGCATGGGAACCGAGGTGGGGTTGAGGGGAGGAATCCGCGTGGCGGCTCGGTCGCAAGGGGGTAGACCAAGCAAAGCGGGAGGTGTAACGGTCAAGTGAATGAGGCGCTCGGAGCGCGGCGAAAAGCCTGAAGCGGTGAGGACAACTAATGGCGGGTATTATTTTACTGTTTTATGTGAGCGGATTTGAGTGGATCGTGCAGGCCTGATCGGTGCCGGGGTGTGACGGCAACGCGCAGGGGTGGATCAGTGGTTGCGCGGGATGGTCGTGGATTTATCGATCAAGCGGTAATTGCATTGGGGTGATCGCGCGGCACCCTTCGGCGGGGCCCTCGTTCAAACCCGGAATCCGCGGTTGTCGCGGGTCGTCTCACCCAAGCTGGTGGCCGCCAGCTCGCCGCGTCATCCGCTCCATGCACCTTCTCCCGCGGAACGGGACACGTCGGGATTCCGCGACGATCTTCCGCCTCACCACCTCGCGCGATACTCCGCCGGGACAATCGCGGAATCCGGGTTAAAATACTCTCCGCGTATGGTTCGCCCTGCGGGCTCACCCTCCGCCTGCGGCTCCGGGCTACGCTGTCTCCGCTTCGCTGCGTCCTTCACTCCAGCCCCGTGGCGCGTGGAGGCGGAGCCAGGCGCGGGCGAGGGTTTCGTCGGGGAGCCAGAAGTGGTCGAGGCGCGACTCGGGCGGCACTTCGTGGGCGGGGCGGATAGCGGCTTCGGTGGAGCCTCCCGCGAGGAGCGCGTCGATGGCGGCGGGGGAAAGCAGCCAGCCGTCCGCCTCGTTTACGGCGCGCAGGGCGGGCGGGGTTTCGGCCATGGAGGGCGAGCCGGAGTCGGGGAGGCGGAGGCGCAGGGCGCGGTCGATGAAAAGCGCGAGGTAGTCCCAGACCTCGACGCAGGTGACCCGGTCGGGGAAGGGTTTGCCCCAGCCGGGGCTGCCGTGGACGTCGGCGTAGTCGCCGTGGCCGACGCCGGGGACGACCACTTGATGAGGCAGCCAGCCGGTGTGGGCGCGGTAGCCGAGGAGGGCGGGGCGGACGTGGCGGTGCCAGGTGCCGCCCCACTCGGTGGCGCCGTTGATGTTCACGTGGAGCGGGGTGAAGCCGTCCGGCGGGGAAACGGCGTAGTCGGCGGGCGGATACGGAGGAGTCTCGGCGTGGTAGGAAACGGTGGCGATGACACGCTCCGGGTGGAGCCAGGCGGTGCGGAAGGGGAGGCGGCCGCGGGACGATTTGCCGAAGACGATCCAGGGCGCGTGGCGAAGGGCGGGGAGGCCGGCGAGGGCGGCCAGTTCGTCGAGGAGTCGCGGGAGGCGCGCGGGGTCGGCCGGGGCGGGCTGGTCCTCGACGCCGGGTTGAACCGCGCCGCGGAGATAGGCGATGGCGAGGCCGTGGCGCGAGGCGACCTCGCGCAGGGGCCCGTATTCGCCGAAGTGTTTCGAGTCGGAGTTTTCGGGGATGATCAGCAGTGCGCGCGGCGAGGTGGAGGGCGGGAGCCAGAGGAGGATGTCGGCGCGGGGCGGGCGCTTGTCGGGGCGGCGGACGACGAAGGCGTCGGGCAGGCGGAAGCCGAGGGGCCAGTGGGGATGTTCGGCGAGATCCGGTGCGGACGCGGGCGCGGCGGGGTTGGAGTCGGTGGCTGCGCGCAGGGCGAAGGGCAGCGCGGCGAGGAGAGCGAGGGCGGCGCGGCGGTTCATGGCGCGAGGCGGAGACGGTGGGCGCCGAGGACGAGGGTGTCGCCGTCGAGCGTGGCTTCGGGGTGAGTGCCCGCGGCGGAGAGGGTGAGGACGCGGTAGGGGCCGATCTCGACGAGGCGGGCGCGGGGCGCGGCGGCGGCGGGGAGCGGTTTCGGAGCGGAGGCGCCGCGGACGATGACCACGGCGTCGGCGCCGGAGGCGCGCGAGTAGTCCACGGTAAGGGCGAAGTCTTCCGTGGTGACGAGGCGCGCGGAACCATCGGCGGCGGCATGGTAGCTCGTGACGCGGGCGGCGCGGGGTGGTTCGCCAAGCTCGAGGCGGAGGCCGCCGAGGCCCCAGACCATGATCTCGCGGGGGCGGGTGCCGGAGACGGGTCGGAGCAGCGCGGTGACGAGGATGTCGTCGTCGTCGTGAAAGCGGTTGCGGAAGGCGAAGTGGTCGTGGAGCTGGTCGCGAACGGCGAGGGGCAGGGCGGTCGCGGGGTTCTCGGCGGCGAGGCCGGTGAAGGTGGGCCAGTTGATGAGCGCGAGCATGGCGCGGTGCGGGTAGAGGCTCGCGAGGTCGAAGGGGTCGTCGGCGAAGAGGCGCGCGTGGGTCCAGAGGAGGGCGGGCTTGTGGCGGTCGGCGACGGCGCCGAAGCCTTCGGAAAAATAGCCGCCGTGGGAGAAGCCTTCGCGCTGGGAGGCGTGGCCGATTTCCGGACGGCCGTAAGTGGGGCCCATGCTGGAGCGGTAGGGGAAGACGGCGGGAGGCCCGAGCACGAGGTGGGTGCGCGGGATCATCGTGACGTAGGAGGCGTTGGGGCGCTCGACGTTCACGTAGTCGCGTCCGGCGGCGACGCGCAGGGCCTGGAGAAAGGGGAGAAAGGCGCCCTGGGTGCCGACGCGCGAGGCGCCCCAGCCCTCGGCGTAGTAGCCGCCGTCGCCCCAGCCGGCGGAGAGGTGGCGGACGACGTTGCGCTCGAGGATGGCGAGGTAGCGGCGGAGCAGGGCATGGTCGAGGCCGGGGTCGTCAAGGAGGGCGAGCACGACCAGGCCGGCGCCACCGACGACGGCGCCGAAGTGATTCGAGGCGGGGCCGTGCTTGGGGGTGAGAACCATCCGGCGAAAGGTGATGCCCTCGGGGGTGTTCCACTCGCCGCCGCGCTGGTCGGCGTAGTCGACGAGGGCGCGGGCGACGTGCCGGCGGTAGTCCTCGGGCCAGGCCTCGTAACAGAGGTCGTAGGCGACTGCGAGCCAGGCGAGGGTGGGGCCGGCGCGGAGTTCGCCGCCGGGGGCGAGGTAGGCGTAGCGGTCATCGTGGTTGCGCCGGCCTTCGAGGGCGGCGTCCACGCAGGCGCGGGCGAGCTCGGCGTGGCGGGCGTCACCAGAAAGCTGATACAAGAAACCGTGGCCGGCGGCGTGCGAGATCGAGTAGGATCCGGGGCGGGCGCGGAACTTGTTGTTCTCGTAGGCGCGGGTGGCGGGGTTGAAGTCGAGCCAGGGCGTGGAGGCGTCGGCCCCGTCGAGCAATTGGCGGAGGCGGGCGAGGATGATCTGGCCCTCGGGCGTGGCGGCGCGGCGGCGCAGTTCGGGGAGGTCGGATTTGCGGAAGAAGAGGCGCGGATGCTCGCCGGGGGCTACGGGTTGGTGGCCGGGCGCGGGGGCGAACCAGGGACGGGTGTCGGCGGCGAGCGGGTCGGACTCGGGGACGTGCGCGCCGGGGGCGGCGTTGCCGCGGAACCAGCCGGAGCGACCGTCGTTGGTGGACCATTCGCCGACCAGCCAGTTGACGACGCGGCGGCCTTCGAGGCGGACGGTGAGGGTGCGTTCCTCGCCTTCGAGGTCGGCGAGGGTGAGCGGAAGCGTGAGGGAGAAGCTGTCGGGCGTGGTGGCGAGGGCGTCGGGCGCGGCGGGAAGGGGGAGCGGTTGGTAGTCGTAGGCGCGGTGGCGGATATCCATCTTGCCCAGACGGGCGGAGACGAGACGGGCCTCGCGGAGGCCGAGGGAAAGGGCGAGGCGGCCGTGGTGGGCGTCGAGGCCGGGCGTGGGCAGGAAATCGTAGAGGGCGAGGTCGTAGGAGACGTCGGAGCCGGCGTGGTCGGGCGCGGGGCCGAGCGTCGCGGCGAAGGTGCCGGCGGCCTCGGGGCGCAGGAAGGCGGCGGCGAGCGTGGCGGGGTCCTCGCCGATGGTGGAGCGCCACGTGCCTTCGAGGCGCGGGCGGGCCTCGGGCGTCGCGGGCGGGAGAACCCGGGCGTCGAGCGCGACGGTGGCGACGCGCGGGCGGCGGTCGTCCGGCTTCCACGGGTCGGGGACGAGGGTGATGCGCAGTCGGCCGGCGAGACGATCGTCTTGTAGCGATAGGTCGGATACATCCACCGGCATGAGCGCGGTGTTCCAGATTGCTTTGCCCTTGATGGTGGCGGTGCCGAGGCCGGAGGCCCAGCGGCCGTCGCGGCGGACGAGGTAGAGGTTGAGCGGCTTGTCCTGGCCGGCCTCGGTCCGGCCGGCGAAGAAGGCCTGGAGCGGAAAGGAGAGGAAGGCGTCGTCGGGGAGGGACGGCGCGGCGGCGAGCGCGGCCGCGAACGACCAAGATCCAATGACCAAGGCCCAATGACGGAGGAAGTTCATGATCAGGGGGAGGGGGCGGGGCTCGCGTTCGGACGCAGGAGGCCGAGCACGGCGTGGAACGCGGGCTTGGGCTGCTGTTGCGCGTCGAAGAGGAGCGGGTGGTTGGGGCGGCCGGGGAGGGGCCAGTTGCGCAGCCAGGTGTGGCCGTCGTCCACGTTCCAGAAGGCGACGCGTTCGAGCTTGTCGGCGTGGCGGAGGAAGACGGCGAAGAGCTCGCGGTAGCGGGCGGCGAGACGTTCGTGGAGCTCGGGCGGGAGCGTGTCGTAGCCGAGATCGGTGGCGGGATCGTAGCGCCGTTTCATCATGGCGCCGATGTCGGCGCCCGGGGCCCAGTCGTAGACGGAGACGTCGAGTTCGGTGATGTGCACGGGGTAGCCGGCGGCGTGGAGCTCGAGGATGGCGGCCTCGAAGTCGGCGGCGGGCGGGGCGGAGAGCGTGCAGTGGCCCTGGATGCCTACGGCGTCGGGGCGGAGGCCTTCGGCTTCGAGGCGGCGGAGGAGGCGGAGGGCGCGGGCGCGCTTGGCGCGCTGCTCGAGGTTGTAGTCGTTGTAGAGGAGCTTGGCGTGCGGCGCGGCGGCGCGGGCGGAGCGGAAGGCGGCGACGAGACCGTCCTCGCCGACGAGATTCAGCCAGGGGTCGTCGCGCAGGTAGGTGTCGGGGGAGGACGCGTCGGAGAGGGCTTCGTTGACCACGTCCCAGGTGCGGATGCGGTCGCCGTAGCGGGCGAGGACGGCGCGGATGTGCGCGTCTTGCCAGGCGAGGGCTTCGTCGCGGGTGAGCGCGCCGGAGCGGGCGCGCTCGAGGAGCCATTCGGGCATCTGGTAACTCCAGACGAGGGTGTGGCCGACGGGCTTGAGGCCGAGCGACTCGACCCAGGCGAGCCAGGCGTCGGCGCGTTCCCAAGCGAAGACGCCGGGCTCCGGGCTGGGGCGGAGAGGGCGGGGCTTGAGGACGTTTTCGCAGGTGAGCGAGGTGGCGTGGTGGCGGAGGAGAGCGGAGCGGGCGTCGTTGGTTTGGCCGGTGCCGAAGCCGATGGAGAAGTGGGCGGCGAAGGCCTCGCGCAGGGAGATCTCGCCGCGCTCGGAGGCGTGGAGTGGAGCAGAGAGGGAGAGCACGGCGAGGAGGCGGGCGAGCGGGTGATGAATCATGCGGGGCAATGGGCGACGACGCGGCGGCGCCCGGCGAGGGTGGCCGGAAGGGCGAAGACGGGGTTGCCGTCGATGGTGAGGGGCGGGGCGGGCTCGCGGGTGATCTCGAGGTCGAGCGTGGCGGCGTGCCAGCGGAGGCCGTCGAGGCGCAGGCGGGAGACGCCGGGAGGGAGGCGAGGGCTGACGAGCAGGCGGTCGGGCTCGGGACGAAGGCCGGCGCAGAGGTGGAGCAGGAGGCGGATGAAGCCTGTGGCGCCCCAGGAGACGCGAGGCTGGGACACCCAGCGAAGGAGCGGGCCGCCGGGAAGCGTCTCGTGGCGTTCCCGCAGGCACCAGGCGTGCCAGTCGGCGGGCGCGCCGGGATCGATTTCCTGGACGCCGCCCTCGGGGAGGCCGTCGTCGGGGTGGTAGCACTCGAAGAAGCCGGCGTCGCGCACGGCTTTCTCCGCGAGGCGGTCCAGTTCGGCGAAGGCGAGATCGTGGCGACCGTGACGGGCGGCGCCGTCGGCGAAGAGCGCCTGAATCTGGGGCCAGACGAGGCCGCTGTGGCGGCCGTAGCGCGCGCGGCGGCCGTCGTCGGTGTCGCCGGCGTAGCGAGGGTAGGTGGGCCAGAGGCAGGGCAGGCCGTGGGGCGTGAGGTGGGTGGCGGCGAGGAGCGCGGCGGGGTCGGGCGCGAGGTCGAAGAGGAGCGCGAAGGCGAGGCCCATGCCTTCCTGGCGGGGGTCGACGCCTTGAGGGTCCCGGTAATAGAGGAAGCGGCCGGTGGCGGGGTCGTGGAGGTGGCGAAGGATGGCGGAGCGGAGCCGCTCGGCGTGCGCGACCGCGGAGGGAGGGGGCGGGAGGCCCAGCGCGGCGCGCATGGCCGCGAGGATGCGGTGGGCCTCGTAGTAGAGGCAGTTGGTGGAGAGGGTGCGAAGGGGGAGGCCGACGCCGCGGGGGTGGCGTCCGCGGGGGTGGGCCAGGGGCCAGTCGGCGATGCAGGACTTGCCTCCGCAATCGGCGTAGCGGTCGCCGTAGGCGCTGACGCCGTCACCGTAGCAGGCGGGACCGCGGAAGAGGCCGTCCTCGCCGAGTTCCTCCCGCTCCATGCGGGCGAGCCAGTTTTCGGAGGCCTCGCGGGCGAGGGCGAGGAAGGCGCGGTCGCCGGTCCAGAGGAAATGGCGCCAGGCGCCGACGACCCAGAGGACGGCGTCCCAGTATTGACCGCGTGGATACGGGTGGCCGGCGGGGTCGCGGGCAAGCTCGTCGAGCAGGGTGGAGCGGGCGACCTCGGGCCAGAGGGCGGGGAGGCCGTTCCAGACGTTGATGGCGGCGTCGCGCGTCCAGGATTCGTAGGTCAGGCCGGCGTGAAGGACGGGCGAGCCGGGCTCGGCGAGCCCGGCGCGGGCGGGCTGGAGGTTGCCCACGAGATCGCCGGTGGCGACGCGCCAGGCGCGGTCGAGGAGGAGCGAGTCGGAGGAGAGCGTGGGCGCGGGGAAGTGCATCCAGGGCGATGCGAGGCGCGGGCGGCTATTCGATGAGAATGATGTCGTCGAGCTGGAGGTGGCTCTGGTCGGCGAAGGGGGCGCCGATGCCGAAGCGGCCGGCGGCCCAGACGCGGTTGAGCGAACCGCCGCGGCGGCCGAAGGGTCCCTCGACGGGATCCCAGGCGAGGGCGTCGGCGGGGGTGACGGAGACGGAGCGGTCGGCTTTGAGGGTGATCTTGACCAGGCTGGTCCCGTTGCGGCGCACCTCGAAGCTTTCCTCGGTGCGGATGATGTCGAGCTCGTGCCATTCGAGGTCGGGGATGGCCGGCTGTTTAAGGCGGGCGATGGCGCGCTCACCGGCGGCGGAGAAGCCGAGGAAGGCGTGGGGGCCCGAAGCGGCGGGGCCGCCGAGGGTGAGGTAGGAGTCGCGGCCGAAGCGGACCTGGAACACGCTCTCGGGGCTGCGAAGCCGGAGTTTGAGGCGGAGGTGGAAGGGGCCGGTGATCGTGCGGTCGGGAAGGTAGGCAAGGGCGCGGCGTAGGCGGTAGCCTTGGGAGGGCGAGATCGTGTAGCGAAGGTTGCCGTCCTCGTCCTCGAGGGAGACACGCCACTCGGTCTCGCGTGTCCAGGCGGCGAGATCGCTGTAGGGCGAGGCGTCGCTGAAGGGGCGGCTGGCGAGAAGCTCGATGGGCCCCAGCTCGGTGAGGTCGTCGCTCGAGTCCGCGGCGCGGAGGGTGAAGCGGTGTCGGCCGGGGGTGAAGCGGGCGGCGGGGAGAGTGAGGGAGAAGCTGCCGTCGGGCGCGGGTGCGGCGCGGACGAGGGTGTTTTGTTCGCCGCCGAGGAGTTCGACGGCGGCGGGGAGCGGGCCGTCGGGGTCGGAGACCCTTCCGGAAAACACGAGCGCCTCGTCGGAGGCGAGGATGGAGCCGGAAGCGGGCGAAGAGAGGCTGAGGACCGGCGGATGGGAGCGGGTGATCCGGACGGGGAGGTTTTGCTCGGTGTAGCCGCCGTCCGCGTCCACGACGCGGACGAGGAGCGTGTGGGCGCCGAGGGGAAGGCGGGGGCTGTCGACGCTCCAGGCGTCTCCGGAGATGCGGCCGGGGACCGGGGACTGGCCGGGGACGGAGAGGGAGATGGCGGCGACGGGTTTGCCGGAGGCGGTGGCGGCGCGGCCGGAGACGGGAACGGATTGTTCGCCGCCGGAGAAGAAGGCGTCCGGGGCGGGTTGGGTGATGGTGAGGCGGGGGCGTTCCCAGCCGGCGACGCGGATGGTCTCACCGGCGAGGGTGTAGTGGGCGCGGCCGACGCGGATCTCGCGCGTGCCGCCGGCCGCGACGGTGGAGGAAATGTTCGGGGCGGACCGGCCTTTGCGGAGGAGGGTGAAGGCGACGACGAAGGCGCCGTCGTCCGAGGGGAAATCGATCCAGGCGTTTTCGGGCGAGGTGGCGCCCCGGGATTTGAGATCGAGGGGGGCGCTCATGGCGCTGCCGCGTTTGAAGGTGCCGGTGCGGAAGACGGGGCGGGCGGGGTGGAGGACGCGGGCGACGAGGCGGTGGCCGGTGAACTGGTTCTCGATGGTGAAGGTGGCTGCGGCGGAGTCGTGGGTGATGACGTTGTAGGGACGGCCGTCCTCGAGGGGCCCGACCGTATTCATGCGCCAGATACGGCCGTTGACGGAGGTGTCGGCCACGATCCAGGCGGCCTCGGCGCCGGTCTCGGGGCGGTAGTCGGCGATGAAGCGGCGAACGTGGTTGCGCACGCCGACGTCGGAGAAGGGCTGGGAGGTGGCGACGACGTAGCCGCCGCCCGCGGGGCGCAGGTAGGAGTCGATGACGCGGTGGACCTGGGAGCTGTTTCCGGCGTCGTCGGGCTCGCCGGGGAAGACGGTGTTTTGGCCGGCGGCCTTGGTGGTGCGACCGGAGCCGACGGCCCAGGGGACGCCAAGGCCCCAAAGGCGGAAGCCGAGGCCGTCGGGCGCGGCGTGGCCGCCCGCGGAGAGCACGGTCTTGGCCATGAACTGGCCGAGGATGTCCGCGCCGGCGGGGTCGCCGAAGGATTTGCGGAAGCTGAAGAGACCGTGGTGGTGGTCGGCGAAGTTGAGGCCGCCAAAGGCGGGGACCTCGGCGGGGTTTTGCTCGGGGCCGTCGAAGTCGAGGAAGAGGAGGCCCCAGAGCCCGCCGGAGGAGGCGGTGTCGTAGCGGGCGTCGCCGAGATCGCCGAAGGAGCGGCGGTAGATCCAGCGGAGCGCGGGGTGTTGCTCGGGCGGGGCGAAGGCGAAGGCGAGGTTGGCGACGCCCTCGCCGATCCAGTTGGCGTTGTCGTCGGTGAAGTCGGGGTGGAGGCCGAGGAGGGGGCCGGGGAAGCGCATCGGCAGGGCGAGGAGTCCATGGTAGAGCGCGGCGAAGTTGAGCCGCAGGGCGGGGATCTCGTCGGCGAGGTGAACGCCGCGGAGGCGCGAGAGGGCGAGGGCGGCGGGGTAGGTGAACTGGGCGGGGTAGAGGGTGTAGCCGTAGCCTTCGGGGTTCCAGCCGCCGGCGCGAGGGTGGGTGGAGTAGGCGGTCTGGAGGTGGGTGCGCAGGTGGCGCAGGGCGGTCTCGTAGTGGGGGCGGATCTCCTCTTCGGGCTCGTCGCAGGCGAGGAGGGCGAGGAGGGCGGAGCCGAAGCGGACGGCGAACCAGTTGTTGCCGAGCTTGGTGTTGCCGGGCCATTCGCGGCCGCCGCTTTGCACGAGGGCGCGGCCGGATTCGAAGAGGGCGCGGGAGGCGACGGTGTTGAGATCGCGGCCGACGAGCTCGGCGGGGAGCGGACGCGTCTCGCCGCGGAAGGTGACGCTGGCGGGGACTTTTTGGCCGACCCAGGCGGGGTGGCAAAGGTCATAGGTGATGGCGGCGCCGCGGGCGATGGCGCCGCGGGAGAGGGAGCGGAAGGAGGGGTTGGCCCAGACCTCGGTTTGGGAGAGGTAGAAAAGGAACTCGTCGCGGGCGAGGTCGGCGTGGGCGCGCTCGCCGGTGGCGAGGTAGAGGGCGGCGTTGTTGCCAAACGCTTTTCGGCTATCGAGGCCGAAGGGGTCTCCCTCGTCGCGCATCCAGCGGATGGACTCGACGAGGCGGCGGCCCTGCGGGGTGGCGGCGCGGGCGCGGACGGCGGCGACGGCCGCCTCGTCGAGGAACAGACGCGGATGGGACTCGGCGGGCGCGGCGGCGAATGACCAATGCCCAATGACCAATGTCCAATGGACCAGGCAGAGGCGGAGGAGGCGGAGGAGGCGGGTGGGGAGCATGGGGGGCGGGGTTTGGGGATCGTTACCATCCGCGGACGCGGATGCCGTCGCCGTCGATGGTGTAGGTGGCTTGGCCGATGCGGATCTCGCGGGCGCCGTCGGTGGCGACGGTGGAGGAGACGGCGGGGGCGGGCTGGCCCTTGCGGTGGAGGGTGAGGGCGACGACGAAGGCGCCGTCGGCGGAGCCAAAGTCGATCCAGGCGTTTTCGGTGAGGGAGGCGCCGGTGGCGCGGTCGAGCGGGACGCTCGTCGCGTTGCCGCGGGTGAAGGTGCCGGTGCGGAACACGGGGCGCTCGGGGTGGAGGACGCGGCCGACGAGACGGTGGCCGTTGAACTGGTTGGTGATCGTGAACGTGGCGGTGGCGGCGTCGTGGGTGATGACGTTGTAGGCGCGCCCGTCCTCGAGCTTGCCCGGTGTATTCATGCGCCAGATACGTCCGTCGGCCGAGGTGTCGGCGACGATCCAGGCGGCCTCGGCTCCGGTCTCGGGGCGGTAGTCGACGATGAAGCGGCGCACGTGGTCGCGCACGCCGACATCGGAGAGCGGATCGGAGCGGGCGACGACGTAGCCGCCGCCGGCGGGGCGGAGCAGGCTGGAGACGGTGCGGTGGGCCTGGGAACGGTGGCGCTCGTCGCCGGGATCGGCGGTGAAGACGGTGCATTGGCCGCCGGCGCGGTGGGTGCGGCCGGAGCCGACGGTCCAAGGGGTGCCAAGTCCCCAGAGGCGGAAACCGAGGCCGTCGGGCCCGGCGTGGCCGCCCTGGCTGAGGACGTGCTTGGCCATGAACTGGGAGAGGACGTCCTGGCCTGGGTCATCGCCGAAGCTCTTCCGGAAGGAGTAGTAGCCGTGGTGGGGATCGGAGAGGCTGAGACCGAGGGAGGGGATGTCGGCGGGGTTTTTTTCCGGGCCGTCGAGATCAAGGTGGAGAAGGGCCCAGAGGCCGCCGACGGAGGCGGTGTCGTAGCGGGCGTCGCCGAGCTCGCCAAAGGAGCGGCGATAGAGCCAGCGCAGGCCGGGGATTTGATCGGCGGGGGCGAAGGCAAAGGCGAGGTTGGCGAAGCCCTCGCCGAGCCAGTGGTTGTGGTCGTCGGTGAAGTCGGGGCGCAGGCCAAAGAGGGGGCCGGGGAAGCGGGTGGGAAGCGGGAGGAGACCGTGGTGCAGGGCGCCGAAACTGGCGCGCAGGGCGGGGATCTCGTCGGCGAGGCGGATCTGGCGCAGGCGCGCGAGGGCGAGGGCGGCGGGGTAGGTGAACTGGGCGGGGTAGAAGGTGTAGCCGTAGCCCTCGGGATTCCAACCGGCCGCGTCGCGGTGGGTGGAGTAGGCGGTGCGGAGGTGGTTGCGCAGGTGGCGCAGCGCGGTCTGGAGGGCCTCGCGGGTCTCCTCCTCGGGCTCGTCGCACGCGAGCAGGGCGAGGATGGCGGAGCCGTAGCGAACGGCGAACCAGTTGTTGCCGAGGCGTTGGTTACCGGGCCAGCCGGGGCCGCCGCTTTGGTTGAGGGCGCGGGCGGAGTCGAGGAGGGCGCGGGAGGCGACCCGGTTGAGGTCTTGGCCGACGAGCTCGGCGGGGAGGGCGCGGGTCTCGCCGCGGACGGTGACGGAGGCGGGCACGGTCTGGCCGGCCCAGGCGTTGTGGCAGAGATCGTAGCTGATGGCGGCGCCGCGGGTGATGGCGCCGCGGGTGAGCGAGCGGAAGCCGGGGTTGGCCCAGACCTCGCGGTTGGCGACGTGGAAGAGGAACTCGTCGCGGGCGAGGTCGGCGTAGGCGCGATCGCCGGTGGCGAGGTAGAGGGCGGCGTCGTTGCCAAAAGCCTTGCCGGTTTGAGTGCCGAAGGCGTCGCCGCCGTCGCGCATCCAGCGGATGGACTCGAGGAGCCGCGCGCCGCGCTCGGTGGCGGCGCGTTCGCGCAGGCCGGGGATCTGGGCGGCGTCGAGAAAGAGGCGGGGGTGCGGCGCGGCCGCTGGCGCGGCCGCGAATGACCAATGTCCAATGACCAATATCCACTGGACTATGCAGAGGCGGAGGAGGCGGAGGGGGAGCATAGGGTGTTTTTTAGAAGAGGGCGCGGCCGAGGTATTCGACGCCGAGGAGGAAGAGGATGACGAAGAGGATGGAGCCGGCGGTGCCGAGGAGGTCGCGGCGGTAGTCGGCGAGGCGGACCTCGCCGCGGCGGAGCAGGCCGGGAAGGCGGAAGAGGTCGGGGAGGAGCAGGCGATCGGGCGGGCCGGCGGGCGCGGCGGGGGCGGAGTCGGTGCGGGTGGAGCCGGAGTCGCCGTCGAGGTTTTCGATCTGGTCGGCTTGGAAACCGGCCTCGCGGATGCGGTGCTCCTGGCCGACGGGGGTGTCGAGGCGGCAGTAGAAGGCCTCGACGTCGCGGGGGCGGTGCTGGCGGGTGAGGAGCGAGACGCCGATGAGCGCGGCGATCGAGGGCATGAGGTAGAGCGGGTATTTGATCTGGACGGGCAGGCGGGCGAGCTCGCCGGCGGCGTTGAGGTAGCCTTGGGCGGGGTCGAGCAGATCAAGGCCGTAGAGACCGGCGAGGGCGTCCACGAGCGGGCGGAGGTGGAGCAGCTCGAAGAGCGGGAGGCGCGCGGGCCAGGCGGGGAAGTTGGCGGCGAGGAAAAGGGGCGCGGCGACGAGGAAGGAGGCGAGGGCGCCGGCGGCGGTGACGCGGCGCCAGACGATGGCGGCGAGGATGGCGATGCCCATGAGGCCGCCGAGCGGCTCGACGACGGTGGAGAACTCGACGATGTCGGTGATGGCCGAGGCGACCCACCAGCCGCCGAGCACGCCGACGACGGAGAAGACGCGGGCGGCGAGGAGGTAGTGGGCGGGCGAGGCGGAGCGGACGAGGTGGGCTTGGTAGATGTTGTTCACCATCATGCCGCCGAAGCCGATGATGCCGGAGTTGAGGCTCGACATGACGGCGGCGAGCATGGACGCGACCATGAGGCCGCGCAGGCCGACGGGGAGGAGCTGGCCGGAGGCGAGGGGGAAGACGTTGTCGGGCGAGGCGCCGGGCGTGCCGGAGCCGGGCGTGAGGAGCGGGTGGCCGGCGTAGAGGGCGATGGCGAGCACGCCGACGAAGCCCCAGCCGACGGTGCAGAAGCGTTTCAGGACAAGGCCGTAGGCGGAGGCGCGGGCGGCGTTTTCATCGCGCGCGGTGGCGGCGCCGCCGACGGAGGCGAGCACGGCGGAGAAGGTGATGCCGATGGCGAACCAGAAGATCCACCAGAAGCCGAAGTCGCCGGGCGCGCCGGAGAGGAGGCTGGTGAACTCGTCGGAGATCTGGGCGTCGAGCGCGGCGACGCCGCCGGCGGAGGAGATGGCGAAGGGGATGAGGAGAAAGGACAGGACGACGATGAGCAGGCCCTGGTAGATGTCGGTCGCGTAGGCGGCGACGATGCCGCCGATGAGCGTGTAGGCGAGGGTGGGGAAGACGACGAGGGCCTCGGCGACGGGGCCGGAGATGTGGCCGCCGGTCATCACCTGGATGACGATGGCGGCGGACTTGATGCCGAGGCCCATCGCGACGGGAAACTTGAAGAGGAGGAGCAGTTTCAGGGTCCAGTCGAGCGGGGCGCCGAAGCGGAGACGGACGATATCTGCGAGGGTGACGATGCGGAGGCGGCGCACGACCGGCGGGTAGAGCCAGAAGAAGGGCGTGATGAGCATCCAGGTGAGGCTGATCCAGATGCCGGAGAGGCCGCGCTGGAAGGCGGCGGCGGCGACGGCCATGGGGTGGTTGGCGTTGGTGCCGCCGGCGAAGGAGGCGGCGACGAGCATCCATTTGCCGAGCTTGCGCGAGCCGACGAGGTAGCCGCCGCAGTCCTTGATCCGCCGAGCGGCCCAGAAGGCGATGGCGAAGGTGACGACAAAGTAGATGCCGATGATGAGCCAGTCGGGCCAGGCGAGCTGGACGAGCGGGGCGGGTGCGGCGGGCACCGCGGGCGCGGCCGCGAATGACGAATGGCCAATGACCAATGCCCAAGGGGCAAAGCACAGGCGAAGGAGGCGGAGGGAGGCCATGGGGCGTTACAGCGTGGGGAGGCCGACGCGCCACTCGGAGGCGAGGCCGGGGGCGAGGGCGTGGGTAACCTCGCGGAGGGTGAGTCGCTCGGCGTTTTCGATGGAGAAAATGGCCGGCGGGCGAAGCGCGGGGCGTCCCCACGGAGTGGATACGCCGGCCGGCGCGGAGCCGGGCGGGAGGTAGTCGGGGGCGCAGGGGCGGAGGTCGAAGAGGCCGGAGGGCCAAGCGGTGTCGCGGGCGAGCTCCACGTGCACCCGTTCGAGGAGGACATCGTGGATGCGGCCCGGCGGATCGGAGTAGATGACGACGCCGTTTTCCCCGGAGCAGCGGATGTCGTGGAAACGGATGTCGCGAAGCTCGCCGACCGGGCCGCCGGGGCGGCGGGCGAGGGTGGTGAGGTAGATGGCCTCGCCGGCGCCCCAGAAGACGGGGGCGAAGCGGCGGGTGTTGATGGTGATGTTGCGAAACTCGAGGTCCTCGACGTTGCCGCCGTCGCGGAGCTGGAGGGCGAGCCCGCGGTGGCTGCGTTCGATCACACAATCGCGCACCCGGATGCGGCGGAAGTCGCCGTGGGACTCGGAGCCGATCTTGAAGGCGGCGGAGACGGACTCGAGGCGGCAGTCGGACACCTCGATGTCGGCGCAGGGTCCGTAGTGGGCGAACTGCGCGGTGTTTTTCAGGACGATGCAGTCGTCGGCGGAGACGATGTGGCAGCGGGCGATGCGCACGCGCTGGCAGTGGTCGGGGTCGATGCCGTCGGCGTTGGGGAAGCGGAGGTCGTTGAGGATTTTGACGTCGTGAACGTCGACGTCGCGGCAGCCGGTGAAGTGGAGGGTCCAGTTGGCGGCGTTGCGGAAGGTGAGATCGCGGACCGTGAGGCGCCGGATGTTTTCGAAGCAGGTGAGGGCCGGGCGCCACTTGAGCGTGGGCGTGTAGATGTGCTCGTTCTCGCCGAGGGCGAAGGCGTGGCACTGGCCGTCGATGACGCCCTCGCCGGAGAGCGTGACGTCCTCGGCGTGGGCGGCGCCGATCCAGAGACGTTTTTCGGACTCGTCGCCGGAGCCGAAGACGCGGCGCGGGAAGGCCTCGAGGGTGGTCGCGGAGAGGAGCACGGCGTCCCGCTCGACGTGCAGCTCGACGCGGGAGCGGAGTTCGAAGAAGCCGGCGCGGACGCGGGCGCCGGAGGGGATGACCACGCGCCCGCCGCCGGCGGCATGGGCGGCGTCGATGGCGCGTTGGAGGGCGGGGGCGTCGTCGTGGCGACCGTCGGCGACAGGACCGAAGGCGGAGAGGGGAAAGTCGGGCATGAAGGTGGATGCGAAATGTCCAATGCCCTCTAGCCGACCTTGGGAGGCTGGTTTGACATGACCAGGGACCGATGAGCGGAGGATTGCGCAGCGAAGCGCGGCGTCAGGAACCGGCGTCGGGAAGGCGGGCGAGGAGGATCGCGAGCGCGAGCGCGGCGGCGAGAAGCGCGCAGCCGGCGCCCAAGATCAGCGAGGAGGCGAGAACGAGCGAGGAACAGACCGGGCGAGCGGGATGGGCGGGGGTGGGGTGAGGCATCGCGGGGAGGGGTTTTGGGCAAAGCTGGAGTCAATGGGTGAAACGTTCAAGTAAAAGTAGGGGTTGGCACGCGCCGCCAAGTCGATGATGCTGCCCGGGCTTCAATTCATGGGCCCCATGCCCTTTTTTATCATTCTCGTGCTGTCGGGGATCGGATGTGTCGGGGCGTGGGCTTGGCGGAACTGGCAGGTGGTGAAAATCGGTCCGGTGAAGACGACGCCCGCCATGGCGTGGGCGGTGATGCGGTCGGGGCGGCGGCAGGCGTGGCTGGAGCGGCGTTTGGAGGAGGTGGAGGACATGGAGCGCGGGGCGCGTGGAGCGGCGCTCAACGAGTTGCTGGAGCGGTGCGACGATTTGGAGGAGGAGGCGGCGACGAAAATCATGGAGCGCCTGATGGAGGAGCGGCGGGATCGCGAGGCGCTGGCGCGCATGGCGCGGACGGTGAGGAATTCCGACGGGCGGCTGGCGTTTTTATTGGCGAGGATTTTGGCGCAAAAACGCGAGGCCGCGGCGGATGGCGAGGTGGCGGAGATTCTACGCGAGTCGTTGGCGCGTGCCTTGCCCCGGCTGGAGGCAAGCGATCATGAGGCGCGGGCGGTGGCGCTGGCCTTGTTCACACTGAACAAGGCGCGGGCGTGGGAGGTGATCAGACCGTTGATGGCGCCGGGGCGTCCGGCTTTCGGTGCTTTGCTGGAGCTTGTCCAGAGGGAGGACCGCGCACCCGAGGAAGCGTTGATTCGCGAGTGGCTACGCGTCGAAGCGGCGCGTCGTATCGACTCGGGGCGAAGCGCGAGCGCCGACGAGGTGCGTTTGCTCGCGCTTTTGGCGAAGACGCGGCGGGAGGAGGCGCAGATGCGTCTGCAGGAGATCATGCGGCTGCCGGATTTTCCGGCTACGATGGCGGCGGAGGCGTTGATTGAGCTGCATGACCTGCCGCATCCCCGGGGAAGTTTGATGGATTGGGTGGACGAAGACGGCCTGGAGTGCCTGAGTCCGGACGAGGCGACGACTTATCTGGCGGATCGGTGCTCGTATTACGTGGCCCACCAGCTCGCGGACACCTTGCTGGAGGATTCGGGCGCGGAGTTGCCCCAGATGCGGGACGCGTTGTTGCGCGTGGGCGCGCCGGGAGGGGCGGAGCTGATCGAGAAAATCATCGCGGTGCTCCCGCCGGGCGGCTTGCCGAAAGACAAGGACGAGCGGCTCGCGTATTTGCGCGGAGAGGGGCACGAACTGGAGCACGTCGTGTTTCGGCTCATGCACGACCACGACTATCGTCGGGAGGAAATCCATCTGCTGGCGCTGCGCCACGCGGTGGAGCACCGCGCTGGATTTCGGCGCGTCTAGGGCCGCGGCGGTCTCAAGCGTTATTTGACCGCGAAGCGCGCGAAGAGCCGCGAAGGGGGGAGCCGGGGCCGGGCTTGAAAAAGCGGAGGCGGAAGCGGTGGCGCAGGGGTGTGAGGAGAGGGATGAGGATGCGAATCGAGGCGGAGCTGACGGGCTCCGCGTCGCGCATTTGCCAGGTGCGGTGGGCGTCGGCGCCGGGGGAGATCTCCACCACGCAGTCCGGGTAGACGAGGCGGGCGGAGCCGGCGGTGAGGAAGAGCGTCTGGCCGGCGGCGGGGACGAGGGCGGTGCCGGCGCTTTCCCAGATGGCGCCGGGGGCGAAATCGAGCGCGATCTGGGCGGGCACGCCGTCGAGGCCGTCGAGCGTGTGGTAGTCGAAGGCGAAACCGTCGGCGAGCGGGGCGATGTCGAGCCGGCTCCGGCAGGGTGGCATGGTGCGCATGGGGCGTGCGTCGAGACTCTTCTCCCACTCCTCCATCGGCACCGGGCGACCGAGGGGGAGCTGGTAGCCGGGGGCGTGGGGGAAGTGGCGGGCTTCGCACTCCATGCGGAGCCCGTCGCCGCGCGGGCTCATGTGGTCGGCGATAAATCGTCCGGTGCCGAAGTAGCTCTGGCTGATCTTGAGCGCGTGGAGTTCGGCGCCGCGGCAACTCATGGTGGCGAGTCGGGTGCCGCCGCCGAGGAAGGAGGCGGAGAGGTCGTCGTGGCGGACGCGCCAAAGAGGTTTTTGGGGAAACCAGCGGCGGAAGCGGGTCTCGGGCGCGCGGGCCGGGATGTTGACGGGGCCGAGACGGAGCAGGGCGTGGGCGAGCCAGAAGAGATCTTTGTCTTGGGCGGGTCCGGAGGCGGCCCAGAGGCGGGAGGCGGCGTGGTGAAAGTCGGCGCGATCGTCGGGGGAGTGCTCGGCGGCTTGAAGGTAGCAGGGAGCCAGGTTGAGGGGCACGGAGCGCAGTCCGTGGTCCTGACGTCGGGAGAGGGAGGTGTCGATGGAGCCGTCGGCCCGGAGCAGGGACAGGTTGAAGCGGAGATTTCGGCGGGCGGCGTCGAGGGCGGGTTCCCACGCGGCGTGTTCGTGGAGGAGGAGCAGGGAGCGACCGCAGACGGCGTCGTAGATCGCGGCGCTGCGTTCGATGAAGGAGCCCTCGGCGTCGATATCGATGCCCTCGGCGAGGTAGTCGGCGAGGACGCGGCCGGGCTTGAGGGAGGGGAGGAGGGAGGCGGACCAGGCGAGGGCGGAGGCGACGACCCAGCGGTGGTTGGGTGTGTGGAAACCGCCGCCGAGGAGGCCGGGAAAAGCGCGGCGGAGGAAGCGTTCGGAGTCGCGGAGGAGGAGCCGCCAGGCGGGTGAGGGGCGGGGGACGGCGCGGCCGGTCTCGACGGCGGCGCAGACGAGCTGGACGGCGAAGGCGGTGTCGGGGCCGGAGTCGTAGTTGCAGGAGCGCAGGTCGATGAGGCCGGAGGGGCGCTGGGCGCGGAGCAGGTAGGCGAGGTGGGCGCGGGCCTCGCCGAGGAGGCGGATCTCGTCGAGGGCGACGAGTTCGCGGCGGGCGGCGGCGCAGAGCAGGGCGGCGCGGGCGAAGTGCAGGGCGGTGCCGGTGTGGCCGGCCTCGGGGAGGCCGGTGTCGGGCGAGATCCACGCGCCGTGGTGCGGCGAACGGGGGCGGAGATCGACGCGGTGGCCCTGCGTCTCGTGGTGGGCGAGCAGGCGGGCGAGGACGGGGGCGGGGCCGAGGATCTTCACTGGGTATCGATGAGGTGGATACGGGAGGAGGAGTCCGCGTCGAGGACCGGGAGCTCGGGTTCGCTGGCGGCAAGGCCGCGGCCGGAGAGGCGGGCCTCGGCGTCGCGGGCCCAGACGAGGTGATAAGGCGCGCGGATCTCGCCGGCGCGGATCTTGTCCACGTTGCCGTGCCAGTAGGCGGAGAGGCGCGTCTGCGTGCTCTCGAACATGCGCCAGCCAGTCGTCACCGGGTAGATGGGCCAGCGGAGGCGGAGGCCCTCGATCTCGAGATCGCGGACGTGGTGGAGGACAAAGGCGGCGTTGGCGGCGCGGGTCTCGGCGTAGTCGCCGGGGATGAAGCCGGTGCTCCGGGCGTTTTTGAAGGGGCGGAAGTCGTCGAGGACGGGGTAGCGCAGGCGGAGGTCGCTAAAGCGCACGCCCTCGATGGGTTGGCCGGGTTTGCCGACGAGGTGGATGCGGCCGTCGGTGGTGATGTCGAGGCCGGTGAAACTGATGTCGCGGATCACGCTGGAGCGCGTGAGCGGTTTGTCTTTGCCGTGATCGGGGTGCTCGGGCGGGAGGAGGTCTTTGTAGACGTTGGGGCGGTCGAGCTGGACGAGCTCGATGGCGCGGGTGGCGGGCCAGCCGCCGTCGGTGGAGGCGACGATATTGGAAAAACGGATACGCTCGATGGTGCAGCCCTCGACGGCGCGGAGGTCGAAGACGCGGGTGCAGCGGGGGATGACGAGGTTGGTGACGACGATATCGCGAAAATCCTCGCGAGACTCGTAGCCGATGCGCACGCCGACGCAGGAGGTGCGGAGGATGCAGTCGCTGATGGCGACTCGCTCGACGGAGCGGGAGTATTCGGAGGTTTTGAGGGCGATGGCGTCGTCGCCGGTGTCGATGTCGCAGCCGTGGATGATGACGTCTTGGCAGCCGGTGAGGTCGATGCCGTCCACGTTGGGTCCGAAGTTGGTGTTGCGGATGGTGATGCCCTCGATGCGGAGGTGGTCGCAGTCGTGGCCGTGGAGGGTCCAGCCGGGGGACTGCTCAATGCGGATGCCCTCGATGAGGACGTGGCGGCAGCGCACGATCTCGAGCATGGGGCTGGGGCGTTCGCGTTTGCGCGGGATGAAGAAGGACCACTCGTCGCGGCGAGTGGGCTCCCAGAAGGCGGGGCCGTTGCCGCGAATGGTGCCGCGCCCGGTGAGGGCGACGTGCTCCTGGTCCTCGGCGAGGATGAAATGCCAGGGCGTGATGTCGTCGTGGTGGCCCCAGACGCGGGTGGAGTAGTGGGAGAGCTCGGTGGAGCCGAGGAGCACGGCGCCGTCCTCGAGGTGGAGGGTGACGCGGGATCTGAGCTCGATGGTGCCGGCGAGGAAGACGCCGCAGGGCACGACGACGCGGCCACCGCCGGAGGCGGAGACGGAGGCGATGAGGGCGTTGATCGCGGGGGCGTTGTTGGTGGCGCCGTCGGCGACGGCGCCGTGGGCGGTGATGAGGTGGTCGGGCATGGAGGGGGCGAAGGGCGTGGCCGCCGAAGAGGGAGGACTGAGTTTCGGAAGGGGTGGCCGGATGCAGGGCGGGGGCGTGGAAGGCGCGGCGTCAACAAGGCCAGTCGGGGTGGGCGAGGAAGGCGGCGAGCTCGGGGACGTTGGCGCTGCGGGCTTCGCGGACGAAGAAGCCGGAGCTGGCGCAGGCGCAGAGGAGGCGCTCGAGGGGCGGGAGATCGAGGAGCAGGCCGAGGGCGTAGCCGGCGTTGAAACGGTCGCCGGCGCCGGTGCTCTTGCGCGGCGAGGCGCAGAAGGGGCCGGCGAGGGTCGCGACGCCATCGGGGGCGGCGAGGGCGGCGGAGCGGATGTGGTGTATGACCACGGCGGATACGCGGAGGCGCTCCCGAAGGACGGAGGCGAGGGCGAGGGAGGAGGCTGCGGAGTCGTCGCAGGCAGGCAGGCCGAGGAGACGGGCGAGGATGTTGGCCTCGTTGCCGTTGAAACCGAGGGTGAGCGGGCCGCAGGGCTCGAAGGCGGGGAGGGTGTCGAGCATCGCGCGGATGTCGGTCTCGGAGCGGCTGGAGGGATCGACCAGGTCGATGAAGAAGGCGGGGCGGTGGGCGAGGTGCGAATAGACGGAGGACTGGAGGTGACGCCAGACCGCCGTCATGTGGGGGTAGAGCGTCCAGTCGGTCAGGGCGATGAGCGGGGCGGCGCGGCAGGCGGCGGCGTAGGCGCCGTCGGCGAGACGGGCGGCGACCGCCTCGGGGGTGAACTCGGCGAGCTGGGTGACGGAGCTGAACATGAGTTTCCCGTCGGCAAATTCGTAGGCGAGCGTGCGGCCGGGCTCGCGTCCCCAGCTGTGGGTGGAGCGGAAGCGCGCGGTGGTGGCGGCAAAGGCGGGGTGGGGCGGCTCGCCGAGCGTGGCGAAGCAGTCCACGGGGATGCCGAGGGCGGCGAGGCCGTCGCCCATGTTGATCGCGCAGCCGCCGGGGTGCGTGGCGGTGACGACGATCTCGCGCAGGGAGCTGTGGCCGGCGGCGCGGGTGACGAGCTCGCCGAAGGCGGCGATGGTGGGCACCGGCGTGTAGGACGAGAGGGACTGGCGCTCGGCGACGAGGCGGATCATCTCGTCCACAAAGCCGTCGAAGCCGATGGCGACGGAGGGGAGCGCGGTCGCGGCGTCGGCGTGGGCGCGGAGGCGGGCGGCGAGGGCGGCGCGGGCGGGGGCGGAGGATTGAACCACGGAGGGCACGGAGAGCACGGAGGAGCGGAGGGGAGGAACTAGTGACTGGAGGCTAGGAGCTAGACGCTAGCGGCCGGGGACTAGGATCGGTCGCTGAGGAGGCGGATCTGGGCGGGCTCGTCTTCGGTGATGCCGGGGAAGCGGCCGATGTCGGGGTTGGTGAAGAAGTTGTCGTGTAGGTCGTCGTTGGCGGTGGAGACTTCGCCGATGATGCATTCGTCGGACGTGGGGTAGAAGGCATGCCAGACACCCGGGACGAGCGTGACGCGCGAGCCGGGCGGGAGGACGAGGCGTTCGCCGGCGGCGAGAGCGCGGGGCTGGCCGTTTACGGGGACGGTGAGGCCGCCGGGGGGACTGGCGGGCGAGGCGGGGCGGGCGGGCCAGAGTTCGAGGGTGAGCTGGCCGGCGCGGCAGATGATGTCCTCTTTCTTCTTCGCGTGGGTGTGGCAGGGCGTGGTCTGGCCGCGACGCGCCCACATGAGCTTTTCGCAATACTCGGGCTCCTCGGCGAGGTTGATGAGGGTGAGCCCAAAACGCTCGAAGTCGCCGAGGCCAAAGTCGGTGATGTCCCACTTGGGCGCGGGAGGAAGGGCCCAGTGGTGGCGCGCGAAACAGGCGGACGCGGCGCGGTAGGCGGCGTTGATTTGGGAGCGGAGCATGCTGGGGGCTGGAGCTAGGAGCTAGGGACTAGGGGCTAGGAGCTAGGGGCTAGAAGCTAGGGACTAGGGGAGGGTGACGACGGATTGGGTGGCGTGGCTCTGGAGGGCGGCGGCCCAGAGCTCGTGCTGGGTGACGGCTTCGTCGGGGGTGGCGCAGGCGAAGCGGTCGCCGAGCTGACCTGCGCGCTCGGCAAGGTAGGCGGCCCACATCTGCTGGAGGATGTCGGGGAAACCGGGCTCGAAGATGCCGCCGGTGATGGTCTTGAAGGGCGTGGCGAAACCGAGATCGGTGGCGGACCAGCTTTGCTCCTTGCCGCGCTCGTAGGTCCAAAGGGTTTTGGGCTGCTTGGTCGAGTAGCGCAGGCCGCCGTCGGTGCCGAGAACCTCGATCTCCCAGGAGTTTGTATCCGTGGGGCTCATACGCTTGGTCTCGAGGGTGAGGGGGACGCCGGGTTGATCGGGGAGGTCGACGGTGCAGTGGAGCGTGGCGTTGTCCCAGGTGTCGCAGGGGGCGCGGCCGCCTTTGCCGTCGGGGCGCTCGGTGTAGATTTTTTGGAGCTGGGCGTAGAGGCGAACGGGCCGCCAGCCGAGGCGGAGGGGGACGTGGGTGACGTGGAGACCGAGGTCGTTCATCACGCCGGCCTCGCCGCAGAACCGCACCTGGCGTTTCCAGTTGATGGGCTTGGTGGGGTCGAGATCGCTGGAGTGGAGGAAGCTGCTGCGAAGGGAGAGGATTTTGCCGAGCTGGGGCTCGGCGTTCCCGGGGCGGAAAGCGGCGAGGACGCGCTGCACGCCGGGGAGGAAGGGAAACTCGGAGGAGACGCGGACGAAGCGGCCGAGGCGCGCGGCCTCGTCGCGCACGCGGCGGGCGGCGGCAAGGTCGATGCCGAAGGGTTTCTCGGCGAGGAGGTCTTTGCCGGCCCGGAGGACGTCGAGGTAGATCTGCTCGTGGAGGTGGTGGGGCACGGCGACGTAGACGACGTCGATGTCGGGCCGGGCGAGGAGGGTGCGGTGGTCGGTGTCGAAGTGGCGGACGCCGGGCACTTGTCGGAACCAATCGAGGGCGGCGGCGTTGACGTCGCAGACGGCGACGAGCTCGGGGCGCACGGGGCAGTCGAGAAGCGCGAACCAGCGGCCGAAGGCGCTGGCGACCTCGCGGCCCATGAGGCCGGCGCCGATGACGGCGACGCGAACGGGGGAGGGGGAAGACATGTCCAAGGTTGAAAGTCGAAGGGTGAAGGTCGGAAGCGGAGCCCTGCGGGCTCAGGCGAGGAGCTTGGCGGCCTGGGCGGGGGATGCGTTTTCGTGGAGGACGGCCATGAGGGCGCGGGTCATGGCGGCGGGCTTGGGGTGCTGGATGATGTTGCGGCCATAGACGATGCCGCGGGCGCCCTGGGCGAGGAGGTCGGCGGTGCGTTGGAGGATGACCTCGTCGGAGACGCGACCGCCGCCGCGCACGAGCACGGGCACGCCGCCGGCGGTCTCGACGACCTTGTGGTAGAGGGAGACGTCGTCGGTGGGGTCGGCCTTGATGATGTCGGCGCCGAGCTCCACGGCCTGGCGGACGAGGGGGATGATCTTTTGCGGGTCGCCGTCCACCATGTAGCCGCCGGCCTTTTCGTTGGGCTGGAAGACGAGGGGCTCGATCATGAGGGGCATGCCGGCGGCGTCGCAGGCGGGCTTCAGTGTAAGGATGTTTTGGATACACTGGTCGGCGACCTCGGGCTGGTCGGGGATGCGGAAGAGGTTCACGACGACGCAGGCGGCGTCGAGGCGGAGGGCCTGGCCGACGGGGTCGGCGATGGTGCGCGAGTAGAGGGCGCGGGGGAGGCGGTTGCCGTAGACGTTGGCGACGTCGGTGCGGAGGACGAGGGCGGGCTTGGGGCGGACGGGGAGGGACTGGAGGTGGGGGGCCTGGCCGACGGTGAGCTGGATGGCGTCGGGCGCGGCGGCCACGAGGGTGCGCACGGCGGCGGGGAGGTCCTCGATGCCGGCGAGGAAGGAGGCCTCGTTGAAGAAGCCGTGGTCGATGGCGACGTCGAAGCAGCGGCCGGTTTGCGGGTTGAAGAGGCGGTGGAGGCGGGCGGATTTCATCTAGGGAAGGGGCGGGTGGAGGCGGAGGCCGGTCTGGCCGAGGGCGAGGCGCTCGGCGCGGGAGAAGGGGTGGTCGCTGACCAGGTCGGTAAAGGCGGACCAGGGGGCGAAGCGGAGGGCGGAGGGGCGGCCCCATTTTTCGCCGTGGGCGACGAGGACGCGGCGGGCGGAGCGGCGGAGCGCCTCGGTTTTGAGGGCGGCCTCGGCGGACTCGGTGGTGGAGGCGCCGTCGGAGGGATCGAGCCCGGAGGCGCCGATCACGGCGGCGTCGAAGCGGAGGTTTTGCAGCCAGTGCTGGGCAAGGCCGCCGGTGAGGGAGAGGCCGAGGGCGCGGACCTCGCCGCCGAGGGAGACGAGGGTGGCGCGGGACTCGGGCGCGAGGCAGAGGAGGGGGAGGGAGTTGGTGTGGATGCGCAGGCCGGGGCGGTCGAGGAGGGCGCGGCCGACCTCGAGGGCGGTGGTGCCGGAGTCGATGAAGACGGAGCCGGCCTCGGGGAGGAGGGCGGCGGCGGCGCGGCCGAGGCGGGCCTTGAGGGCGACGGCGCGTTCGGCCTTGCGGGAGAAGCGGGGCTCGGCGAGGCCGAAGTCGCTGGGGAGGAGGGCGCCGTGGGCGCGGCGGGCGTGGCCGAGGGCGGCGAGGCGGGCGAAGTCGCGGCGGATGGTGGGGAGGGAGGCGCCGAGGTGGGCGGCGGCGTCGGCCAGGCCGATGCGACCCTGCTCTTGCAGAATGCGCAGGATGCGACGTTGGCGTTCGGGCGCGAGCATGGGCAGGGTGGCAAAGGCAGTCTGGCGCATGGGGGAGGAGGGGCGATGGTCGAGTGCGGATGTGATCAAACCGATCAGGTGCGATCAGGAGGCGGGCCGGCGGCGGGGGTGGGCGAGGGGCGCGCCCGGAAGTCGGGTGCTCACTTCATGCTGGGAAGGATGATGCCGCGCATGATGATCCTTTGGCAGAAGACGAAGACGAGGAGGGGGAAGATGGAGGAGACGACCAGGGCGGCCATGCTGACGCCGGGGGAGGAGATCTGGCTGATGCGGTAGATGGCGGTGGCGATGGGCCACTTGTTGGTGTCGCCCAGATACATGACGGCGGGCATGAAGACGTTGTAGGCGTAGGTGACGGTGCCGAGGAGGGTGACGGCGAGGATGGGCATCGAGAGGGGGATGGTGATGCGGGTGAAGAGCGTGAACTCCCCGGCGCCGTCGATGAGGGCGGCCTCGTAGAGCTCCTGCGGAAGGGAGTCGAAGAAGCCCTTGAGGAGGAAAATGCTGAAGGCGTTGGCCGCGGTGGGCAGGACGAGGGCCCAGTAGGTGTCGATGAGCTGGAGGTCGCGGACGAGGAGGAAGCCCGGGACCATCGCGACCTCGCCGGGGAGGGCCAGGGTGGCGAGGAGGAAGATGAGGATCTTGTGGGTGCCGCGGATGCGGAAGCGGGAGAGGGCGTAGGCGGCGACGGGGTTGATGGTCAGGGAGGTGAGAATGGAGAGGAAGAGGATGATGCCGGTGTTGGTGAAGGCGCGCCCCTCGAGGACGAGCGATTTGAGCACGGTGCGGAAGTTGGCGGTGGTAAGGTTCCAGCGGATACCGACGGAGTGGTCGCGGAGGACGAGGTGGTCGGCCTCGGGCTGGGGGAAGCGGAGGAGCTCCCAGGAGGGGAGGGCGGAGCCCCAGGCGGCGTTGAGGGCGTCGAGGGAGCCGTGGCGTGCGCGGAGGAAGTCGGCGAACTCGATCTCGGGCACGAGCAGTTGGCGGTCGGCGGCGGGGACCTGGGCGCCGACGAAGGCGCACCACCAGCGGGCGGCGGCCGCCTCGGGCGGCATGCGTGAGGGGATGTGGTGGTAGCCGGCCTCGGGGGAGAGGCCGGTGCGGCGGGTCCATTCGGCGGCGTCGGGCACGGCGGCGGACTCGGCGAGGTAGGCGCGCCAGGCGGTGGAGTGGCGTTCGACGGAGGAGGGCGGGAGGGATTGCCAGAAGAGGGGATAGCGGGTCTTGATGAACTCGTCGCGGTCGGCGAGGAGGGCGGAGGACGCGGGGGCGGTGAGCGGGCCCACGGGAGGGGCGCCGGGGCCCCGGGGTGAAGCGGGATCCGCGGGCGGGACGGTCGCGCCGTCCGGGGGCGTCGCGTCGAACCAGGGGCCGTCGGTGAAACTTGGATACGCGATGCCGTGGGCGGCGCGGAGAGCGTCGAGGTTGTCGCGGTATTTGTCGGCGAGGTAGGCCTGCCAGAGCGGAGCGGCTCCGAGGGCGAGGCGTTGGCGGGGCGGGAGCTGGGAGAGCCAGGCCTGCCAGTTGTCCCAAGACTCGTCGAAGGGCGGGGCCCAGTCGCGGCGGGCGAAGTCGGGCCGGATGGGCTCGAAGAACTGGTGGACCTTGGGGGAGACGCCGTCGCGGCGGGCGAGCCAGTTGACGATGAAGAAATCCTCGAAGCTGCGGCCCGGCAGGTGGGCGGCGAGGGGGTGGAGGTAGCGAAGGTCGGCCTGCGCCTTGAAGTCCTCGTAGTCGGCGACCCTGGTCTCGAGGGCCCCGGGGGGGAGCGCGGCGAAGGGGGCGAGGTAGCGGTCGTGGAAGTCCTCGACCTGGGTGAGGTTGGTCCAATCGCGCGCGCCGTAGACGGAGGCGAGCACGCGGCCGGGGCTGAGGCGGTATTGGCCGAGCAAATACTTCCGGGCGTAGAGGTTCTCCTCCCAGAGGTAGCTGGGCAGGATGGAGATGGAGGCGCGGTCGATGGGGTCGGCCGTGGTCATGCGGAGCATGAGCAGGAAGGGGTAGAGCATGCTGATCGCGCCGGTGAAGAGGACGGCGTAGATGGCGAGCATGGCGAGGCGCCCCTTGGGGTTGAGGCGGTCGATGTTGGAAATGATGGCCATGGGCTAGAGGCTAGGGACTAGTGGCTAGAGGCTAGTAGCTGAGGTCTAGAATCAGTCGTCGGCCTGGGAGCGGCGGAACTCGACCTGGCGGAGGATGCGGAGCTGCCAGAGGGTGAAGCCCATGAGGATGGCGGCCATGACCCAGGAGAGGGCGGTGCCGACGCCGAAGTTGCCGAGGCCGAAGGTCTCGAACCAGAGGTGGACGGCGAAGGTGTAGGTGGCGGGGAAATTGCCGGCGAGGGCGAGGATGTTGCCCGAGGCCTGGAAGGCGCCGATGACCGCGCCGATGAGGTTGATGACGAGCAGGGGGCGGAGGTAGGCGAGGGTGATGTGGAGGAAGCGCGCGCCCCAGCCGGCGCCGTCGATCTCGGCGGCCTCGTAGAGGTCCTCCGGGATGCTCTTGAGCGCGGCGAGGTAGATGAGCATGCCGGGGCCCATGCCGCCCCAGATGCCGACAAAGACGACGGCGGGGATGCCCCAGACGGGATGGCGAAGCCAGTCGACGGGCTGACGGGCGACCTCCCAGGCGGCGGGGACGAGGGCGTTCCAGCAATCGGCGACGAAGAACCAGAGGCGGTTGACGAGGCCGTCGGGTGTGGCGTCGAAGAAGCGCTGCCAGAGGAGCAGCATGACGATGCCGGCGATGACGGCCGGCAGGTAGTAGACGGTGCGCAGGAAGTAGCGGAAGGCGCGGATCTCGTTCATGAGGATCGCGAGCACGACGGGGGCGAGGAAGCCGAGGCCGATGCTGAGCGCCATGTAGTAGGCGGTCTTGAGGAGAGCCTTCCACGCGGCGGGGTTGCTGAAGATCTCGACGAAGTTCGCGGCGCCGACCCAGGTGGTCTGGCCGGTGACGCTGTAGTCCTGGAAGGCGATGGGGAGGGCCTTGAAGATGGGGTAATAGGAGAAGACGGAGATGAGGAGCAGGGCGGGGGCGAGGAGGGCCCAGGCCATGATCTGGTAGCGGGGGTTGGGGCCGAGGGTGTTGACCGACTGGGACTCGGCGGCCTTTTGCAACATGGCGCGGATCGCGTAGCAGGTGGCGACGATGACCCCGGCGATGACGAAAATCATGGCGGCGATGATCAGGCCGCGGTTCTCCACGCGGGAGTAGTCGCCGGCGGCGAAGTCGAGGCGGGCCTGGATCTGCTGCTGCGCGGCGACGAGGGCGGAGCGGTAGTCGAAGGAGGGGTTGAGCGAGGCCTCGCGGAGGATGGGGCCGAGGTATTGCTGCGTGATGGCCTGGAAGTTTTTGGCGGGCACGACCGGGCGCACGGCCTCGTCGAGGCTTTCCCAATAGGCTTGGAGGGACGGGGAGACTCTCGCGGCGATGGTCTCGTAGCCGGTGGCGCGAAGGAGGCGGGGGTTGAGCGTCTCGGCGATGCCCTCGCTTTCGCGGGTGAAGCTGTGGACGACCTGGGCCTTGTAAGCGTCGCTGGCGAGGAAGCCGAGGACGGCCCAGGCCAGGCGCGCGGTCCCGGGCTCGTTGGCGAGGCGGTAGTTGAGGCCGGCGATGTCGCCTTGGGCGAAGACGGCCCGACCGGCGGGGCCGGCGGGGGCCGGGGAGAAATCGAGCAGCGCGGGATCGAAGGCGGCGATGAAATCGCCGTAGCGCTCGGGGGTGTTGAGCGACATGCCGATGCGGGCTCTGCGTTCGAGGAAGAGATTATACCACTGCACGTTCCCCTCCATGGCCACGCCGCCGAGCTGGTTGAAGGCCACGCCGGTGCGGATCTCGCCGTTGAGGTAAGTGCGGCCGGGAAAAACGAGCCGGGCGGAGCTGGAGTAGGGCGCGCCTTCCCAGCGGCCGAGCCCGAGCGTCGGATGCTCCAGGGAGAGGGCGTGGTCGTCGGGGCGGGCGACGACGAAGGGTTGGCCGGCCTCGTCGGTGATCCAGCGGGTGAGGGTGAGCCGGCGGACGAAAGCGAGGGTTTCAAACATCTCCGGGGAGGCGACGTCGGAGAGCCAGCGCTCGGGGCGGCCGTCGGCGGCGGGTTGGAGGCGGGCGAGGTGGCCGCCCTGGCCGAGGAGGTGGCTCTCGACGACGGCGTTGTTGAGCTGGATGCCGTAGACGGCGCCGCCGGGGGTGGAGAGGGCGGCGATGCGGAGACTGGCCTCGAAAACGTCATCCCAGGTGGCGGGCGGCCGGTCGGGATCGAGGCCGGCGGCGGTGAAGGCGTCGCGGCGATAGAGCAGGCCTTGCGCGGAGGAGCTGATGGGCAGGCCGAAAACATCTCCTTTCCAGGTGACCATCTCGCGGTAGGCGGGCGAGAGGCCGGCCCAATCGGGCCAGCGCAGGGTGCGGCCTTCGTCGGGGCCGGGAAGGTAGTCCCACTCGCCGTCGGGGCGACGCAGGGGACGACCGGTGGCGGGATCGTGGCGAATTTCCCAGATGAAGGGGTTGAGCGGGAGAAGGAAGCGCTGGTCGCGGTATTGATAGAACTGGGTGATGCCGGTGCTGGTGGCGATGACCTCCTCGCCGGTGCCGGCGGCGAAGTTGAGGATCTTCAGGCTGAAGCCCGGGAAACTGAGCGGATTGTCGGCCTCGATGCGGATGAGCTCGCCCCAGGGGCGGCCCGTGGCGGGATCGCGCATCTCGCGCATGAAGTGTTGGAGGGCGGCGCGGCGGGCCCGCGTGGGCGGGCTCCAGGCCCAGGGGGTGTAGCCGGTGACTCGCACCACCGCGGGGGCGGAGGGAGCGGGGGCGGGGGCGGGTTCGGAGTCGGGCGCGGCGCGGACGGGCAGGGCCGCGCAGAGGGCGGCGATGGTGAGAATGACGAATGCCGAATGCCGAATGACGACTGGGGCGCGCCGGAGGCGCGTCAGGAGGAGGTGGCGGAGGGGGCTCACGAGGAAAGGGGGGCTGGGTGCGCGGACTGGCTGCGGAGGCGCCGGGGCGGGATGTCGGCGGGGAGGGCGGGGGCGAAGGGCCGCAGCCAGCGTGACGTGACGGACGCGGCGGGTTCGCCCCATGCGAGGGAAAGGCCGGCGTCGGGGAGGAGGACGGGGGAGGGGATCGCGGCGCCGGCGGGGCGGAGGGTGAGGACGACGTAGATCGCGAGGGCGGGGCGGCGGGCGAAGGTGGCGACGATGCAGGGGCGCGAGCCGTAGGTTTTGCGGGTGCCGTTGGCGAAGGTGCGGGCGGAGCCGGGCGTGTGTTCGAGGGCTAGGGAGAGCGGCGGCTCGGCGAGGAAACGGGCCTCGAGGGAGGCGCCGTCGGGCGCGGCGAGGGTGAAGCCGAGGCCGTCGGGGGCGGGGGAGAAGGCGTGTTCGGGACTGGTGGTCAGGCGCCAGCTCCAGTCGCGGTCGGAGCGGTGGTCGTCGATCAAGTCGAGCACGGCGGCGGCGAGGGGCGCCCCTTCGGAGGTGGAGGGGTGGAGCGCCAGGTAGCGTTCGCCGTAGGCGGCGTGGACCTTTCGTAGTTCCATGCCGAATACGCGGTCGGAGACGTGGAGAACGGCGCCGCATTGTGCTTTGGCGGGGGCGTCGGAGGAGACGACGACGCTTTGCCAGATCGCCTCGGGGCGGGCCTGGCCGCCGCCGAGCACCCAATCCCAGCCGAGGGCGGAGAGGCGGAAGGAGCCGGCGTCGTCTTGCGCATGGCCGCCGGGTTGGTGGCAGCGGGCGTAGGCGCCGAGGAGGGCGTCGGCGGGGCCGGCGCAGCGATCGCGCGAGAGCCAGAGGCCTTGTCGCCGGTCGCAGAGCGAGAGCGAAAGGCGCGAGTCGGGCTCGGGCGGGCGAGGGGCGTCCCGGCCCGAGCCGGGATGGAGGGCGGCGGTGAAGAAGAGGGCGCCGAAGCGGGCGGGCGCGAGGCCGTCCGGGCGGAGGTGGCCGGAGAGGCGGTCCCAGCGGGCGAGGAGGGCGGGGGCTTTGGCGGGCGGGGCCCAGTGGAGGGCGAGGAGGGCGACGGCGTTGTCGGGCCAGTCGAGGCCGGCGTCGTTCCAGCTCAATTGCCGGCCCCAGCCGGAGCGGCGGCCGGTGCTGTCATCGTAGGCGGGACCTTCGAGGGCGGAGAGGAGGAGGAGCTCGGCCATCGAGGCGAGGCCGGGGAAGCGGGAGGCGAGCGCGGGGCCGGAGCGCCGTTCGCGGAGGATGGCGGCGGGGAGGAGGTAGGCGCAGGTGTAGCCTTGGTAGCCTAGGCCTTCGTGGTAGGCGCCGGCGTCGCCAAAGTGGCCGAGGAACGCGTCGAGGCGGGCCCACGACCACTCCTCGATCTCGGCGAGGGAGCGGCGGGCGTGCGGGAGGGGGGCCTCGTCGTCGCCGGCGTCGCGGAGCGCGGCGACGAGGCAGTAGAGGGCGGAGTGGGTGACGGCCCACCAGTTGTTGGTGATGTGATGGGGGTTGCCGGGGCTGAGGCGGAAGAAGGCGTCGGCGAGCCGGCGGGAGTCGGCGCGCCAGGTGGCGAGCTCCGCGGGGGACCACTGCGGGGCGAGCAGGTCGAAGAGGACGGCCGAGGCGAGGGCGAGGTGGGCTTTGCCGAGGTCTTCGGTGAGATCGAGGTGGGCGAGGCCGGAGCGCCAGTCCTGGAGGGCTTGGGACGCGAGGACGGGGTCGGCGCCGAGCAGGGCCTGAAGGGCGCGGGAGATCGCGCCGTCGTGGGAGTCGTGCGCGGGATCGCGCGCGCCGGTTTGGGAAGCGGGAGGGGGCGCCAGGATCGTCCGGTGCAAATGGGCAAGCCAAGGCTCGGTGGGCGGTGGCGCGGCAAGGGCCGCGCGGCGCGAGGGAGAGAGCCAGAGGGAGGGAAGCGGCATTGCGAGTGTAACGTTAAAGTTACAGCGAGGGGGTTTGGGGTTCCCGGCCGGCGGGGGATCAGGGATTTCGCGCGGCGTTTTGGGCGGCGAGGATTTCCTCGAGGCGTTTGGTGGTGAGCACCTGGAATTTGCCGTCGTTGCGGCGGGAGATCTCGCGCAGGGGGACGCTCCAGTCCTCGACCCGGCTCTCGGAATCTTCGGGGCCGACAAAGAGCATGGTGGTGATGGCGACTTTCTTTGAGGTGAAGGCGCGCTGGAGCCGGTTAATGTGGAGGTGGATGTCGTTCCAGGTGATGTCCTCGCGGGTGGGCGGGGTGTATTCCATGTTTGGCCGGTTAGGCAGGCGGATGGGGCGGCCTTGGTCGTCCACCTTCCAGCCGCGGCCGTCGATGGTGATGTTGATCCCGGCGCGGCGGAGCTCATCGGCGCGGCGCTCGATGTCGTAAAGGCTGTTGATGTTGACGACGGGTTGTTTCCCGGCGGCGACGAGGCGGCGGTTGGCCTCGGCGAGATCGGCCTGGGCTTTGCGAGAGGCGGCGCCGCGAGCGCGGTCGATGGATTCGGGGGTGATGCCGCGGGCGGCCAGTTCGCGAACGGCCTTCTCGTATTCGGCGAGGTCCTTGCGCCGCTCGTCGGAGCGTCGATCCCATTTCGCGCGCTCCTGGCGCAGGAAATCGGCGCTTGGGGGCTCGCGCCAGCCGGCGCGGAGGCTGACGTCGCCGGTGATGAGGAAGACGGTGTCGGGCTGCATGGCGATCGCGGGCTTGAGGACGGCGGCCAAGCGGTTGATGTTGGTGATGGTGGTATCGAAACCGTGGTTCTCGGGGAAGGGCGGGCGCCGGTAGGCGTTAAACGAGCCGGCGGAGCGGGGGCCGAGGTTGGTGTGCACGGTGTTGACCGGGGCCATCCAGGCGAAGAAGGCCTCTTTGTTTTCGGTGGTGGCGGGCACGAGCTCGGGGCGGAAGAGATTGAGGTCGGCGTAGGGGTTGTGGGAGTTGCCGAAGAGGATGACGTTGAAGGTGGCGGCCGGGGGCAGGCGGCCGATGAGCGAGCCGATCTCGTTGCGGATGATTTCGAAGGCGCGGAAGCCGCTCTTGCGCAGGTCCATCATCCGCGGGCTGGTATCGATGACGAAGACCACATTCTGGACGTTCTGATCGGTGATGCCGAGGAAGCTCATCGACATGAAGCCGCGCCCGCCGAGGCCGACGCCGCCGCCGAGGGAGGTGGCCATGCCGGTGCCGGCGCCGAGGCCGACGCCGGAGCCGACGCCGCCGAAGCCGCCGAAGCCGCCCGGGCCGGAGAGCGAGGGGAGGTCGGGAAGCGGGGGTAGTTGCAGCGCGTTTTCGGCGGTGGAGAAGACGCGGTTGACCTCGATGGGGGAGCCGGAGGAGCCGGAGGCGCCGCCGCGGCGGGCCACCTGGAGGCGATGCTCGACCTGGCGTTGAGAGACGTTTTCGGTGGGGGCGCTGGCCTCGAAGGTTTTCTTCTTCTCGATGAAGTTTTGTTGGATGACGACCGCGCCGGCCGCCAGCACGAGGAGCACGTGCACGAGGACCGTGACGGCGAGGGGCATGCTGGAAATGAGGCGCAGGTAGATGTGCTTCTTTTTCCGCGGGGTGGCGGCCGAGGTGGCCGGGGTCTCGACGACCGGGGCTTGTTCGTCGCCGGAAGGAGGAGGGGGTGCGGGGTCGTGGGCCATGGCGGGGCTCGGAGCGGGTTATTCCGGGGTGTCGGCGGTGAAGGTGACGTTGGTGACCCCGGCGACGGCGAGGGCGTTGAGCACGTCGACCGTGCGGAAGTAGGGGGAGTCGGGGTGGCTGATGAGGGTGACCAGGAACTTGCTGTTGGCGGCGTCGGCCGAGGCCTTCAGCTGGCCGAGGGTGCGGGTGAGCTGGGGAAGCTCGCGGCTGGTGGCGGAGTCGTAGATCTCGTCGTTGAGCGTGACTTCACCGTCTTCCGAGACCTGGAGGATCTGTTCGTCGACAAACTCGGTGGGCGTGCCGGCGACGGCGAGGCCGGGGAGGCGGGTCTGGAGGATCTGCTCGATGCGGATCTGCGCGGCGAGCGACATGAAGAAGACGAGGATGACGAAGACCACGTCGATCATCGGCGCGATCTGGAAGCCGATGTCGGAGTTTTGG
>JAUVVA010000138.1 GCA_030604905.1 Verrucomicrobiota bacterium | reverse complement strand
TCGTCCTCGATAAGGACAAGAAAAAGGCCAACTTCGAGTTCCCGCCCCGCGAGCCCAAGACCGGCAAGGACGGCAAGCCCGTGGCCCGCAAGGCCAAGGCCGCGCTCGACCTCTCCACCGCGCAAAAGCTCGGCCCCAGCCCCGCGCACAAAGACGGCGAGCTCTACCAGACCGCCGACGGCTACGTGGTGGCCAAGCCCGGCGCCGACGATGCCCCTCGCGCGGTTTTCCAGGCCAAGCTCGAAATCGCGGGCCGCAAGATCGAAGCCTCGACCGTGCAACAACTCCTCGCCGACGGCCGCACCGAGCTGCTCGACGGCTTCATGTCCAAGGCCGGCCGCCCCTTCAGCGCCTTCCTCGTCCTGTCGAAGGACAAGAAGAAAGCCGACTTCGAGTTCCCCCCGCGCTGAGGCGCCCGATTCGGGCCGTCGCTTGCGATCCCGCGGACGCGGGACGCCCGCGTCTGGCCCGCCCCTTCGCCCAACCGCCTCCGGAGGCGTCCCGCCCCACGTTCTCCGGCCCCCGGGCCGAGGCACTCTGCGTGTAACTCACCCTCGCCTCGGTGCGTCTCGCAGGGGTAAGCAAACCGTCGCCCGCCGCTTTCCCACGCCCACACGTTCCGCTCCAGAGCCCCAAATGAAACTCAACGCCTCCAAGCTCGCCATCACCTTCTTGGCCGCGACTTCCGTCGGCCTCGGCATTCAGCTCTACCAAGCCCGCCAAGACCTCGCCGAGGCGAGAAAAGCCCCCACCCTGGAGTTGCGGCGCACCGAAATCACCACCGGCGCCGCGCCCGCGCCCATCGTCGCTCCGCCCCCGGCCGCGCTTGCCTCTGCGGCCGATCCGCTCGCCGACATCGCCGGACTCGCCGAGGCCATCGGCCCCGAAGGCGGCGGCCCGCCCAACCGCGGTGGCGGCGGCGCCCGCTTCGCCGCCCAGATGGCCGAGCTGCTCCAAGACCCCGAATTCGCGGCCGCTTGGCGCATCGAACAGGAGGCCCGCATCAACGACCGCTACGGCGCCCTCTTCCGCCAACTCAACCTGCCCCCCGATCAGCTCGCCGCCCTCAAGGGCCTGCTCATCGACCGCGAAAACGCCGGCCGCGACGTCTGGACCCTCGCCCGCGAGCAGGGTCTAAACCCCCGCGACCCCGCCGCCCGCGAGCAGCTCCGCCAGCTCACCGCCGAACTCCAGGCCGAGGTCGATGGCAACCTCCGCGCCCGTTTCGGCGACCAGCTCGTCGGCTCGCTCGAATCCTTCAACGCCGCCGCCCCCCAGCGCAGCACGGTCAACACCCTCAACCAGCGCCTCACCACCGCCGGCCAGCCCCTCAACGACACCCAGTCGCAGATGCTCACCCGCATTCTGGCCGACACCGGCACGCCCTCCGGCCGCACCGTGTTGATCACCGACGCCACCATTTCCCGCGCCCAAGGCGTGCTCATGCCCTCCCAGGTCGAGGCCCTCCGCCGCCTCCAGGCCGAGCAACAGGCCCGCCAGCTCATCGCCGAGCGCACCCGCGCCGCCCGCGAGCAGGCGCAAGCCAACCGCAACCGCCCGCAGTCGCCCTGACCCGCGGCCGCCCTCGCATCGGGTCCGGCGCGAAGCACCGCCCGGCCCTCGCCGGGCCAGACCCTTTACCCCGGCGCAAAGCCGCGCCAACCCGCTGCGTAGACACGCCGCGGCCTCACGGCTGCACGCCGAGCAGCTCCAGCCGTCGATCCGCAAAAGGCTTGGGCAAAAGCCCCGTCACGTGCGGCGACACCAGGTGCATCTGCGCCGAGAAAAAGAGCGGGATCGCCGGCACCTCCTCGAGAAAGATCTCCTCCGCGCGCTGAAACGCTTCCTCGCGCGCCGCCGCGTCCGCCGTCCAGGTCGCGGCGATCTTCCGATCAAACTCCGCGTTCGACCAGCCGGCCTCGTTGAAGAGCGCGTCGGTCTGCCAGGCCCCCAGGAAGTAGAAGGGATCCTGGTAGGTCGTTGCGTTCCACGAACCGCGCGCGAGGTGGAAATCCTTCCGGTTTTTCGAGGCGATCAGCACCTGGGTCTCCTCGTTGCGCAGCGTCACCACCACGCCCAGATGCTGCCTCCACATCTGCTGCACCGCCTCGGCGATCACGCGATGAAACTCGCGCGAGTCGAAGAGCACCTCCACCGCCGGAAACCCGCGTCCGCCCGGATACCCCGCTTCCGCCAGCAAGGCGCGCGCCCGCTCCGGGTCGAAGCTAGTGCTCGCCCGCGCCGTATAGCCGCCCATGCCGCGCGGCGTGAAGCTCGTCGCCGGCTCCCGTCCTCCGCGCAGCACCGCCCGCGCCAGCTGCTCGCGGTCGATCGCGAGCGCAAGCGCCTGCCTCACGCGCCTGTCGTTCATCGGGGGCCGGTTCACGTTGACCGAGTAGAAATAGACCCCGCGATCGTCCACCTGCCGCAGAGGCGAGTTTGCCTGCGCGAGGTAGGTCTCGATGCGCGAGAAGGGCACCGTCGCCGTCATGTGGAGCTGGCCGGTGCGAAAAGCGTTTTCCTCCACCTGCGCGTTATCGATCGGCAGGAAGTGGATCTCGTTCAACTTCACCGCCCCCGCCTCGCGATAGTGCTCGTTTTTGACCAGCTCGATGCGCTGCCCGAAGGACCAGCGACGAAGCACGAAAGGCCCGTTGCCCACCAGGCTGCCCGGCCTCGCCCAGCGGTTGCCCCGGTCGTCGTAGGCCCCGTGCCGCTCGACCGCGGCCTGCTGCGTAGGAAAAAACAAATACAACGCGGAGAGGAAGAAGGGGGTGGGCCGCTCCAGCTCGAAGATCACCGTGCGCGCGTCGGGCGCCTTCACCCCCACCGTGTCGAAGTCGGCCGAGCGACCGCCCTGGTAGTCGCGCGCGCCGCGCACGAAGAAAAGGTTGTTCTCGGGGTGCGCCGAGCCCAGTCGGGGCGAGAGCATGCGACGGGCCCCCCACACGAAGTCCCGCGCGGTCACGGCCGAGCCGTCGCTCCATCGGGCGTCGTCGCGCAGGTGAAAGGTGTAGGTGAGACCGTCCTCCGAGACCTCCCAGCGCTCGGCCACGCCCGGCCGCGCCTCGAGCGTCGCGGCGTCGGGCCGCACGAGGCCCTCGAACAGCCCGCCCACGATCGTCCACTCCACCTGCCCGCGCACCAGATAGGGGTCGAGCGACTCCGGCTCGGTCGAGTTTCCCCGGAAAAGGATGCCCTCGCGGTTGCCGCGCTCCACCTTTGTCTCTCGGGGCGCGCAGCCCGCCGCCATCGCCACCAGCACCAAGGCGGCCAGCGCATGGAGGAGCGCGGACGGGGAAAACAAAATCGACATGATCCCACGCTTGCCGCGCTTTTCGTGCCACGCAGCGCCAAAGCGATACCACCTTGGGTGTAAACCCGCCCACCCTTCCCACTTGCCCGTGCCTCGGCACGCCCGCCGCTTCACCCTCCGTCTTCCCATGCGAAACCCCCTCCTCCTCGCATCCGCCCTCCTTTCACTCGTCCTCCCGGTCCTCGCCGCGCCCTCCCCCCTGCCCGCGCTCCCCGGCTCCTCCGCCTACGAAAGCTGGCACAGCGGCTCCACCACCGACTTCGTGCCCGCGCCCGATTCCCCCACCCGTCCCGGCCTCCTCCTCAAAGGCGGAGGCGGCGATGTCGAGGCGGCCTGGCGCTGGTTTCTCGACTGCGCTGCCGGGGGCGACGTGCTCGTGCTCCGCGCCGGCGGCGGCGACGCCTACCAGAGCTACCTGTTCGAGCAGATCGGCGGCGTCTCCTCGGTGACCACGATCAAGTTCAACGACGCCTCCGCCGCGCACGATCCCGCGGTGCTGGCCCGCATCGCCTCGGCCGAGGCCGTGTTTCTCGCCGGGGGCGACCAGGCCCGCTACATCCGCTTCTGGAAGGACAGCCCCGTCGCCGAGGCGCTCAACGCCCACCTCGCCGCCGGCAAGCCCCTCGGCGGCACCAGCGCCGGCCTCGCCGTGCTCGGCGAGTTCTACTTCTCCGCCCTGCGCGACACCATCACCAGCGCCCAGGCGCTCTCCGACCCCTTCCACGCGCGCCTGACGCTTGGCGACGGCTTTCTCTCCACGCCCCGGCTCGCCGGCGTCGTCACCGACAGCCACTTCTCCGAACGCCGGCGCCAGGGCCGCCTGCTCGCCTTCCTCGCCCGCCTGCGGGCCGAGCACCCGGACGCCCCCCGTCTCGTCGGGCTCGGGATCGACGAGGCCACCGCGCTCTGCATCGAGCCCGAGGGCTCCGCGCGCGTGCACACGGCCAAGGCCGGCTCCGCCTGGCTGCTGCGTATCGATTCGGTCGATACGCTCGCGCCCGGCATCCCGCTCGAGGCCCGCGGCACCGCCGTCGCCATCACGCCCGCCAGCGCCTTCGACGTGAACACGCTCGAGCTCGGGCGCCCGGGCCCGGCCTTCAATCTGCGCGCCGCCGGCGGCCGCCTCGAGACAAGCCCCTGATCCGAGGCGGAACCGCCAGAGGCTTCCACCCGCGCCGGGCGGTTCGGTTGCCCCGCCGCGTCGGGCGTCAACGCAGCAGCGCCATCAAGCGCGTCCGCGAATTCACCCCCAGCTTGCGGAAGACCGAGTTGAGCTGGGTCTTTATCGTCAGCACGCTCTTGCTCAGGCGCCTCGCGATCTCCGCGTTGCTGCAGCCCTCGCAGACCAGCATCGCGATCTCGCGCTCGCGCGGCGTGAGCTCCCGCAGCACGCCAAAACGCTCCCCCGCCGACAGGGAGGAGCCGGCCGCGAGCGATCCGCCCGAAGCCACCCCCGCCGCCGCCGCGCCCCGCCCGCTCGGCCCCCCGGCCACCAGCGGCGAACCCAGGGCCGGCTCGCCCGTGGCCCCGCCCGAAGCCGCGCCCGGACGCGTGTCCAGCACCACGAGAAAACGAGGCCGCGCCAGCGCGCTCGCCGGATTGTTGTGCAGCGACACCTGGGCGCGCAGCTCCGGCATCGCCCGGTGGGCCACCGCCGTCACGTCGCCCGGCAGCAGCGTGAGCGTCTTGGGGTTTCGCGCCTGCACCGCCGCCTTGAGCGCCGCGCAGGCCTCCAGCACCGCCGGCGGCACCTCGAAGGCATCCCGCGGACTCAGCGCCCGCGCGCCCGCCGGACCGTGGTTCCACAGCAGGCACTGCCGCTGCCCCTCGTGGTTCGCGAACTCGGCCTTCAAGTCCCACGAGACCAGCACGAGCCCCACCGGCAGGTGCTTGTTGAACTCCTCCAGACTCCGCCGGGCCAAGCGCTCCGTGTGCAAGCGCTGCACCCGCGTGATGGCCGTGCCGATGTAAGGATACAACCATTGCAGCACCGCCTCGTCCTCCGCCGAGAAGGCCGGCTCGCGCGGCGCGCGATAGAGCGAGAACATCGCCGTCACCTCGCGCTGCGCCCAGTAGAGCATCGAGAAGCCCTTGTCCCAGCCCTCCTCCTTCGCGAAACGCAAATAAAAGTCCGAAGCCAGCCACTCGCGCCTCGGCGGCAGCACCTCCTCGAAGCGGTAGAAGCGCCGTCCGCGGTTGGCCTCGATGAAGGGCGTGAAGGGATTGGCCTTGCCCCGCTCCGCATACCATTCCGCCGCCCGCTCGATCGGCGGATCGCTCAACACCACCCGCGCCTCCCCCATGCCGAGGTGGCCGAGGAAAAGCGTCACCCGGTGCGAGGGCACCGCCGTGCGCAGCACCGCCTGCACCGCTCGCCAGAGCGCGTCCGTCTCGAGCGCCGCGTGCAGGGCGAGCATGGGCTCGTGCAGCTGATCCAGGAGCGCCGACGGCGGCGCCGGCAAGGGCTTCGGCTTGGGCATGGAGGCGGATCGACGGGACCGGGAGGGGGAAACGCTGCTGGGCATGGCTTGCTCCAATCGCAACCCGCATGCCTCGGCACCCCAACATGAGACCTCCCGCCCGTATTACAACCTTTGCGGTATGCCCACGGCATGCCCTTCGCTGATAGGATGGACGTGAACAAAAACGTCCAAATGCGCTTCACCCCTCCTGCCCCTTCGCACGGCCGCCCCACCCGCGCCGCGCTTCGTCTCGCACGCTGCATGCTCGCCGCCGGCTGCGTGCTCTCCGCCACCGCGGCGGCCCTCGCACAGGGCCGCGTCGCCGGCCGCGTCACCGACGCCGCCACCCAGACCGGTCTGCCCGGCGCCGAGATCCGCGTCGCCGGTTCCTCGGCCCGCGCGGTCACCGCCTCGGACGGCAGCTTCTCGCTCTCCCTCCCCGCCGGTGAGCACCAACTGAGCACCTTCTACCTCGGCTTCCCCACCGAGACCGTCACCGTGACCGTGATCGACGGAGAGACGGTGCCGGCCCGCTTCGCCCTCGGCTCCTCCGAGGTCATCACCCTCGACACCTTCACCGTCGAGGGCACCCGCGAAGGCCAGGCCCGCGCGCTCAACCAGCAGCGCACCCTGCCCAACCTCACCAACATCATCTCCTCCGACCTCGCCGGCCAGTTCCCCGACAAAACCATCGCCGACGCCGTGCGCCGCCTGCCCGGCATCACCGTCGAGACCGACGCCGACACCGGCGGCAGCGAAGGCCGCTACATCACCATCCGCGGCATGAACGCGGACTTCAACGCCGTCTCGATCAACGGCATGCGCGCGGCCGTCTCCGACTTCTCCGGCCTCTCCCGCCGCGTCCCGCTCGACGTGGTCTCCGCCCGCAGCGCCGACCAGATCGAGGTCACCAAGGCCCTCCGCCCCGACCAGGACGGCGACGGCATCGGCGGCGCGGTCAACATCGTCACCCGCGGCCCCTTCGACCGTGAAGGCCTCTTCCTCACCGCCGAAGGCGCCCTGAGCTACAGCTCCCTCACCGAGGACTACAGTTCCTCCTACCCCTACAACGACCTCGGCAAGGAATTCGCCGCCTCCTTCAGCACCCGGCTGGGCAAGGAGGAGAAACATGGCATCGCCCTCTCCGCCAACTACCGCGAGCGCGCCTTCCTCAAACAACGCGTCGGCACCACCGGTTGGCGCACCGTCGGCGGTTTCTACCGGCCCGACGCCATCGCCCTCCAGCACTTCTTCGACGACGTCACGGTCAAGGGCTTGAACGGCACCTATGAATGGCGCCCCACCGAAAACGTGCGTTTCCGCGCCGACTTCTCCTACAGCAACCGCGAGACCGAGCGCGGCCGCCAGCGCCAGGTGGTCTACTACGGCAACGTCACCAACTCCACCAACGACGGCGAGAACTACACCTCCTTCACCAGCACCGCCGGCGGCGGCAACGCCCGCCGCGTCGAGCGCAACGTCCGCCAGTTCTTCGAGGAGCAGCAGATCTTCAACGGCAACGTCACCGGCGAGATCAAGTCAGGCGACTGGACCTTCACCCCGCTCTACGGCTTCAACCGCGGCACCTTCGACGGTGACCCGGAGCGCGACATCAGCGCCCGCTTCCGCACCAACAACGCCGGCCAGACCACGTCCTTCACGGCCAACGGCTTCCTGCCCCAGTTCGGCACCTCGATCAACCGGCAGGATCCCTCGCTCTTCTTCCTCAACAGCCTCGACCGCGGCACGAGCTTCGTGACCGACGAAACCCACACCCTCGGCTTTGACGCCCAGCGCGACGCCAGCCTCGCCGGCGGCGAGGGCTTCTGGAAGGCCGGCGTGAAGACCACCTTCTTCGACCGCGAATACGTGAAGGTGGAAAACTTCTTCTTCCGCAACGGCGGCGCCACCCCCGACGTCCTCGCGAGCCAGGCGGTGGCCAACTACCGCGCCACCTCCACCCTCGGCGGCGCCTACGACTACGGCTTCTTCCTCGACCCCAACCGCGTTCGCGAAATCGCCAACACCCCCGGCGCGCTCAACCGCCCCGCCACCGACAACCTCGTGCGCGGCCTCGCCGGCAGCTATGACGCCAAGGAGAACATCTACGCCGGCTACGGCATGGGCCAGTTCACCTGGGACAAGTTCACCGTGCTCGCCGGCGCCCGCGCCGAGCTCACCCGCGTGAACTTCACCGGCGTCAACGCCAACGTGAACGACGACGGCGACTTCGTCGGCCCGCTCCGTCCCTACGACGAAAAGAACGACTACCTCGACATCCTGCCCGGCCTCCACCTGCGCTACGACCAGTCCAAGAACCTGGTCTATCGCTTCGCCGTCACCCGCTCCATCGCCCGCCCCCGCCTCGGCGACCTCCTGCCGATCGACATCCAGGACGACTTCGACCTCGAGGTCCGGCGCGGCAACATCGACCTCGACCCGGTGCGCTCCACCAACTTCGACCTCGGCGCCGAATACTACTTCAGCCAGGCCGGCGTCTTCAGCGTGAACCTGTTCTACAAGGACATGCGGAACAACATCTACACCGCCCGAGGCAGCACCGTCATCAATGTCGGCGGCTTCGACGAGACCTTCGTCACCCTCACCCGGGAAAACGCCAATGGCGCCTGGGTCCGCGGCTTCGAGCTCGGCTACGACCAGCAGTTCACCTTCCTCCCGGCTCCCTTCGACGGGCTCGGCGCCTTCGTGAACTACACCTACGCCGACTCCGAGGTGGACACCGGCATCGCCGCCTTCGACTCGGTGAAGCTGCCCCTCTTCAACCAGGTGAAGAACACGCTCAACGCCGGCCTTTTCTACAACAAGTCCGGCTTCAGCGGCCGCCTCGCCGTCCTCTACCGGAGCGAGTCGCTCCTCGACATCGCGACCGACGGCCCCACCGGTCCCTACGATCCGCGCCTCAGCCGCTACCTCGGCGCCACCACCACGCTCGACCTCACCACTTCGTATCGCTTCACCCCCAACTGGCAGGTCTTCGCCCAGTTCGCCAATCTCCTCAACGAGGAGAGCACCGCCTACAACGGCAACAAGTCCCGCCCCGACTACTACGAGATCACCGACTGGTCGGCCGTCGTCGGCCTGCGCTGGAACCTGTAAGGCCCGCGCACTACACGCGAACCTCCCCCCGACCGCCGACGCCTCTCCGCGTCGGCGGTTTTTTTGTTTCCCCGCCCGCCAGGCTCGGTGAAGGATGACAGGAGATTCGAGAATAAAGAAAATCAGCGCGAAAAAGCCGGAAGGATCGCGAAAATCAGCGACTTAAGGAAAATCCGGCGCGCTGGGCTAGGTTTGGCAACTTTTAGCGGCCAAT
>JAUVVA010000164.1 GCA_030604905.1 Verrucomicrobiota bacterium | reverse complement strand
GATCATCGAGGACCGGCAGCTCGGCTTCACCCTCGGCGCCGCCGACTACCTCACCAAGCCCGTGGACCGCGCCCGCCTCGCCGACATCCTCGCCCGCCAGGTCCCGCACGACACCCGCCGCCTCGCCCTCGTGGTCGACGACCTGCGCGACAACCGCGCCATGCTCCGCTCCACCCTCGAGCGCGAAGGCTGGGAGGTGGTCGAGGCCGAGGATGGGCAGATCGCCCTCGAGGCCTTCACGAAACACCAGCCCGCCCTCATCCTGCTCGACCTCATGATGCCGGTGATGGACGGCTTCGAGTTCCTCCGCGCCCTGCGCGCCCGGGAGGACGGCCGCGCCGTCCCCGTGGTCGTCGTGACTGCGAAGGAACTCACCGACGACGAGCGCGCCTACCTGCGCGCCTGCGTGGAAAACATCGTCCAGAAGGGCCCGCTCGCCCACGACGCGCTGCTCGCCGAGATCCGGGTCCGCCTGGGCTGAGCCTTGATCATTCAGTTGGACGGCGGAGCAGCGGGGCGAGGTGGCGAGCAGATCTCGGTGCGGACTGCGACCCGGGCGGCTGAATAATTCCGGCTGAACCCCCGAGGCGGGAACGGCCCGGCGCCTCCCCGGCCGCGCGCCGCCCCGAATGCTTGGGGGCCGCCGCCGCGCGCCCGGCCCCCTTTTCCCGCGCCGACGCCTCACCCGGAAACAGTCGAGCCGCCTCGACCGAGGTCGAGGCGGCTCATCGTTAATGCGGCTCAGGGCCGGAGCGCGGCAATGGCGCTTATCTTCGTCTTTGGTTTTGGCGGAGTTGTTCGATCACTGATGTTTTCGATTCCTAGACCTAACCTAACTAACTCTGACTGACTAACGGACTGACTTTCTGACTCTAACCGTGTGACCTCTCGGCCACGCGACCAAGATAGCAGATCGCCCGCTATAATGCCACCGCCCTGTCTGTAGCGCTCCCGCGCAAAATGCTCACCTTGCGTTGCCGAGCTTCCTGAAGCGGAAAAAATCATCCCATGCCGCCCCTCTGGCTCCCTTGGTCCCCGCTCCCGCCCCTCCCCCGCGCCCGCCCCCTCAACCCCGCCGTGCTCGCCGAGCTGCTCGACGGCGGCCAGGCCTTCCGCTGGCACGCGCTTCCCGAGGGCGGCTTCGAAGGGGGCTGGGGCCAACACCACCTGCGGCTGCGCGTCGCTCCGGCGGGGCCCCGCTCCGACGAGGCCCCCGCCGATGGCGGCTCCGCTCCGGGCGCCCTGGAGTTTTCCGCACCCCGCCACGCCGACGCCGCGGCCGCCGCCTCCGCCCTGCACGCCTACCTGGCCGGACCGCCGGCCGACGAGGACGCGCTCCCCTGGCGCAGCGATCCGCACCTGGCCGCCTGCCTCGCGGCCTGCCCGGGTTTGCGAATCCTCCGCCAGCCCTTCGGCGAGACGCTCCTCGGCTTCGTGTGCAGCGCCACCAAGCAGATCCCGCAGATCAAGCGCATGCTCGAGCTGCTCGCCGCCCGCCACGGCCGCCCGGTGGGCCCGGCACCGCCCGCGCCCGGCGCGACCCCCTGCTGGCACCGGCTCCCGACTTGGGAAGAGCTCGCCCTTGTGCCCGAAGAAGACCTCCGCGCCTGCGGCCTCGGCTTCCGCGCCCGCCACGTCGCCGGCATCGCGCGCCGCCTGCGCGCCGACCCCGCGTGGCTCCACGAGACCGAACACGCCCCCTACCCCCGCGCGAAAGAGCGGCTCCTCACCCTTCCGGGGGTGGGCGAAAAAATCGCCGACTGCGTGCTGCTGTTTGGCGCCGGCCGCCTCGAGGCCTTTCCCGTCGACACTTGGATAATCAAGGCCATGGCCCGCCGCTACGGCCTGCTCGACTGGCGCCCGGCCCAGATCGCCCACTTCGGTCGCGTGCACTTCGGCGCCCAGGCCGGCCTCGCGCAGCAATACCTCTTCGCCTACGAGCGCTCCGTCGGGCGGCGGCCGGGCGCCATCGCGGCGCACGCCCCGGCCGGCCTCGCGGGGCCGACCCGGCATTCCTTGCCCTGAAAACCACCGCTAATATCGGGTGCGGAGCCGAGGCTTCCGGTGGCAAAGTCGTCGCTCACGGTTAAGCTACGATCACGGCCAGAAATCGCCGGGTGCACCTCGCGCCACCCGGCCCGGGATGGCCGGAGACCGCCATGGATACCCTACAACCCTTCCCCCTGCCGACCCCGTCGGACGACCCCGCGCTCGTTCACGAACTCATCGCCCGCCGCGCCCGCGAGATCTGGAGCGATCTCGGATGCCCCGACCACCAAGACCTCGCCATCTGGCTCGAGGCCGAAGCCGAGATTCGCGCCATGCAGGAACGCTCCTTCCGACATCCCCACCTGCCGCTCGCGCGCTGAGCCGTATCGATTCGGAGGGTATCTCGAGACGACGAAGCGCGACAGCGCGGAGATGGCATCGCCGTAGGCGACGGGGCCGTCAAAAGGTGCCGCCAGATCGCCGCGATGCGACCCGGGCTACTGAATGCATCCGGCTCAGCCCCCGGCCGCAGCCACCATGCGCTCCGTCTCGGCGACGATCGCCTCCACCTCGTCGGGACGGATTTCCAGACGCATCAACTGCCGCAGCGCCTCCCACATCGGGTAGACAAAACTCCGCGCCGCACCCCCGCCCCCGCCCGACAGCGACGCCTCCGCGACATACGCCGCCCGCGCCGCGCCCGTGCTCGCCTCCAGCTCCGCCAACATCTCCGCCAGACGCTGACGCACCGAGGCGCCGTCCATCCGGGCCCACTGGCCCACCGTCTGCGCGAAACGTGTCTCGGGCTGCCGACGCAGCGTGTCGTTGCCCATCTCCAACGAACGCCGCTGCAGGTCCGCGACGCGGTTAAAAAACACGATCTCGTAGTCGAGCAAGGCGCCCCACTGCCGCGCCGGCATCAAGCACTCGAAGGCCGCCGCATGGGAGGAAAGCGCCATCCCGGAGGGCACCACCCCGAGCGAAGCCTGCACCACGCCGAGCGCCGACCGAAAGCCCTTCACCCGCTGATCAAACCGAATCACCGCACGCTGCCAGTCGTCCGGGAACCGATGCGTCGCCAGCCCGAGCACATAGGCCGGCTGGCTGTCGCGCACAAAGGTCTCGAGATCATCCTCCACCCACGACTTCAAGCGCGGCTGCGCCGAGACCACTTGCTCATAGCCCTTGGTCAGCGCGGCCAGCGTCTCGACCGCGCTGGCCTCGCGGATCTGGAACTCGCTGCGCGTCGGCTTGCCGTGCAGAAACAAAAACGGCGGCCGCGTCTTCTTCAGCTCCTCCGCCTCAGCCTGGACCTGCCGCAACGCCGTCTCGATCTGCGCGCGGGTGAGATCGAGACAAACATCCCGCTTCAACAAATCGCGCAGACGCACCGGCAGCTGCGCGACCGTGGGCGACGTGGCGGCGGGAGTTACGTTGGCTTGGACATCCATGGCGCGCGGCCGGACGGCGCTCTCGCCCTCCGGACGGAAACCGGATAAGGTCCGCTCGCTCCCCCACCGTCAAGCCCGGCGGCCAGGCGTCGTAACAGCCGCTTGCACACCGCCCTCGCCCGGCCCCCGGCGACCCCGTTCAGGTCGGCAGGCCCGGGTAGTCCACATAGCCCCGGGGCGACGCGCCGCCATAAAAAGTCGTGGTGTCGGGCTCGTTCAAAGGTGCCTTCTTCAGGAAACGCATCGGCAGGTCGGGGTTGGCCAGAAACAGGACCCCGTAGGCCACCGCGTCCGCCAATCCCGCCTGGATCGCCTCTTCGCCCGCCTCCCGCGTAAAGCCGCCGTTGCGCACCAAGGCCCCGGTGAAATGCCGCCGCGCCACCGCCGCCACCTCGATCTCCTCCGGCGCGTCATGGCGCCCATGCCGCAACTCGAGAAAACCCAGCCGGCGCCGTTCACACTCCCGCGCCACCTGCGCCACCAAGCCGAGCGGATCCGAGTCGCTCGTGTCGTTCGAATGCACCAGCGGCGAGACGCGCACGCCCACCCGCCCGGCGCCAAACACCGCGCAGGCCGCGTCCACCACCTCAAACAAGAGGCGCGCCCGCTTCGCCACCGTGCCGCCGTAGTCGTCGCTCCGGTCGTTCACGCCGTCGCGCAGGAACTGGTCGAGCAGGTAGCCGTGCGCGCCGTGCACCTGCACCCCGTCAAAGCCCGCCAGCTTCGCGTTCTCCGCCGCGCGGCGAAACTGCGCCACGATGCCCGGCAGCTCCTCCGTCCGCAACGCGCGCGGCTCCGGATAGGGCAGCTTGCCCTCCGGCGTGTGGATGTGCCCGCCGCGGATCGCCCGCGCCGAGGCCGAGACCGGCTGCGCGCCCTTGTTGAGCGCCGGGTGCGTGGCGCGCCCCGGGTGCCAGATTTGCAGGTAGATGCGCCCGCCCGCCGCGTGCACCGCGTCGGTCACGCTCCGCCAACCGGCCACCTGCGCCGGCGAGTGGATGCCCGGCTGGTGCGGCCAGGCCTGCGCGTCCGAGGCCACCATCGTCGCCTCCGCGATGATCAAGCCCGCCGAGGCCCGCTGCGCGTAGTAACGCGCCATCAAGGCGCCCGGCACGTTCTCCGCGTCCGCGCGCGTGCGGGTAAGCGGCGCGAAGAGCACGCGGTTGGGGATCGAGAGCGAACCGAGCTGAAAGGGGGCGAGCAGCTGCATGAGACTGGATACGGAGGAGTTCACGACGGAGCGCGAGGCGCGGGCGAGCCCGGCCGGGCGGGAAAGCGCGGAGTTTAACGCCCGCCGCCGTCCGCGCCACCGCCGCGCCCATTTTTTCTCCATGCCCAAATCGGACGTGATTTGTCCGCGCCTTGTCCCCAAGGTGGCGGGTTCCCGCCATGCGCTCCACGCCCCCCGCCGCCCCCACCACCGACCTCCAGTTGGTGCGGCGCCTCATCGGGCTCGCCTGGCGCTACCGGCTGCGCTGCGTGCAGGTGCTCCTGCTCCAGTGCGTCCTCCTCACCCTCGGCCTCGCCGGCCTCTCCCTCACCGGCCACGGCATCGACTATATCAAGGCCGTGGTGCTGGCCGGGGCGGACGCGGCGCACTCCGCCACGCTCAAGCTGCCCGGCCTGGCTCCCTTCGTCCCCGGACCGGGCCCCATGAAGGTCATCGCCGGCCTCGCCGGCGCCATCCTCCTCTTCGCCCTCGTCCGCGCGCTGCTCAACTACAGCTACAGCATCGCGATCAACCGCCTCGTGCAGCGCCACCTCGTGGTCGACCTGCGCGCCGAGCTCTACGCCAAGCTCCAACGCCTCAGCTTCCGCTTCTTCGACGCCAACACCACCGGCTCCATCATCACCCGCGTGACCGGCGACGTGCAGCAGATGCGCATGTTTCTCGATCAGGTGCTCATCCAGAGCTTCATCATGGTCGTCTCGCTGACGGTCTATCTGGTCTACATGCTGAGCCTGAGCCCCGGCCTCACCCTCGCCTGCCTCGCCACCACGCCGCTGCTCGCCATCGCCTCGATCGTATTCTCGCGCTGGATACAGCCGCGCTACGCCGCCAACCGCAAGCTGGTCGACGGCGTCGTGCAGCACTTCACCGAGTCGATTCAGGGCGTGCAGGTGGTGAAGGCCTTCGGCCGCGAGGACGAGGACCGCGCCGGCTTCGCCGCCCGCAACGACGAGGTGCTGCGCCAGCAGCAGGGCATCTTCTGGCGCGTCAGCACCTTCTCCCCCTCCATCGGCCTGCTCACCCGCGTCAACCTGCTCGTCCTCCTCGCCTACGGCGGCTGGCTCGTCATCGAGGGCCGCCTGCCCCTCGGCGCCGGCCTGATCGTCTTCGCCGGCCTCCTCGAGCAGTTCTCCGGGCAGGTCAACCAGCTCGCCACCATCGTGAACAGCGTGCAGCAGTCGCTCGTCGCCTCGCGCCGCGTCTTCGAGATCCTCGACGCGCCCGTCGAGGTGACCGACGCCCCCTACGCCGTGCCCTGCCCCGCCCTCCGCGGCGAGGTGACCTTCGACCAGGTGTCCTTCGCCTACGGCGACCCCGCAGCCGGCGCCGCCTACGTCCTGCACGACATCAACCTGCACGTGCCCGCCGGCGCCTGCGTCGCCATCCTCGGGGCCACCGGCGCCGGCAAGAGCGCCCTGATGAGCCTCATCCCCCGCTTCTTCGACCCGCAGAAGGGCCGCGTGCTCATCGACGGCGAAAACGTGCGCCGCTACAAGGTCGACGACCTGCGGCGCCGCATCGGCATCGTGTTCCAGGAAAGCTTCCTCTTCTCCAACACCATCGCCGCCAACCTCGCCTTCGGCCACCCCGAGGCCACGCGCGAGCAGGTCGAGCGCGCCGCCCGCATCGCCCAGGCGCACGACTTCATCAGCGCCCTGCCCAAGGGCTACGACACCGTGCTCGGCGAAGGCGGCAACACCCTCTCCGGCGGCCAGCGCCAGCGCCTCGCCCTCGCCCGCGCCCTCATTCACGAACCCTCCATCCTGCTCCTCGACGACCCCACCGCCGCCATCGACTCGCGCACCGAGCACGAGATCTTCGCGGCCCTCGAGAGCGCGATCAAGGACCGCACCACCTTCATCGTCGCGCACCGCGTGAGCACCCTGCGCCGCGCCGACTTCATCCTCGTGCTCGAGAACGGGCGCATCGTGCAACGCGGCACCCACGCCGAGCTCCTGCGCAGCCCCGGCCCCTACCGCCGCGTCGCCGCGCTCCAGCTCGTCGACAGCCGCGAGCTCGACGAACCCGAGGGCCCCGCCGCATGAAGACCGCCGCCCCCTTCTTCCAGCCCGACCCTCCGCCGCGCCCGCCCGGCGGCGAGCTGCCCAAGGGCCCGCTCACCGTCGTGCAAAAATCCGACGAGGTCGACGAGGCCGTGCAACGCCCGCTCGAGTGGGGCCTCATCCGCCGCCTCTTCGGCTACACCCGCCCCTTCGCCGCGCGCCGCAACTGGCTCATCTTTCTCACCCTCGCCCGCTCCGCCCAGCTCGCCGGCCTCACCTGGCTCTTCAGCAAGGCCATCGCCGGCCCCATCACCTCAGGCCAGCGCGGCGAGCTCTGGCTGGCCGTCGCCGCCTACGGGGCCCTCGCCCTCCTCTCCGAGTTCATGTTCCACTTCCGCATGCGCTACGCCCAGGAGCTGGGCGAGCGCGTGGTGCACCGCCTGCGCGCCGAGCTCTTCGAGAGCGTGCAGCGCCAGCCGATGATCTTTTTCCACAAGACCAAGCTCGGCCGCATCCTCGGGCGCATGACCTCCGATGTCGACGCGCTGCGCTCCGGCATCCAGGACGTGTTCTTCGTCTCGATCGTGCAGCTCGGCCAGATGCTCGGCGCGGCCGGCGTCATGCTCTACACCGACCCGGTGATGTTCCTCGTCGTGCTCGGCCTCGCGCCCGTGATCTGGAAGGTCAACCGCCACTTCCGCGACCGCCTCTCGCGCTACTCCCGCGCCACGCAGGAGAGCTTCAGCCGCGTCACCGCCACCCTCGCCGAGTCGGTCAACGGCATCCGCGTCACCCAGGGCTTCGTGCGCGAGGAGACCAACTCCGGCCTCTTCCGCCGCCTGCTCAACGACCACTCGCGCCACAACCTCAACCTCGCCCGCGCCTCCGCCACGCTCAACCCCATCCTCGAGCTCAACAACCAGTTCTTCATCGCCGCGCTGCTCATGCTCGGCGGCTGGCGCGTTTTCAACGGCAACATGGAGATCGGCGAGCTCGTCACCTTCTTCGTTTTCGCCAACCTCTTCTTCCACCCGGTCCCCGTAGTGGGAAATCACTACCACCGGGCCCTCGGCGCCATGG
>JAUVVA010000187.1 GCA_030604905.1 Verrucomicrobiota bacterium | reverse complement strand
GGTGGACGCCAACCACGAGGAGATCGCCGTCGCCGAGGCCAAGCGCTGCGAGATCCCCTGCGTCGGCCTCGTGGACCCCAACTCCGACCCCACCCAGCTCGCGCACCCGATCCCGGGCAACGACGACGCCGTGAAGTCCATCCGCATCATCGTGGAGACCATCGTCGCCGCCGTGCAATCCGGCCTGGCCCAGCGTGACAGCCGCCGCTCCAACCGCGGCGCCGCCGACCTCAAGGCCGCCTCCGCCGCCGTGGCCGCCGCCGCCGGCATCGACACCGCCACGGCCGCCCCCGCCGTCGAGGGCGAGGCCGCCGCCGAGGGCGAGGCCGCCCCCGCCGCCCCGGCCAAGAAGCCCGCGGCCCGCAAGAAGATCGCCGCCCCCAAGGCCTGAACCGGCCCGGCCCGCGGTATTTGTTTAACCACTACACACGTCGCATAGATTCATGAGCACCAATATCACCGCCTCCATGGTCAACGCCCTGCGCGCCCAGACCGGCGCCGGGCTGATGGACTGCAAGCGCGCCTTGGTCGAGACCAACGGCAACGTCGAGGAGGCCATCACGATCCTTCGCAAAAAGGGCGCGGCCTCCGCCGCCAAGCGCGCCGACCGCGCCGCCAAGGAAGGCATCATCTACAGCTACATCCACACCGGCGGCAAAGTCGGCGTGCTGATCGAGGTCAACTGCGAGACCGACTTCGTCGCCCGCAACGACGACTTCAAGGCCCTCGTGCACGACCTCGCCCTGCACATCGCCGCGGCCAACCCGGCCGTCGTCTCCCGCGAGGAGGTCCCCGAGGCCGACCTCGCCAAGGAGCGCGAAATCGCTTCCGCCCAGGTCGCCGGCAAGCCGCCCGCGGCCGTGCAGAAGATCGTCGAGGGCAAGCTGGAGAAATACTACGCGACCGTGTGCCTCCTCGATCAGCCCTTCGTCAAGCAGCCGGAAAAGACGATCAAGGAGATCCTCACCGAGACCATCGCCAAAACGGGCGAGAACATGGTCGTGCGCCGGTTCACCCGCTACCAGCTCGGCGCCTGAGTCCCTGCCTTCACCCGATCCCGATCGGGTTTGAACTTAAAAACGCCGTCCCGCGAGGGGCGGCGTTTTTTCGTGCGAGCCTGGTCCGCCACGTCCTCCGGCCCTGCGCGGCGCGCGCCCTGCGGCGGGTGGCGCTTCCCTTCGCCATGGGCCGGGAGGGCAGGGGGCGCGGCCGCATCTCGTCGCCGCCGGGAGGGGCGAACGGGGAATCTCCGGCGCGGCGCGGTCCTTTTCCAGTTGTCTTTCTCCCCGGGCCGGGCGTTTCTGGCCCTGTTTCCGCAACCCGCACCCAAGCTTATTGATGGCCCTCTCAGCACCCTACGGCGGTGGCGCTCGTCGCCCCAACCAGCCCTACCCGCGTCGTAACAACGACCCCTTCGCGCACATCCGGCGCAACGACAAGATCCGCGTCCCCGAGATCCGCGTCATCTCCCCCGAGGGCAAGCAGCTCGGCATCATGGCGACGGATCGCGCCTTGGCGCTCGCCCGCCAGTTCAACCTCGACCTCGTCGAGATGTCGGCCAACGCGACCCCGCCGGTGTGCCGCATCATGGACTTCGGCAAATACATCTACGAGGAGCAGAAGAAGAGCAGCCACGCGAAGTCCACCGCGAGCAAGCTGAAGGAGGTCGAGTTCACCCCTCGCATCGAGCAGAACGATTTTCTCACCAAGATCCGCCACGCCGAGGAGTTCCTCGACCATGGCAACAAGGTGAAGCTCCGTCTGAAGTTCCGCGGCCGCGAAATGGCCCACACCGAGATCGGCTTCAACGTCATGAAGCGCGCCCTCGAGGAGCTTTCCGGCATGGGGCACCCCGACTCGCAGCCCAAGCTCATGGGCAAGCAAATCAACGTCATGCTCTCGCCGTATCCGGCGAACAAGCGGAAGCGCAAATACACGCTCCACGCCGACGAGCAGGCCATCGACGACGCGGGCAAGGGCGACCACGACGACGATCACGACGAGCAGAAGTAAGCCTCGCTCGTCCGCCGTCCGTGCCCCGCGCCTGCGTAGTCTCCTCCCTTCGCCGCGTCCCGTCTCGCCGGGACGCGGCGCTTTTTTGCCCGAGCGCGGACGATGCTGCGCGCCCGGATCGTCGTGCGGAAACCTTTGGCGGCCCCGGCCCCGTGTCGTCCCCTCCTGGCGCGGTCCGGGCGGAGGTGGCGGATCCCCGGGCAACCTTCGGCTGCACCAGCTAGCAACACCCGGCCGTGGAAGCGCAGATGCCGCAGATAATCGCAGATAGAGAAGGCGCTCGCACCCTGGGATGCTCGGGTGCCGCGCGGCTGTTTCGCCTGCTCTTGCTCGCGTGCCTGCTTGCGGCGCTCGTCGCTCCGGCGGCTTTCGGCTCGGCTCCGCGGCCCGCCTCGCGTTCCGGTCCTCCGGCGACGTTACAGGTCGGCGGGGTGCATTACACCGAGGCACGTCCGTGGTTCGTGCGCCTCGGCTACCAAGCGGTCGTCGACGCGGACAAGCGCCAGCTCACCCTGAGCTCGGCCGCCGGTCGCATCGTGATCGAGGCGGACAAGCGGGAGATCTCGTTTCACGGCATGCGCTATTTCCTGGGAGAGGCGGCGGTGCTGCACCAAGACGCGCTCTATCTGGCGAACATCGATCTGGAGCGCTTCCTCGGCCCGATCCTGCGCCCGGCGCAGCTGGCGCCGCGTCCGCTGCGCACGATCGTGATCGACCCCGGTCACGGCGGCCCGGATTTCGGGGCGCGAAACCTCGAGGCGAAGGTGGATGAGAAGAGCCTGGCGCTGGACGTCGCCCTGCGCGTGGAGCGCCTGCTCCGAGCCTCCGATCCTTCCTGGCGTGTCGTGCTCACCCGTTCCGACGACCGCTTCATCACGCTCGCCGACCGAGCCCGTTTCGCCAACGAAGCCGGCGCCGATCTTTTCGTGAGCATCCATTTCAACGCCGTGGCCAACAACCCGGCGGTGCGCGGCACCGAGACCTACATCCTTACGCCCCGCTTCCAGCGCTCGACCTCCTCCTCGTTGCGTTCGCCCGACGACGAGACCGAGCAGGTGGGCAACGCCCACGATCAATGGAGCGCCGTCCTCGGCGCCCAGATGCACCGTCATCTGCTGGGCAAACTCAAGACCCAGGACCGCGGGCTGAAGCGCGCTCGTTTCGCCGTGTTGCGACTCGTGGACTGCCCGGCCGTGTTGGTGGAGGCGGGCTACCTTTCAAACGAGGCCGAGGCGCGTCGCATGGCGGATCCGACGGCGCGCGGCGACATCGCCGAGGCGATCGTCGCGGCCATCCAATCCTACGCCGCGGCGCTTGCCACCGCCACGGGGCGTTGAGTTCCTCGAACACCCGGGGTGCCCGGAGGCCGGATCGGGGGGAAGCTACGGGAGCAGGTGCTCGCGCACGAACATCACCGTGGCGTAGAACTGGAAGTCGGCGTTGGCCTTTTTGCGGAAGCCGTGGCCCTCGTCCTTCGCCTCCAGATACCACACCGTGCCGCCCGCGGCGCGGATGCGCTCGACCATCTGGATCGCCTCGCCGCGCGGCACGCGGGGATCGTTGGCGCCTTGCACGATGAACATGGGGATGGTGATGCGCTCGGCGTGGTTGAGCGGCGAGATGCGCTCGAAGAAGGCCCGCATCTCGGGATCGCGCTCGTCGCCATACTCCACCCGGCGCAGGTCGCGGCGGTAGCTCTCGGTGTTCTCCAGGAACGTAATGAAATTGCTGATACCGACGACGTTTAGCGCGCAGCGCAGGCGGTCGCTGTAGTGGACGGCGGAGGCGAGGGTCATGTAGCCGCCGTAGCTCACGCCGGTGACCATCACGCGCGAGGCGTCGAGCTCGGGCTGGAGCGCGATCCAGTCGAGCAGGGCGCCGATATCCTTCACGGCGTCCTCGCGGAGCTTGCCGTTATCGAGGGTGACGAAGGTTTTCCCAAAGCCGGTCGAGCCGCGGACGTTGGGGAAGATCATCGCGACGCCGAGCTCGTTGAGGAAGTAGTTGTTGCGGCCGAGGAAAACGGGCAGCGCCTGCGCTTCGGGGCCGCCGTGGATGTTGATGATCACGGGGCGCGGGCCCTCGAAGCGCGCGGGCGGGCGGTAGAGGAAGCCGGAGATCTCGAGGCCGTCGAAGCTGGTCCACTTGACGAGTTCGGGCTCGGCGAGGGTGTCGGCGACGAGGCCGCCGAGCTCGCTCTCGGTCCAGCGCGTCACGCGGCCGGTGTCGGCATCGAGCACGTGGACGTCGCTGACGGCGCGGGCGGAGCCGGCGTTGAAGGCGACATGGCGGCTGTCGCGGTGCCAGGCGGCGCCGCCGAGCTGGCCGATGGGGAGCCCGGGGATGGGTGCGTAGGCGAGGGTGGCGAGGTCGAGCAGGTAGGCGCGGTCGACGCCGTCCTCGCTGACGATGAAGACGCCGCGGCGGCCATCCTCGGCAAGGGAGACGCCGCGCACGTCGCCGCGGAAGCCGGCGGTGACGGGGCGGGCCTGCCCCGTGGTGAGATCGTGGAGGAAGAGGCGGCGAAACTCGGAGTCGAGATCGGTGGCGTAGAGGACGGCCTTGCCGTCGCGGGTGAAGGTGGCGGAGGCGTGGGCGACACCGCCACGAGCGCGCGGGGTGAGCTCGCGCAGGCGGCCGTCGGCGAGATCGAGGAGCCAGAGGTGGCTTTCGTTGACCGAGATGAATTCGGAGACGAGCCAGGTGGCGCCGTCGGGCGACCAGTCGGCGATGCCCCAGCCGCCGCCGCTCACCTGGAGGACAAGGCGGTCGCTGCCCTGGGGGTCGCGCGGGTCCATGAGGTAGAGGTCGCGGTCGCTGCCGTTGCGGCGGGTGGAGCTGTAGGCGAGGAGACGGTGGTCGGGACTCCAGGCGGAGGGGCGGTTTTGGGAGCGGCCGCCGTCGCTGAGGAGGGTGACGCGACCGTCGGCGAAATCGTGACGGTAGAGCTGGTGAAACTCGCTGCCGCCGGCGTCTCGGGAGAAAATGAAGAACTCGCCCGCGAGCGGATCGAAGCTGCCGCCGCCGACGGGTTCCTCGAAGAAGGTGAGCTGGCGGCGCATGCCGAGCGGCTGCTGGACGAGGTGGAGCTGGGCGGTGTTGCCGAAGCGGGTGGAGATGAGGAGCTCGTGACGGGTCGGGTGCCAGTCGTTGAAGGCGGCGGCGCGCGCCTCGGTGTAGGCGCGGAGATCGGCGGCGAGCTGGGCGGGGATGGGTGGGATGCCTTCGACGACGAGATTGGGCGTCGGGGCGACGACGCCGGTGCGGGTGGCGGCGGGAGCGGCGGGTGCGGTCTCGGTCTGGGCCGTGGCGCCGGGGAGCGCGAAGGTGGTGAAGGCGAGCGCGAGGGCGGCGGGGAGGAGGATGCGGCGTGCGGTGTGGGCGGTGCGGGCAGGACGGGCGGGGACGAGCATGGTGAGGCTGTAGCGCGGGGCGTGCCGTTTGGCACGCGGGATTGGTGGCAGGCTCTGCCCATTCGACGAGCGTAACGCTTCGCCTATCTGTGGTCCGTGGAGTTCACCGGTGGTGGCGCGGCAGGTCTGGGGAGCGCCCGCGTCCCGCGGGCTGGCTTCGGCGTCTCGCCGAAGCCGTGGTGCGGGTTCGGAACGGCTCCGCCGTTCCGCTACGGGTGGGCCGGTGTAGCGGAAGCGCGGAGCGCTTTCGTTGCTTCGGGGCGCCTAAGCGAGCGTCTCGACGGCCGCGAGGACGCGCACGAAGGGGGTTGAATCGAGCGCCCCGAACAAGGCGTGGCGCGTGAGCTTGGCCTTGGTCAGCGCGGGCGAGCTGAGCCCGCAGAGTAAGCGCGTGACCTGACGCGCCGTCGCGAGCGCCGCGGGGTGTTGCTCGCGTAAAGAAACGATCTCGGGTGCGGGCAGCGCGAAGGGTTTTTCGAGGCGCGCGAGCGACACTGGCGGGTCGCCCGCGCAGGCGCCGCAGTGGCCGCAATCGCGCCCGAGCTCTTCGCCGAAGTAGGCCAGCAGGCGGCGCACGAGGCAGCCGGGCTTGGAGAGCAGCTTCGCCACCGCGGCGCCGCGCGCGAGGTCGGCCTGCTCGCGGGCGGAGAAGCGCCGCGCGAGGTCCGCGGCGAGTTGCCCCAGATCGGCCGGCGGCTGGAGCACGCGGTAGCCTTGGCGCACGCCGGTGGCGCGGAGGGTGATGTCGCCCTTTTCCTCGAGGAAATTGAGCGCCTTCACGATGCGCTCGCGTTCGCAGCCGATGGCCTCGGCGGCGGCGGCGAGCTCGACCGTGTGCCACAGACGGCCGGCGTGCGCGGCGGCAAAGAGCGCGCGCAAAAATCCCTGCCGCGCGGCGTCGAAGCGCGCGAGGATCTCCTCGGCCGGGCGCAGGAACTGCCACTGGTAGCTGGTGTAGAAGGGCGCGGTGGCGGCGAGGGTGCCGTCGAGCTCGAGGTAGGTGAGCGCGGTGGAGACGACGAGCGGGCGGATGTCG
>JAUVVA010000145.1 GCA_030604905.1 Verrucomicrobiota bacterium | reverse complement strand
TCGGTCCCCGGGACGGTGCGCCACCGCGCCGACCTGCGGATCGATGAACTGGTGGCCCGCGCCGAGCGCCTGCTGGAGGGCGTTGCGCCGCGGGTGGTCGCGGGCCTCGCGCTCGTTGATCTGCCCCTGGCGGCGCATCCAGCCCACGTAGCTATGGTCGTGGCTGAGCTGGCGGATGCCGCCCTCGCGCGGCAGATAATAGAGACGGGTGTCGCCGATGTGCCCGAAGTAGACCCACTGCGGGGTAAACCAAGCCAGCGTCAGCGTCGCCCCCATGCCGGCGCACTCGCTATAACTGCGCCCCAGCTGCATGAGCTCCTGGTGGATCGCGTCGAAAAGCTCGCGCAACACGTCGCTGAATCCCGCCTCGAGCCCGGCCGCCGAGAGGCGAAAGGCCCGCGGCAGCAGGCGCGTGATCTTCTGGATGGCGATGCGGCTGGCAAACTCGCCCGCGTGGGCGCCGCCCATGCCGTCGCTCACCGCGAAGACAAAGTCGCCCGCGCCAAGGTCGGCCTCGCCCACCTTGCCGAGATAGCGCACCTCGTGGCCGTCGAAGTTGAGCGCGAGGAAGGTGTCCTCGTTATTGGGGCGGACTTTTCCGCGGTGCGTGAGGCCGGACCAGATAAGGGCGGCGGGAGGCGTGTCGGGCATGGACGGGAGCAGGTAAGGGAGTCGAGGAGACGAAGGGACGAGTTGTCGAGCAGCCGGAGGAGGCCGGGCCGCCACGCGCCTGCCGCACGGAGCCAAGCTCCGCCGACGGCCCGCGGCGCGGGCGTTCAGTCGCCGCGCGGGGCGTCGGGCATGGGCAGGTCGAGCTTGGGGCCGGGCGGGGCCGCCGGGTCGAGGATCTCGGCAAACTCGAAATCGATCAGGCAAAAACGGCCCGCCTGCGGGGAGTAGGTGATGTTGCGCGCATAGGCGTCCTCGTGGCGCACCCGGAAATCGCGTTCCAGCTCGGCGAATAGCTGCGTCACCCGCTCCGGCTGGATGTGATCGACGCGCTGCCCGCAATTGGAGGTCACCAAGCGGAGCTCCTCCTCGTGCGCCTCGATCACCCGCGGCACATACTCGCAGCCCTTCGCTTCGAGGTAACGCAGCACGCGGACCTCGTTTTGGAAGCGCTCCTTCGCCTGATGCCCCCGGAAGGTCTTGTGCACCCGGCCATCATAGCCGATGCGCACCAAGGCCCGCCGCGTGTCCTTCATCTGCTCCATGGTCGAAAAAAACCAGCATCCCCAGCCTTGGCCCCTCCGCAAGCCAAGGACGGCGACTCGCGCTGGCCAAATTTGACCAGCCCGTCGCCACCAAGGGCCGCCGCCGGGGCAATCCATTGGCAAAGATCAGCCCGACGCATGGCCGAATCGTATCGCAGCAATTTTTTTCATTGCTGGCACACAGGGTGCTGAAACGGTGCCATCGGGTATTGCCCGAGGGCCCATCCGCTCGTTTGCGGAGGGGTGTCTCGGCCCCAAACCCACTTTTCCCTCAACCTCCACATCCATGGCTAAATACAAACTCGAATACGTCTGGCTCGATGGTTACAAGCCCGTGCAGAACCTCCGCGGCAAGACGCAGATCAAGGAATTCGCGAGCTTCCCGAAGCTTGAGGAGCTTCCCCTCTGGGGCTTCGACGGCAGCTCCACGCGCCAGGCGCCCGGCGGCAGCTCCGACTGCGTGCTGAAGCCCGTGGCGGTCTACCCGGACAGCACCCGCAAGAACGGCGTGCTCGTGATGTGCGAAGTGCTCAACGCCGACGGCACCCCCCACGTTTCCAACACCCGCGCCACCATCCTCGACGACGAGGACACATGGTTCGGTTTCGAGCAGGAATACTTCCTCTACCAGGACGGCCGCCCCCTCGGCTTCCCCGAGAACGGCTATCCCTACCCGCAGGGCGGCTACTACACCGGCGTCGGCTACAAGAACGTCGGCTCGGTCGCCCGCGAGATCGTCGAGGAGCACCTCGATCTCTGCCTCGACGCCGGCATCAACCACGAGGGCATCAACGCCGAGGTCGCCTCCGGCCAGTGGGAGTTCCAGATCTTCGGCAAGGGGTCCAAGAAGGCTGCCGACGACGTCTGGATGGCCCGCTACCTCCTCATCCGTCTCTGCGAGAAATACGGCATCGACGTCGAATTCCACTGCAAGCCCCTGCGCGGGCCCTACAACGAGCCCCTCGACTGGAACGGCTCCGGCATGCACTCCAACTTCTCGACCAAGTTCATGCGCGAAGTCGGCGGCAAGGAATACTTCGAGAAGCTCATGGCCGCCTTTGCCAAGAACATGTCCGAGCACGTCGCCGTCTACGGTCCCGACAACCACTTCCGCCTCACCGGCCTGCACGAGACCCAGTCGATCGACAAGTTCACCTGGGGCATCGCCGACCGCGGTTCCTCCATCCGCGTGCCGCACAGCTTCATCAAGGCCGGCTACAAGGGCTACCTCGAGGATCGCCGTCCGAACTCGGCCGCGAACCCCTACGACGTCGCCTCGCGCATCCTCAAGACGATCGCCGAGGTCCCGACCAAGTAAGGTCCCGCGCCCGGCCGGTTCGCTCACCCGCGCGCCCGTCTTCCCAAGCCGCCGCCCCGCAAGGGCGGCGGTTTTTTTGCGCACCCTCGGCTCGTCCGCGGCCATGGCACGGGCGTCTCGCCCGTGGGTGCGGAACATGAGCGGGACGCCTAACGGCGCTGCCCCTGCGCACCCAGCACCGCGGCGAGAGCGCGCAGTTTTTCGGGCGATTTCACGCCCGGCGCCGTCTCGACGCCGCTGTTGACGTCGACCACGCGCGCGCCCGTCGCGGCGAGCGCCGCCGCGATATTCTCCGGCGCGAGCCCGCCGGCGAGGATCCAGCGCTTCTCCGGGTGCTGCGCCGCGCGCGCGGCGAAGCCGGCCCAATCGCCGGTCTTGCCCGAGCCGCCGAAGCCCTCGGCGTGGAAGGTGTCGACAAGGAAGCTGTCGGCCAGCGGCAACCAGGCCTCGGGAAAGGCGGCGCCGGGCGGCAGCTTCGGCGCGAGCCAGAGCCGCGCCGTCCCCACGGCCTCGCTCCAGGCGCTCACCGTGCCGAACGGCAGATCATGCCGCGCGTGGATTTGGAAAAAATCAAAGCCCGCCTCCTGCGCCCAATCGAGGTCGTCGAGCGAAGGCTCGACCATCACCGCCACGCGCTTCGGCCCGGGAGGCAGCGACGGCGCGAGCTCCGCGTAGTCGCCAAGCGCGAGGTGCCGCGGGGACTTCGGGTAGTGGATGAAGCCAAGAAAATCCGCCCCCAGCTCCGCCGCGAGGAGCGCATCCTCCGCGCGTCGAATTCCGCAAACCTTGAACTGGATGCCGCCGATCATACGCAGAGAAAGAGAACCACCAATGAACACGAATGGTCACTAATCCGAGCATTAGTGCTCATTAGTGCCCATTAGTGGTTTCAAATCAGAACGCGTTGACCGCGGCGATCACGTGCTCGACCTGGGCGTCGGTGAGCTCCGGGAAAATCGGCAGACTCAAGACCGTCGCGCAGGCGCGCTCCGCCACCGGCATCGATCCCTCCGCATAGCCGAGCCCGGCGTAGCAAGCCTGGCGGTGCAGCGGCACGGGATAAATCAAATCGGTGCCGACCTCGTGCTTCGCGAGGTGCTCGCGCAGCGCATCGCGACGCGGGTGACGGATCGTGAACTGGTGCCACACACTTTCGCCGTCCGCCGTCTTTCCGACCGGGAGGCGCACCTCGGGCTGCTGGATGCCCGCGAGGTATTTGTTCGCGATCTCGCGACGACGCGCCGTCCAGCCCGCGAGGTGCGGCAGCTTCACGTTGAGCAGCGCGCCCTGAAAGCCATCCATGCGGAAATTGAAGCCCACATGGTCGTGGTAGTAACGCCGCCCCGAGCCGTGCACGCGGAGGAGTTTTGCCTTCTCAAAAACTTCGTCGCGTCGAGAGACAAAAGCGCCGCCCTCGCCGCAACCGCCGAGGTTTTTCGTCGGGTAAAAGCTGAAGGTGCCGCAGTCGCCGAGCAGGCCGACGGGCTTGCCGCCGCAGGTGGCGCCGACCGCCTGCGCGCAGTCCTCGACGACGAAGAGATTGTGCTTCTTCGCGATGGCGAGGATGGCGTCCATCGGCGCGGGCAGACCGAAAAGGTGCACCGCGACGATGCCCTTGGTGCGAGGCGTGATCGCCGCCTCGATTTTGGCGGGATCGAGCAGGAAGGTCGCTTCGTCGATGTCGACGAAGACCGGCGTGGCGCCGACGTAGCTGATGCCCCAGACCGTCGAGATGAAGGTGAAGGGCGGCGCGATGACCTCGTCGCCCGGGCCCCAGCCGGCGAGCGCGGCGGCGACATGCAAGGGCGAGGTGCCGGAGTTTAGCCCGAGCGCGCGCGGATAGCCGAGGGTCTTGGCGAAGGCGGCCTCGAAGTCCTCCACGTCCTTGCCGAGGCAAAAGCGCGTGGCGTCGTAGGTGGCGGCGAGCGCCGCGAGCGCCTGTTCGCGAATCGCGCGATGCTGGAGCGAGAGGTCAAGGAAGGGGACTTTCATGGACAGAGGAATAAACCGCTAAACTGCGCTAAAGGACGCCAAAGAAGAAGGCGGATTGATGGCTGTTTCTTTAGCGAAACTCAGGGTGTGTCTGGTAAATAAACTCATCATGCACGCAAACCAGAGGAGAAACTCGCTGGGCCGGCGTTGCCCTCGGCGGCATGGACCGCTGGTCCACCTCCGCCTCGGTCGCCTTGGCCGAGCGAGTTTCCCCTCTGGCGCACGACGAGTTTATTTCCCAGACACACCCTAGCGTCCTTTAGCGGTTCCAAACTTTGCCGCCATCGCGGCGATGAGAGCGTCGAGGCTGGGCTTGGCGGCGACGAAGTCGGGCTTCATCCCGTGCTCGACCAAGGTTTCGCTCGTCTGTTCGCCGATGCTGCCGACGAGCGGCTTCTTCGCGCCGGGCGCGAGCTTCAACGCCTCGGACTGCGCGTGGTAGCTCTCGGCCGCGGAGGAGCTGGCGAAGAGGATGGCGTCCGCGCCGTGCTGACGGAAATCGTCGGCGACGGGATCGTGAGCGAGATCGGTCTTCTCGGTCTTGTAGAGCGGCAGGCGGTCCACGATGGCGCTGGCGGCCTCGAGCTTCTTCACCAGCTTGTCGCGGTTGAGGTTGCCGGTGACGACGATGACCTTGGCGCTGTCGAGACTGCCGGTCTCGATGAGCGCGTCGGCGAGCGAGGCTCCCGTGGCGGTGTCGGGCATGCACTCGACTCGGAGGTGATACTTCTCGATCTCGCGCGCGGTGGCGCGGCCGATGCAGGCGAAGCGCAGCAGACCAAGCGCGCGGATGTCGCCGTGGCCCTTGAGAAAGTCCTCCATGAAGTAGCGCACGCCGTTGGCGCTGGTGAAGACGATCCAGTCGTAGCTGCCGAGCTCGGCGACGATCTCGACGAAGCTGTGCTTGTCGACGTCCTTGGAGATGGTGATGAGCGGCAGCTCCAGCACCTCCGCGCCGAGGGCCTCGAGTTTGTCGCGCAGCTCGCTGTTTTGATCGCGGGTGCGGGTGATGGCGACGCGGCGGCCAAAGAGCGGCAGGTGCTCGAACCAGTCGATGGCGTCGTGATCGCGCACGACCTCGCCGATGAAGATGATGGCGGGGGCGGCGAGTTTCGCCTCGGCGACGCGCGTGGGCAGGTCGGCCACGGTGCCGCTGACGCTGCGCTGGCGGCCGAGCGCGGCCCACTGCACGACGGCGGCGGGCGTGTCGGGCGCGAGGCCGCCGGCCTGGAGCTCGCCGAGGATGTGGGCGAGGCGGCTCATGCCCATGTAGATGGCGAGCGTGGTGTTTTTCAGCGCGCCAAAGCTGCGCCAGTCGACCTGGGCGCCGGAGGTCTTGGTCGGATCCTCGTGGCCGGTGAGGAGCACGAGCGAGGTGGAAACGTTGCGGAAGGTGAGCGGGATGCCGGCGTAGGCGCCGGCGGCGAGCGCGGCGGTGACACCGGGCACGACCTCAAAGGACACGCCGGCCTTGGCGAGCGTGCGGGCCTCCTCGCCGCCACGGCCGAAGATGTAGGGATCGCCGCCCTTAAGGCGCACGACCTTCTTGCCGGCCTGCGCGTGCTGCACGAGCAGCGCCTCGATCTCCTCCTGCGGCACGGTGTGGCAGCCGGCCTTTTTGCCGACGTAGACGACCTCGCAGCCGGGCTTGGTCCACTTCACGGCCTCGGGGTGGACGAGGTAATCGTAAACGAGCACGTCCGCGGCGGAGATGAGTTCGCGCGCGCGCAGGGTGAAGAGGCCGAGGTCGCCGGCGCCGGCGCCGACGAGGTGAACAATACCGGAATTGGAGGCTGACATGTGAATCGTGCCGCGACGAGGAAGGTCCGCGAAGGCGAGACCCAACACAAGCGATGCGCCGGGGGAAAGCTCGGAAAAGCCGCGCAGCTTCACGGGCAGGATGAAGGCAGGAGCTCCATGCCTGCTTTCGCCGCCGCTTCCGGAGCGACGGGGCTCCCGCCCCGTCGGACTCGGCGTTACGCGACGCCTAAGCACCTGCCCGGCGAACGCACGGGGCGGGAGCCCCATGCCTCCTCCAACCAACGCGGCTTTGGACTCGACCACACAACGCAAAGCGCCTCCTAACTGAGCCCGACCTTCGAACCATGAGCCTCTTCGGCAGCGACAAACCCTACTACGCCGACGAGGCCGAACGCGGGCCGAATTCCTTCACAGACTGGCGCATCCGCGTCTTCGCGCCGCCTCTGCTCTTCGCCTTGGCCTGGGGCGCAAACTCGGTGCCGCTGCTGAAGTTTTTCCTCACCGGCTTTCACGTCTGGATGCACGAGCTCGGACATGCCTCGGCGGCCTGGCTTTGCGGTTACCAAGCCCTTCCACTGCCCTTGGGCTGGACCTCCATCGCGCCGGCGCCCTCGACGACCGTCTATTACCTCGGGCTCTTCCTGCTCGGCGTGCTCGCCTGGGTTGGCTGGCGGCAAAGCCGGCCCTTCGCGGTGGTCCTCGCGGTAGCGCTGGCGACGGCGCAGTATTTCATGACTTGGCGCGCCTCCGATCACATGCACGACCTGTGGATCGTCTATGGCGGCGTGGGCGGCACGTTCTACCTCAGCGCCCTGTTTATCGGCCTGTTTTTCGTGCGCTTGCCGGCGTGGTTTCGCTGGGGCGCCTGCCGCTATCTCGTGTTTTTCCTCTCGGCGAGCACCCTCCTAGACAGCTGGCAGTTCTGGGAGAAAGTTTACCGCGGGACCGAGGAGATCCCGTTCGGCTCGCTGATCCACGGCGAGGACGACGCCAACGGCGACATGAACCGCCTGATGTCGGACCACGGCTGGACGATGGCTCGAATCCGGCGCTCGTTTCACCTGCTCGGCGTTGGCTCGATGGTTTTCGTGGGCGCGTGCTATGTGTTTTTCGCGCTGCGGCTCGACCGCATCGGCGAATGGTTTTCTCGCGAGCCTGAGGCGCGGGCGGCGGAGTGAGATTTTTTAGCGCGAAGACGCGAAGAAGGAACAGAAGTTCGCCAAGAAAAGGAAAAGCGAACGAGAACTGCGCCGACAGGCTTGGCCCTTCGTGATCTTGTTCGGATCTTCGCGTCTTCGCGTTAAGAAATTTGAAACCCGAAATGCTTCAGCATCGCGGCGGCGGTTTGCTCGGGGGCGTCGATCTCGGCGTCGCTGAGCGGGAGGCTGCGGAGGCCAATCTCCTGGTGATAAAACCAGAGCGTGTCGGCGGTGACGTGCGCGGCGAAGGCGGTCTGGCAACCGGCGCCGAGCGAACGCTGAAAGGCGCGCTCGAGCGTGACGGCGCGGGCGGTGCGCTGGTCGAGCACCGCGCCGATGCGCGCGGCGTCGGAGCTGCGGGTCTGAAGCGCGATCGCGGCCTGGCCGACGGCGGGCACCATGTGCTCGGGGCCGAGGGCGTGGAAGCTCACGCCTTGCCAGCCACCGATGCCGAGGCGGCGCAGGCCGGCGGCGGCGAGCACGGTGGCGTCGGCGACTTGGTCCTGGCCGATCTTGCGCAGGCGCGTGTCCACGTTGCCGCGGATCTCGGTGAACTGCGCGTCGGGAAAGAGCATCGCGAGCTGGAGGCGACGGCGCGGGCTGGAGGTGGCGATGAGCGCGGGCGTCTCGATCCCGTCGCGCAGCACGAGGATGTCGCGCGGGTCTTCGCGCGGCAGGTAGCCGGCGACGGCGAGGCCCTCGGGCAAACTGCCCGGAAGGTCCTTGCAGCTGTGCACGGCGATATCGGCCTCGCCGCGCAGCAGGGCCTCCTCGAGCTCCTTCGTGAAGAGGCCCTTGCCGCCCTGTTTCTCGAGGGACCACTCGGTGCGCTGGTCGCCGGTGGTGACGATCTTGAGCAGCTCGGTTTCGCAGCCGAGCGTGGCGCGCAGGTGCGCGGCGACCTGCTCGGTCTGGGCGAGCGCGAGCGGGCTCTTGCGGGTGGCGAGGATGAGTTTCGATTTCAAAACCGCTAAAGGACGCTAAAGGCCGCTAAATCCCAAAACTAAAATGGCGCTAGCAGGTTTTCACCCGTTAGCGCCACTTAGCGAATCTTAGCGGTCCAATTCTTCAGCCCGCGTAGGCGCCGGCGACGCCGGAGATGTTGCGCTTGGGCATCCAGGGCATCATGCCGCGGAGGTATTCACCGGTCTTCTCGATCTGGTGCTTCTCGCCGGCCTTGAGCAGCTTGTTGTAGTTCTTCAGGCCGCCCTTATACTCGGCGACCCACTGCTTCACGAACTTGCCGGTCTGGATCTCCTTCAGGATCTTCTTCATCTCGGCCTTGGTCTTGGCGTTGATCACGCGCGGGCCGCGGGTGATGTCGCCATACTTGGCGGTCTCGGAGATGGAGAAACGCATGCCGGAGATGCCCTTC
>JAUVVA010000044.1 GCA_030604905.1 Verrucomicrobiota bacterium | reverse complement strand
CAAGGGACGCGCCCGCCTCGCCGGAGTCTCCCCCACCGGCTTCGGCTCCGGCGGCTTCCCCTCCGTCGACTGGGCCCGCGAAGGCCGCCGCGACATCTTCACTTCGCACCGCGTCCGCTGATCCACCGCCGCGGCCCCCTCCGATGAGCGCCCTCGCCACCTCCTTCGCTCCGCCCCCCCGCGACGCCGATCCCCTTCCCGAGGCCGGCGCCGGCGGCTGGTTCCTGGAAGTGCACCCGACGGTCGACACCACCAACCGTCTCGCCGCCGCCCTCCCCGCCTGGCGGGCGGTGCGCGCCGACACCCAGACCGCCGGCCGCGGCCGCACCGGCCGCGTCTGGACCTCCGACCGCGGCGGCCTCTGGCTCTCCGCCGTCCTCCCCTGCCCCGGCCCGCGCGAACGCTGGGCGACCCTTCCGCTCGCCGCCGGCCAGGCCCTCGTCGCCGCCCTCGCCGGCCTCGGTGTATCCGGCCTGCGACTACGCTGGCCCAACGACCTGATGGTCGGCCCCCGCAAGCTCGCCGGCCTCCTCGTCGAGCGCCACTCGCCCCACACCGCCGTCGTCGGCATCGGCATCAACGTCTTCAACCAGCCCGAACTCGCCGACCCCGGCCTCCGCGACAGCACCGCCCGCCTCGCCGACCTCGCGCCCCTCGGCGATCTCGGCCTCGACGACCTTGCGGCCCTCGTCCTCCGCTCCCTCGCCACCGCCCACCAACGCCTCCGCGACGGCGAGTTCCCCCTCATCGCCGCCGAGCTCAACCGCTCCTGGTCCGAGCCCCGCCTCGTCTCCCTCCTCCTCGCCGGCCGCGCCGAGCCCGCCGTCGGCTGGTTCCTCGGCATCGACGAGACCGGCCGCCTCCGCCTCCGCGACGCCGAAGGCGCCGTCACCGCCCACGACCCCACCCAGGTAGCCCTGCTGCGCGAACTATGATTTTGGCCACGCCGCCCGATCCGTCGCAGGTCATAGGTCCCAAGTCGCACGTCATCACCGCTCACTCCGCTCGCACCTCTTGAAAACCTTGTCCCGCTTTCGCGGGACCGCACTCGACCTTCCGACCTTCGACTTTCGGACTTTCGACATCCTCCTCTTCCTCCCATGAAACCCGTTCAATTCAACAACACCGTCCTGCGCGACGGCCACCAGTCCCTCGCCGCCACCCGCATGACGACGGCCCAGATGCTGCCCGCCGCGCCCATCCTCGACGAGATGGGGTTCGCGGGCCTCGAGACCTGGGGCGGCGCCACCATCGACGCCTGCCTGCGCTTCCTCGGTGAAAACCCCTTCGACCGCCTCCGTGCCCTCAAGAAGGCCGCGCCCAAGACCCCGCAGCTCATGCTGCTCCGCGGGCAAAACATCGTCCAATACACCTCCTTCCCCGACGACGTGGTCGAGGCCTTCATCCGCGCCGACGCCGCCGCCGGCCAGGACATTTTCCGCATCTTCGACGCGCTCAACGACCCCCGAAACCTCGCCACCGCCATCAAGACCGTGAAGGCCTGCGGCAAACACGCCCGCGGCGAGATCTGCTACACCACCAGCCCCGTCCACACCGTCGAAAACTTCATCAAGCTCGGCCGCGAGCTGCGCGAGATGGGCTGCGACTCCATCGGCATCAAGGACATGTCCGGCGTCATCGTGCCCAAGGTCGCCTACGAGCTCACCAAGCAGCTCAAGGAAAAGGTCGGCCTGCCGGTCACGCTCCACACCCACGACACCGCCGGCCTCGGCGCCGCCGCCTACCTCGCCGCCATCGAGGCCGGGGTGGACATCGTCGAGACCTCCATCTCCCCCTTCGCCAACGGCACCGGCCAGCCCGACACCCTCCGCATGCTCGCGCTCCTCGAGGGCCACCCGCGCTGCCCGAGCTTCGACCTGCAAAAACTCGCCCAGCTGCGCGAATACTTCACCGACGTCTACAAGCAGCTTTCCAAGTTCACCTCGCCCGACAACGAGCGCGTCGACAGCGACACGCTCATCTACCAGGTGCCCGGCGGCATGCTCTCCAACTTCAGAAACCAGCTGAAGGAGCAGAACATGTCGGACAAGTTCACCGAGGTGATGGCCGAGATCCCGCGCGTGCGCGCCGCGCTCGGCTTCATCCCGCTCGTGACGCCCACCTCGCAGATCGTCGGCACGCAGGCAATGCTCAACGTGAAGTTCGGCCGCTGGAAGACCATCGCGCCCGCCGCCGCCGACATCGCCCTCAACAAATACGGCCGCCCGCCCGGCGTAGTGGATGCGGAACTACTCAAGCTCATCAAGGAGCGCACCGGCCAGACGCCGGTCGAGGGTCGCCCCGCCGACGCCCTCACCCCGCGCATGCCCAAGCTGCGCGAGGAGCTCGCCGCCAAGGGCCTGCCCACGGACGACGAGGCCTGCGTGCTCTGGGCCATGTTCCCCCAGGAGTTCGCCAAGCTCCACGCGCCCAAGCCCGCCACTCCCGCCCCCGGGAACGCCGAGCCCCAGCTCGGCAAAGCCGCCACGCCCACGCCCACGCCCACGCCCGCGCCCGCCGCCTCTCCCGCCGCCGCGCAGCCCGCCGGCCCCGGCAAACGCTACCGCCTCACCATCGCCGGCCAGACCACCGAGGCCGTCGTCGAGGAGCTCTGACCGGGCGCCCGCCAGCTTCAGGCCGGCCCTCGACTCCGCGGCGCGAAGAGAACTCTCCCTCGCGCCGCGCCTCTGCCCGCTCCGTCGGCGCCTCCCGCGCCGAGTGCGTGTGCGCGACGTCCTCGTCGCCACAGGCGCGGTCGCGCCGCCGCGACCGCCCTTTCGGCGGGCCGGCTCCCCCTGCCCGACCCACCCGAACAGGCCTGGGGAGCCCTGCGGAGTTTGCACAGCGGACATCCCCTCCGCCGGATTGCTGAGGCCGGAGCACTTGACCCCGATGCTCCCCCGCCCACCCCTCATCGCCCGCCCGGCACCTCCAAAGGCTCGGCATCCGATTCCCTTATGTATGGCATGGTGAACAAAGCGATCGAGGACATGGTGGTCGCCCGCCATGGTCCGGACTGCTGGCAAACCATCAAACAGAAGGCCGGCGTCGATGTGGAGGTGTTCATCGGCAACGAAGGCTACCCCGACTCCATCACCTACTCCCTGGTCGCCGCCGCCAGCGAGACCCTGGCCCTGCCCGCGGACCAGATCCTCCGCGCCTTTGGCGAACACTGGGTTTTGGAGACCGCCCAAAAAGGCTACGGCCCGATGATGCGCGCCGCCGGCTCCACGCTCGGCGAGTTCCTCGCCTACCTGCCCCACTTTCACGATCGCGTGGCGCTCATCTACCCGCGCCTCGAACCGCCCCACTTCACGATCACCGATCAGCGGGAAAACTCGCTCGTCCTCCACTACCACAGCCATCGGCCGGGCCTCACGCCCTTCGTGGAGGGCCTCATCCAAGGCCTCGCCAAAATGTTCTCCACCCCGGCCTCCGTCAGCCTGGTCTCCTCCCGCGCGGGCGGTGACGACCACGACGCCTTTCTCGTCCGCTGGTGAACCCCACGCCCCACGGCCCCGTCACCCTCCAAGCGGGGGTGTTCGACACGCTCTTTCCCTTTCACGTCGCCTTCGACCGCGCGGGCCTCATCACGCGCACCGGCCCCTCCCTTTCCCGCCTCGCCGAGCGGATCCGCCCCGGCGCGCGCCTCGCCGACGTGCTCGAGGCCCGCCGCCCGGACACGCTGCCCGACCATGCCAACTTCTCCGCCATGGCCCGGCGCGTTGTCATCCTCCGCGAGCCGCTGCGCGACATCCTCCTGCGCGGGCAACTCGTCCCGCTCGGCGACGACATCGCCTTTCTCTGCTCCCCCTGGCTCACCGACGCCGACGCCATCCAGCGCTTCGGCCTCAGCCTCCACGATTTCGCGCTCCACGATCCGACGGCCGACCTCGTGCAGCTCGTCCAGGTGCAGCGCCTCGCCACCGCCGACCTCCAACGCCTCGCCGCCCGCCTCACCGAGACCCGCGACCACCTCCGCAGCCAAGAAGCCGAGGCCCGCAAACTCGCCCTGATCGTCGCCCGGACCGGAAACGCCGTCGTCATCACCGACCGCGAAGGCCGCGTCGAATGGGCCAACGAGGGATTCCGCGCCCTCACCGGCTACGGTCTCGGCGAGGCGCGCGGCCGCCGCCCGGGCGACTTTCTCCAAGGCCCGAAGACCGACCTCGCCTGCGTCGAACGCATGCACGCCCACCTCGCCCGCGCCGAGGGATTCCAGGAGGAGGTGCTCAACTACCGCAAGGACGGCCGCCCCTACTGGGTCTCGCTCGACGTCCAGCCCATCCGCGACGAGTCCGGAAACCTCGTCAACTTCATGGCGATCCAGGCCGACATCACTCGCCGCAAGGAGCTCGAGTTCTCGCTCCGCGAGAGCGAGCAACGCTTCGCCCTCGCCCTCAACGCCACCGGCGAGGGCGTCTGGGACTGGGATCTCCGCTCCGACACCGTGCGCCACAACCAACGCTGGCTCGATCTGCTCGGCGTCGGCCCCGAGTTCCTCGTCCACGACCTCGCCCGCTTCACCGAGCGCATCCACCCCGCCGACCGCCCCGGCGTGCTCGCCCGCGTGCGCGACTGCCTCGCGGGCAAGGGCGCCTACTCCAGCCGCCACCGCATGGTCCGCGGCGACGGCAAGATCATCTGGGTCGAGGACCGCGGAGACGTCGCCCAATATGATTCCGCCGGGAATCCGCTCCGCATGGTCGGCAGCATCGCCGACGTTTCCGAACGCCACGTGGCCGACGAGAGCCTGCGCGTGCAGTTCGGCCTCGCCCGCGCGCTCTCCGCCGCCACCAGCCTGACCGAGGCGGCCGCCTCCTCCCTGCGCGTGATCTGCGCCGAGATGCACTGGAGCCACGGCGCCTTCTGGGCCCCCTCGAGCGAGGGTCCCCACCTCGTCCGCGACACCATCCACCCGCCCGGCGCGCCCGCTGGCGCCGCCACCCTCGCCGCCACCCTCGCTCCCGGCGAGGGCCTCGTCGGCCGCGTCTGGCAAAGCCGGGAGGCCGACTGGGCCCCGGGCACCGGCACCGAGACATCCGGCCTGATCTTCGCCACCCCCATCCACGCCGGCGAGCGCACGCTCGGCGTGCTGGAGTTTCACGGCAGCGACGCCGGCCCGCCCGCTCCGGGGCGCGTGCGCACCCTCGCCGCCCTCGGCGCCCAGCTCGGACAATTCTTCGAACGCATGCGCGCCGAGGAGCGGCTGCGGCGCCGCGGCGAGGAGTTGCTCGTCGCCAACACCGAGCTCGCCCGCGCCTCCCGCCTCAAGGACGCCTTCCTCGCGAGCATGAGCCACGAGCTCCGCACCCCGCTCAACTCCATCCTCGGCCTCGCCGAGACGCTCGCCGAGGGCGTCCACGGTCCGCTCAACGATCACCAGACCCGCTACCTCGGCATGGTGCTCTCCAGCGGCCGCCACCTGCTCGAGCTCATCAACGACATCCTCGACCTGGCCAAGCTCGAGGCCGGCCACCACGACCTCGCCCTCCAGCCCTGCGACCTGCGCGAGATCTGCGTCGCCAGCCTGCAAATCATCCAGCCCGCCGCCCGCCAGCGCCGCCAGGCGCTCGCGGCCGAGCCTCCGCCGCCCGGCATAATCGTGCGGGCCGACGCGCGCCGTCTCCAGCAAGTGTTCATCAACCTCCTCGGCAACGCGGTGAAATTCACCCCGGAGGGCGGCCGCCTCGGCCTCCGCGTCACCCGCTCCGAACACGAGGTCTCCATCGCGGTGTGGGACGAGGGCATCGGCATCCCCGACGAACACCTCCCGCGCCTTTTCCAGCCCTTCGTGCAGCTCGACAGCCGCCTCGCCCGCGGACACGGCGGCACCGGGCTCGGCCTCTCCCTCGTCAAACAATTCGTCACCCTCCACGGCGGTCGCGTCGACCTCGAGACGGCCCCCGGACGCGGCTCCACCTTCACCGTGGTGCTGCCGCTTCCCGGCCCCGCCGACCCCGGGAACCCGCCCCTTCCGTCCCCCGCGTCCTCGCCCGCGGCACCCGAGCCCGCGGCGCCCGAGCCGCTACGCGCCCCGCCCGGCCCCGGCCCCTTCGTGCTCATCGCCGACGATATCGGCGCCAACACCGTCGCCGTCGCCGACCTGCTTCTCGCCCACGGCTTCCAAGTCGCCACGGCCGAGGACGGGAACGATGCCCTTCGCCAGATCCGCGAGCGCCGCCCCGCGCTCGTCCTGATGGACATCCAGATGCCCGTGCTCGACGGGCTGGAGGCGATCCGGCTCCTGCGCCAGGAGCCCGATCCCGCGCTCGCCCGCACCCCCGTGATCGCGCTCACCGGGCTCGCCATGAGCGGGGACCGGGAGCGCTGCCTGCGCGCCGGAGCCGACGACTACCTCGCCAAGCCCGCCTCGCCGCGCGAGATCCTCGCCCGCTTGCGCTCCACCCTCGCCGCCCGCGCCTGAGCGCGGCGCGGCGCGGGTCAAGAATCGCCCGTGGCTTCCGCATCCGCCGCGTGCTCGGCCACCTCGGCCGCCTCCACCGCGTTGGATTCGCCGATCGCCCGGCGCACCGCCGCCAGCGCCACCGTGTGCCGGTAGTTCGCCTCCAGTCGGTTCAACTGCGCCTCGGTCAGCGCCACCCGCGCCTGCAACACGTCCAGCTGCGTGGCCGCGCCGTTGCGGTAGCGCACGTCCGCCAGGCGCAGCGCCTCGGACGCCTGCTCCACCACCCGCCCGGCCGCCTGCGCCAGCTCGTCCGCCTCCAGCAGGCCCGAGATCGCGCGGCGCACCTCCACCTCGATCGCCAGCGACTGCTCGGAAAGCCCGAGCCGGGCCTGGTTGAGCTGCGCCCGCGCCTGCGCCACCCGGCCACGCGTCCGCGCCCCGTCAAAGATCGCCCAGCTGCCCTCCACTCCGGCCGTCCAGCCCTCGCGGGTGTCGGAAAAGGAGTTCGAGCCCGGCAGCTTCCGGCCCTCGTATCCGGCCGAGATGGACAACTGCGGCAGATAACCCGAACGCGCCACCGTGACCCCCGACTCTCGCGCACGGCGCAGTTGCTCCAGGCGCAGCAGCTCCGGCCGCCGTTCGCGCGCCGCCGCCAGGGCCGACTCCAGCTCAAAGACCTGGGGCTCGAAGACCAGCGCGCCGTCAAACTCGGGCACCTTGGTGAGATCCGCGCCGAAGCCGCCGCGGTAGCCGAGCACCTGGCGCAGCTCGTCGATCGCCACGCGGTAGGCGTTGCGCGCGTTGATCAGCGGCGGCTTGGCGTTGGCCAGCGCCACCTCGGCGGTGAGCACCTCGAACTGCGAGACCGCGCCGGCCTCGAAGCGGTTGCGCACCGTCTGCAACTGCTCGCGCAGCAGCTCCACGCCCTGCTCCCGCACCCCGATGCGCTCGCGCGCGAGGAGCACGTCGGCGAAGCGCGTGCGCACTTGCAGCAGCACCTCGTCGACGACCGTCTGGATGTCGAGCACGGCGGCCTCGCGCGTGGTGCGCGCGGCGTCGAGCGCCGCCCGCACGCCGCCGCCGCGGTAGATCACCTGCCGCACGTAGACCCCCACGGTCCAGTCGCGGTCGGAGCGCCCGCCCACCGTCACGAAATCCGGGTCCTCCCGCGAGTAGCGCCCCGAGGCGACGATGCTGGGCAGCGCCTCCGCGCGCACCTCGACGATCAGTCCCTCCTGCTCGCGCAGGCGCTCGCGCGCCTGGCGGATGGCGAAGTTGTTCTCCAGCGCGAAGCGGATCGCCTGCTCGAGCGTGAGCGCGTCGGGCACCGAGGGGGATTCGGGCTCGGGCGGCGGCGCGGGCTCGCGGCGCAGCGCCTCGGTCGGCGCCATCGGCCCCACCAGCGGCAGCTCGACGGCCGCGAGCGGCGCGGCGAGGAGCAGAAGGACGGCGGCGGGGACGAGGGAACGATGCGAAGTCATTGGCGTTAAGGGAGGGAGGTTTGCGGCGGGCGGCAAGCGGCGCGCTCAGACGGCGGGCGCGGGCGGGGATTCGGTTTCGGATTCCAAGGCGCGCGCGGTCTCGGCGGCGGCGCGGTGGTCGCGGGCGATGAGCATGTAGATCGAGGGCAGCACGAAGAGGGTGAACACCGTGCCGATCGCCATGCCGCCGACGAGCACGAGGCCGATCGAGTTGCGCGCCTCGGCGCCGGGGCCCGTGACGAGCACGAGCGGGAAGTGGCCCACCACGGTCGCGGCGCTGGTCATCAGGATGGGGCGCAGGCGGGTGCGCGCCGACTCGCGGATGGCGTCGAGCTTGGTGCGCCCCTGCGCCTGGAGCACGTTGGCGAACTGCACCAGCAGGATGCCGTTCTTCGACACCAGGCCCACGAGCGTCACGAGGCCGACCTGCGAATAGATGTTCATCGTCGTGGTCCAGCCCTCGGTCAGCGGGAAGGTCCAGCCCGGCGGGCCCGAGGCCTTGAGCACGGTGAAGACCAGCGCGCCAAACATCGCGAGCGGCACCGAGCCGATCAGGATGACCAGCGGATCGCGGAACGAGTTGAACTGGGCCGCGAGCACGAGGAAGATCAACACGAGCGCGAGCACCAGCGAGGGCAGGAACTTGCCCTGCTCCTGCTTGAACTGGCGCGACTGGCCCGCGTAATCGAGCGTCACGCCCACGGGCAGCACCTCGTCGGCGATGCCCTCCAGCGTGCTGATCGCCTGCGAGAGCGAGCGCGTGTAGACGCCCTGGATCTTCACCGTGTTGAGCTGGTTGAAACGGTTGAGCGTCCGCGGCTCGAGCCCGAGATCCACGGTCGCGAAGGTGCCGAAGGGCACGAGGCTGTCGCCCGGGCCGCTCACGTAGAGCTGGTCGAGCTGATCGGGATTGAGCCGCGCCGTGCGCTCGATCTGCGGGATCACCTTGTAGCTGCGCCCCTCGATGGAGAAACGGTTGACAAAGTTGCCGCCGAAGAGGGAGCCGAGGTCGGCGCCGACCTGCGGGAGATTGAGCCCGAGCGCCGCCACCTGGTCGTGGTCGAGCACCACCTGGGCCTTCGCCTGGTCGATCTTCGTGTCGGTGTCGAGAAAGCCAAACTGGCCCGAGGGCATGGCGCGCGCCACGATCTGCCGCGCGATGTTCACCAGTTGCTCGTGCGACACCGCGCCCGAGACCTGCACCTCGACCGGAAAGAGACCGGCGCTCGGCAGCGCGGGAGGCAGGAACATGGGATGGTCCACGCCGGTGAGCTCGGACATCCGGCCCATCAGGTCGCCGTGGATCTCAAAGATATCCCGCTCTCGCTCGCGCCAAGGCACCGTGAGCAGACCGCCGAAGCCGCCGCCCGCGCTGGTGATCTGGAAGGTCTGGGCGCGCTCCGGCACCGTCGCGAAAACCTTGCCCGCCTGGTCGGCGTAGAAGGACATCTGGTCGAGGCTGCTGTTGGCCTGGCCGGAGATGGCGCCGAAGACGACGCCTTGGTCCTCGTTGGGCGCGAGCTCGCCCGGCGAGAACTTGAACATCACGAACGAGAAAAACGTGAGCACGATCCACAGCGCGTAGACGGCCGGGCGGAAGCGGAGCGTCGTGTCCACCAGGGTGCCGTAGCGGAGCTTGAGCCGCTCAAAGGCGCGCGTGACGAAGCCCGCGAAGCCGCGCGTGTCGTCCCCCTTGTGGAGCAACTTCGAGCCCATCATCGGAGATAGGGTCAGCGCCACGACGCCCGAGATCACCACCGCGCCGGCGAGCGTGAAGGCGAACTCGCGGAACAGCGCGCCGGTGATGCCGCCCTGGAAACCGATCGGCGCGTAGACCGCGGCGAGCGTGACCGTCATCGCGATCACCGGACCGACAAGTTCGCGCGCGCCCTGGATCGCGGCGTCGAAGGGGCTGCGCCCCTCGCGCAGGTGACGCTCGATGTTCTCCACCACCACGATCGCGTCGTCGACCACGAGGCCCACCGAGAGCACGATCGCGAGGAGCGTGAGCAGGTTCAGCGTGAAACCGAAGAGCTGCATCAAAAACACCGCGCCGATCAGCGAGACGGGAATGGCGATGAGCGGCACGATCGCGTTGCGCAGCGAACCGAGGAAGAGGAAGATGACGAGGCCGACCAGGAGGATCGTCTCGACCAGGGTTTTGCGGACCTCGCGGATCGCGTTCTCGATGTATTCGGTGGAGTCGTAGGCGATGGCGGCGCGCAGACCGTCGGGCAGCGTGGCCTGGATCTCCTCGATCACGGCGCGGGCCGAGCGGATGACGTCGAGGGTGTTGGCGTTGGGCATCACCCAGATGCCCATGAACACCGCGCTCTGGCCGTCGAAACGAATGGCCGTCTCGTAGCTGTCGGACCCGAGCTCCACCTCGGCCACGTCCTCGAGCCGCACCACCACGCCGTCGCGCTCCCGCAGGACGAGACGCCGGAACTCCTCCACCGAGCTGAGATCGGTGTTGGCGGTGAGGTTGAGCTGCACCAGCGAGCCGCGCGTCTGCCCGAGCGCGGAAAGGTAGTTGTTGGCGGCCAGGGCGCGCCGGACGTCGGTCGCGGTGATGTTGAGCGCGGCCATGCGGTCGGGCTGCAACCAGGCGCGGATCGCGAAGGTCTTTCCGCCGAGGATGTCCGCGCGCTGCACCCCGGGCAACGCCGAGAGCCGCGGCTGCACCACGCGCAGCAGGTAGTCGTTGACCTGGTTGTCCGCGAGGATGTCGGAGCCGAAGCTGAGATACATCGAGGCCACCTCGGAGCCGGCGGCCTCGGAATTGATCACCGGCACCTCGGCCTCGGGCGGCAGATCGCCGCGCACCTGGTCGACCTTGGACGAGATCTCGGCGAGGGCCCGGGTCGCGTCGTAGTTGAGCCGAAGGACGACCTTGATCGTCGAGAGCCCCTGCACGCTGCTCGACTCCATGTAGTCGATGCCGTCGGCCGAGGCGATCACCCGCTCCAGCGGCGTGGTGATGAAGCCGCGCACCAGATCGGCCGAGGCGCCAACGTAGGCCGTGGTCACCGTGACGGTGGCGCGCTCCAGCTGCGGATACTGACGCACCGTCAGGCTGCCGATGGCCTGGATGCCGGCGATGACGATGACCAGCGTCACCACCAGGGCCAGCACCGGCCGGCGGACGAAGATGTCGGTGAATTTCATGCGGACTGCGCGGGAAGCGATGGACGGGGAGCGGGACGGCGGGAGCGGCCGCCTCAACTGTTGGCGGGACGGGGTTCGAGCGAGAGCGGCGGCTGCATGGCGTCGTTGGGCAGGATGGCCGCGCGTTCCACGGTGGGACGGCCCTCGATCATCACGGGCTGGTTGTTCAAGAGCTTGTGGGCGCCGGCCGCGACGACCCGCTGGCCCGGACTCAAGCCGCTCAGGACGGCCACGAAATCACCGCGGGTGCGGCCCAGACGCACGAACTGCTGCCGCGCGAAGACCTCGCCGTCCTTTTGCTCCACCACGAAGACGCTGTCGCCGTAGGCGGCGCGGAGCACCGCGGTCTGGGGCACCACGAGCACCTCCTGCTCGCCGGGCAAGGAAAGCAGGATGTTGGCAAACATGCCGGGACGGAGGCGCTCCTCCGGATTAGCCAGCGTGCCCTGCACGCGCACGTTTCGCGTGGCCGCGTCGAGCTGGGGATTGATCGCGGTCACCCGCCCCTCGACCGCCGCCTCCAGTCCGGGGAGCGTGACGCGCAGGGTCTGGCCCGCGGCGAGTTGGGCGACGTGACGCTGGGGCACGGAGAAGTTGACGTAGATCGGGTCGAGCGCCTGGAGCGGGATCACGGGATCACCGTCCCGCAGGATCTGGCCGAGGTTGACCGTGCGGATGCCGACGCGGCCGGCGAAGGGCGCGCGCACCGTCTTGCGGTCGATGATGGACTGCAGGTTCACGACCACGGCGGCCGCCTGGTCGTGCGCGGCCTCGGCGGCGTCGAACTCCGACTTCGAGATCGTGTTGCCGGCGAACAGGCCCTGCGCGCGGTCGAGGTTGATCCGGGCCAGGCGCAGGCTCGCCTCGGCCGAGGCGAGCGAGGCTCGCTCCGCCGCGGTGTCGAGCCGCACGAGCACATCGCCCTCGGCGACGGCGGCGCCGTTCTCCACCAGGATCTCGGAGACCTTGCCGCCCAGCTCCGCCGAGAGGATCACGCCCTGCACGGGCTCGAGCGAGCCGACGGCGCTGATGGTGTTGCCCCAGGATTGGGTTTCCACCGGCGCGGTGGCGACGGCGGCGGGCGGCATGCCCGCGGCCTCCATCTCGCCCGCATAGGCGATGAGGCTGCCGATCTGGAAGACCTTGAGGCCGACGACCGGCCCCACGATGAGCAGGGCGATACCGAGTCCGATGGCGGCTTGAACGGGTTTTTTCATGACGAAGGAAGTGGCGTTGAAGAGGGAGACTGGCGCGAGTGACGGGGCATGCCGCGGGTTCAGGCGGCGCGGGACCGCGGCGCGGACGCGGGGCGGCGCCGGCGGGCGGCGGCTTTGAGCACGCTCGCGGCCCGGGGCTTGGCCGACGCCTCGGGCCTGGCCTTGGCGGACGGCCCGCCTTCGGGGGCGGCCGCGCCCGGGCTCGACGCCGACGTGGCGGTAGGAAACTGGTCGGCGGCCCGGGTGGCGATCTTGCCGAGCAGGCGCACCAGGGTGCGGCGCTCCTTCTCGCTCAACACGGAGGCGAGCGAGGCGATGCGGCGGAAATGCTCGGGCAGGATTTCGTTGAGAAAGGAGATGCCGTCCGCCGTAAGTTGCAGCGTGATCTGGCGTCGGTCGGCGGGATCGGGCGTGCGAACGACCATGCCGTCACGCTCCAGCGTGTCGACGAGACCGGTCATGGTGGCGCGGGTGACGCCCGCTATCTCGGCCAGCTGGGCCGGGGTGAAGGTGTGGGAGCGGCCGCAGGTTTTGTCGCAGAGCAGCATGAGCACGGTGAAGCGCCCCTGGCTGAGCCCGCGGGCGTGAAAGTGTTCCTCGGTCACGCGAAAGGCCTCGTCGCCGGTGCGGAGGAGATGAAGGAAGACCTCGCAGGCGGAGGGATCGAGCTCGGGGAAGAGCTTGGCGGCCTGAAGCAGGCACTCGTAGCGGGGCAGGTCCTTGAGGAGGAGGAGAGGCATGGGTGATAAGTGGGGTGATTATCAGGCCGCTGACAGTTAGGCGCCTAATCGTTTTTGGCAAGAAGTCCCGTGTGACATTTTTCCCGGAGCCCGGGAAGGAAGCGGCCGCGCCGCTATTTTACGAGGGACACGGAGGGCACGGAGCACGGACACGGAGGCCACGGAGAACCACCGGCCCACAGTCGCGTTTGGCGTGAATCGAGAACGTCATCATCCCTCGGCCGCTCCGCGGCCCGCCGCAAGCGGGTGAAGTTTCGGACGTGGGCCGAATCCCACGAAGCAGCGTTCCAAAAGTGGCCAAGAAGCGGCCAAGTCACGCTCTCCCGGAGGCCAGAGAGGCTAACTCTTCTTTCTAATCCCTTGTTTTCCAAGTGGTGCCAGAGGCCGGGATTGAACCGGCGACCAACCCCGACGAGTCGGGGCTGCTCTACTCGCCGAGGAGATACGCGATGGCTTTGGCGGGGTTTTTCCAGCTCTTGAGCCGGCGTTCCTCCGCCGCGGCATCGGTCGGCGAAATTGGTGCCAGAGGCCGGGATTGAACCGGCGACCAAAGGCTTATGAGTCCTCTGCTCTACCACTGAGCTACTCTGGCGAAACCTTGGGTGGGCGAGAAAGCTGTCAGCCGCACAGCTTGTCAAGTGCCGGCAACAGACTCCCGCGCCGCCCCCTTTTACCTCCCTGCCCTCCCCAACCGCACCGGAAACGCAAGCAGCCCCAACAGCACCAGGTTGCGCAGCAAGGCCCAGCCCGCCGTCACGCCGCTCTCCTCCCCTCCCCCAAAGCAGCCACAGCGAATATCCAGCCCCCTCGCCAGCGTGCTCACCAAGGCCGCGCAAAACACCCCAAGCAGCAACAAGCCCAGCAGGCGCGCCGCCGCCCGCAGCCGCGGCCAGACCAAACCCAGCCCAAGCGAAATCTCCAACCAAGGCAGATACAGCGCCGCCAGCCCCGCCACGAACGGCGACACGAGACGGTAGTTCGCGATCTCCTTCGCGAAGGCCCCCGGATCGCCGACCTTCAGTGCCCCGGCCGCCAGAAACACGAGCGCCACCGCGAGATGCGCCCACATCGCCCAACGCGCACCATGAAAACGACGAGCCGCGGTATCGGCGCCGTCCCCGAGCCCCGGCGTCGTCATCGGGCCGCTCCTTCCGCCGCGCCTTGCACCGCTTGCCAGGCCTCCCAGCCACCCGCGAGGGCGTAGACCCGCTCGGTGTCGAGTTCGCGGCGAAGGCGCAGCGCCACCGCCTCGCTCGCCCGACAGTCGGCCCCGCCACAGTAGACCACGATGCTCGCGGCGCCGTCCCAAGCCTCGACCAAGCGCAGGAAACCCTCGTCCCACGCGCCTTCGTGCAGCGAAATCGCGCCGGGTATGTGGCCGGCCGCAAAGTCCCGCGTCGGGCGCGCGTCGACCCAGAGCACGCCGGGATGGACGGAGCGCGCTTGTGCGAGCTCGATGCGGAGCCCGCCGCTGTGCGCGGCCGTGGGGGCGAGCGCCGCAGCCTGGCGCAGCGCCTCCCAATCGGGGCGGCGCGGGTGCCAGAGCGCCGCGGCGAGCGCGGGGACGAGCGGAAGCAAAAGGAGCCAGACCGCTCCGCGCGCGAGTCCTGGGCCGCTCATGGCAGGTGCCGCAGATGGAGCAGGTCGACGTGCTCCGCGCCGGCGGAATCCCGGGTGCGGATGCGCAGCACGGCGCGCGCCTGCGCGGCGGCGTCACCGACGTAGCGGACGGGGAGCTTGAGCGCGCCCTCGACGAGCACCGGAGCCTCGACCAGCTCAAATTCATCGCCGCCGAGCGTCACGCCGAGCAACTCCACCCCGGGGTCGGCGGCGTAGGAAACGGTGGCGCTCAGCGGCTCGCGGTGGCCGCCGCGAAAAAACAGCAGGCGGGGCGAGAAACTCGCGCGCACCGGCAGGTCCACGATGAGACGGAGCGCGTGCCGGGCGCCATCGCTCGTCTCGACCTGAAGCACCGTTTCCTGCCGGCCCTGGCGGTCGCCGCGTTTGTAGAGGACCGGCAAGGCACCCTCGCCGCCCGGCGGCACGGGCTCGGCCGGCGTCTCCGGCACGGTGCAGAGGCAGCCGCTGTGGACCTTGAGGATGCGCAGCGGTGCCTCGCCGGTGTTTTTGAACCGAAACTCTCCTCGCGCCTCCGCGTCGGCCAGCTTGGGCGTGAGCAGGAGCTCGGCTGACTCGAAGGCGATCTCGGCGCGGAGCGCGGACGCCGCGAGGAGCAGCGGCAGTGCGAGAACAAACAAGGCGACGAGGCGGCGAGACATGATCCGGGGCCGCAGATCGAAACGGCTCCGCCGGCCCGCTACGAGCACCGAACGAGCCCGCCTTCGCGGCGGAGGCGCACGGAGGAGCCGCCACGCCGCACCTGCCTGCCACCAAGAACAGCCTATGGCAGCACGAGGAAGTTATCCACCACGTGAATACCCCGCTGCGCGGCCGCGCCTTGACCACCGAAAAACGCGTGGGCCGCGGGATTCGCGGCCAGGGCGGGGACGCTGACGCCGCTGCGCGTGTGGGTGAGCAGGGTGCCGACCACGAAGCCCAGCTCGTCGCTCGCGTCGAGACTGGCGCCCACCGTGTAGCTCGATCCGTTGTAGGTGATCCGGGCGGTGAGCTTATACCAGTTGCCGTCGACCAAGCCGACAAAGGTCGGGGACGTCGTCTGCGTCACCGTGCCGGCGACCGCGCTGTTCACCCGCAGGGTCGCGAGGTTCAAGTCGGTGTTGTGCTTCAACAATCCGATTGTGAGGTGGTGGCTGTTCGCGTCGGTGTTGGTGGCGAGGTTTGGCTGAAAAACCCCCGTGGGCCCCAGCCCGACATACAGGGGCTGGCCACCGCCGGAGCTTGCCGCCTGGTAGCGGAAGTGGATGGCCAGCGTCCGCTCCGGCGCGTCTCCGGCCAGCGCCTCCTGCAGGATCGCGGTTCCCTGCGAGCCTTGGGTCGAGACCAGGAGCCCGCGGGTGCCGCCGAGGCCGCCCTCGGCCGTCTCGGTGAACTTGCCGGCGAGGGTCTGGTGAAAAGTCGCGGCGAAGGAGCCCTCCGCGTCGAAGTTTTCGCTGATATCGGAGTCGGCCACGAGGGTGCTCGAGGCGCCGAGCGAATACTGCCCGGTGAAATCGGTGACGAACAAGGCCCCGGTGCGGGTGCCGACCGTGGCGAGATCGGCGGTCATCCAGTCGGGCAAGGCGCCCTGGTTGCCGCCATAGAGCGTGGTCCAGGTGAGGCCCCCGTCGGAGGACTTGTAGGCCTGCCGATACGCCAGCTGCCCTCGCGCGTCAAAACCCACGTATCGACCAAACGAATACACCTTCTGATGGTGGCCGGGGCGCGGGTCGAAGGCCACCGTGCCGAGCCAGACGGTCTGGTTGCCCGGCTGCGCCACCGAGGCCGAGCCCGGGATGAGCGACCAGGCGCCCTGGCTGCCGGAGGCGTTCGTCGCCTGGTATTGCCATACCCCGCCCTCGCCTCCCGCGAGGAGGCGCAGGTGACGGCCGGCCCCGAGGGTCGGGTCCCGCATGGGATCGGGGTCGATCGCGAAGCCCAAGTGCCCGGCCGAGTAGACCGCGGTGGACAGGCCGTCCGCCGCCCAGCCCGGGGCGGGGAGGTTCACCCAGGTCGCGCCTGCGTTCTGCGAGAAGCGCCACTGCGTGCCGCTGTGCTTGTGCACCACGAGGTTGCCGTTGGCGGGCGATATCGCGCTCACCACGTTCGCGAGCCGCGTGGTCGCGGGTCCCGGCGTGAAGCTTCCGTCCAGCGAGGTGAAGGGCGTGGTGACGTCGTCGTTGCGCAGATCCCAGACGTAGACGCGGCTCGGGTTGGCGCGATCCCACTTGACGGTGAGCCCGGCGTCCCGGAACTGCGGCACGGTGTCGGAATCGATCTCGCCGACGAGCGTCCAGGTGACGCCGAAATCCTGGGTGCGCAGGATGCGCACCGGCTTCCAGCCCACGACCGCCAGCACATGGGCGTCGTTGGTGGGGTCGATGCCCACGCCCCAGGTGGAGCGGTAGCGCCAGTTGTGGAGGTCGAGCCCGGTGGCGCCCGGCGGCACGTCGTTGCCCGGGAAGACCGGGTTGTTGTAGCGGTGATGCGAGCGCCAGGAGCGGCCGCCGTCGTTCGTCAGCAAGACCCCCGCCTCGATGAAGGAAACGGCGCGCACCAGATCGTTCGATCCGATCTCGAGCTGGGCGTGCTGCTTGAAGTTTCCGCCGTGCGCAAAGGGCACGAGGTTGCGGCCGTGGTCGGCGGATATCTTCGGCCCCTTGTGGTATCCGGTTTCCCACAACACGAGCCCCTGCGGATCGCCGGGCAGGAAGTCCCAGCTCATCTGGGGACGCACCGAATTCGGCGGAAAGGCCGAGGGATAGGAGTGCTCCGGGCTCTTCCAGTTCGAGGGCCCGTAATCGACGAAGTTGGGGCTCCAGCCGTTGATCGACTCCCACTGCGCCCAGGTCGCGCCGCCGTCGGTGGTCCAGCGAAAATGGCCGATCATGCCGCCGTTGCCGACGGCGACGATGTGCTGCGGGTTCGCCGGGTTGTATCGAGCCAGGCCGAGGCGGTTGATCGTGACCAAGGTCTGGCCGAGCGTGATGCTGTTGCCATTGCCGCTGACGGTGAGGGGCTTCAACTCCGTGCCGTCGACGATGATGCCGCGGTGCTTGTCGGTCGGGTGCATGTCGAGATGCCGAAACGTGTTCCCCGCATAGGTCACGGTCTGCCCGTTGGAGGCGTTGATCCGGTGCAGCGTTCCGGTGGTCTCGCCCCCGGTCAGCACGTAGAGGGCGGAGCCGTCGGCGTTGAGGGACATCGTCACGACCGGCAGGCCGGCGAATCTCCACGGTTGAAAGGTCGCCCCGTTGTCGGTGGAGCGGTGCACGCCGTTGTCGAGGGTGCCGATGTAGATGTGGTTGGCGCGATTCGGGTGCGTGTTGACCACGAGCAGATTCAACAGGCCGCGCTGGGCGGGCGTGGAGAAGAAGTGGGTCCAGGTGAGGCCCTCGTCGGTGCTGCGATACCATCCGGTGGGATGCACCGCGTTGCCCCGGTCCATCAACACGTAGGCCGTGCCGGGCTCGTGCGGATTGAAGGCGACCGTGCAGGCGTGCCGCAAAGGCATCTCGGCGGCGACGAACTCGGTGCCGCCCAGGGCCGTGTTGGTGTAGACGACGCGACCGAGATCCGTGCCCTGGAGCATGAATTTCGGGTTGGTCGGATGGACCCGGAAGAAGGAAATCCACTCGGTGCGATCCGTGCCCTGGCCGGGGCCCCAGGGGCCGGGATTGGCGACGTGACCGGGGCCCGGGTAGGTGTTGCGCACCCAGGTGTGGTCGGAAGCCGACGCGAGCGGGCACAACAGCACGGGGAGAGACAGGGCGAAACCGAAGCGGATGGCCTGGGCCGACCGCGCCACCAGCAGGACGGACCGAAGTCCGCGGATGACGAAACGCATATGCGTGAGGGAGGGGTTGGGATTGCGGACAGAAAGACTGCGTCGGAAACGCAGCGGGGTGCGCCCACCCAGACCCTGCCGATTGGCTCGGGCAACGGACGGCTTGGTTTAATCGTTGAGCAAAAACCCCGTTTCACCCCGCCGATCGCCCGAGGCCAAGAAATGGAGGAGCGTCGGCGCTCCTATGCATGGCAAAACAGCTGGAGCCAAAAAAAGCGGCAGGCTACTCGCCTGCCGCCTCCACTGTATGAAGGTGGGCGGATCCCGGGCCGGCCACATCGGCTCCGGGTAAACCACAAACCAGGACGGTAGCGGCCCGGTGGCCCTGCCCTGGAGTCACGCACTCACCCGAGCGGCTTCGGCTCGACCTTGGTCCACTGCGGCTCGGCGCCCGGCGGCAGCGGGGGGATCGCGCCCGTGCCGGCCACCGGCAAGGTGCCCGCGAGCTCCTCGCGCCAGTGGGCCACGTCTCCACCCGGGCAATACACATAGATCATGTGCATCGGCTCCTCGCCGGTGTTGGTCAGCTGGTGAAACTTGCCCGGCGGCATGTAGACCGCCTGCCCGGCCTTGATCGGCGAGCACTCGTTATCGACGCAGATCTGCCCCTCGCCCTGCACGATGAAGTAGACCTCCTCCTGCTCCTGGTTGTGCCAGGGCACCTGGCCGCCCTTCGGCGCGAGGATGGAATAGCCCTTCGAAAAACCCTTGGCTTGGATCGGCTGCGTGGCCTGGCCCACGAGGCCGCGGCCCCAGCGTTGCGCGGGAAAGGTCCCGCCCGGAATCTTGGCTAGATCGGCGATAATCATGACCTCTCTCCCCTAGGCCCGCCCGCCCGCCTCACGCCACCCCCATTTCCGCCCCGCCTCGTCCGCGAGCGGTTTTGTCCTGCTGGAGCCCGCTCCTCCACCCGCCCCGCTCCCGTCCGTCCAGCCGCCTCGATCACGACTCCAGGGCCGCGCGCAGCTCCCCGAGCAGCCCGCGCAGCTCCGCGAGCCGCGCCGCCCCCAGCGAGCGCCCCGCCTCGGCCTCGAGCTCCGCGCTCAAGGCCAGCGCCGCGTCGACCACCCGCCGCCCCCGCGCCGTCAGCCGGATGAGCGTGGCGCGGCCGTCCCCCGGATGCGGCTCCGTGCGCAGATACCCGTGCTCCCGGAGATGCTCGACCAGATAACCCATGCTCTGCTTCGTCATGCCCGCCTGCGCCGCCAGATCCGTCAGCCGCGAACCCTCCGGCGCCAGATGGCGAAACACCGCGCTGTGCGCGGGCCGAATCTCCGGAAAGCGCCGCGCGAGCCCCTCGTAGATCCGCTCCTGCAGGAGCCGATACGGCGCGCGCAACTGCGCGCCGAGCGTGCCGACCAGATCGGGAATGCCGGGGGAGGAAGAGGAGGCACTTGACATCGTAAGAGAGTCTGACGGATTAGTCAGATTAACTTATCAAACGTATGCGCGACACGATGTCCAGCGTCCATGTGGTGCCGTCGGGGACGGCGGAGAAACTGCCGGTCTTCGGCGTCGAGGTGGAGGTCCTGCTCGACGGCGGGCGCAGCGCCGGGGCCGCGGCCGTTTACCGGGTCTCGGCCGCGCCCGGCCAAGGCGCGCCCCCGCACCGGCACCCCGGGCAGGACGAGATGTTCCATGTGCTCGACGGCGAGTTCGAGCTGATGATCGACGGGGTGTCCCGGCGGCTCGGCCCCGGAGACTTCGCCTACGCTCCCCGCGGCGCGGCGCACGCCTTCACCTGCGTCGGCCCGCAGCCCGCCCGGCTCCTCGTCTCCAGCACCCCGGCCGGCCATGAGGCCTTCTTCCGCGACTGCGCGGCGGCCCTCGCCTCCGGGACGTTCGACGCCGCGACGGGCGAGGCCCTTTGCCAAAAACACGGCATCGAGCTCCTGCCCGTCCCCCTCGCCCCCGGGGCCTGACGGCGGCGCGGAGCGGTTTCATTCGGCCACCCGCATCCCGCCCTCGGGTGCGAAATGCCACCACCGCCCGGGCGCGTGCGAGGGCCGGGCGCGCCCCTTCAAGGACTTGAAGCACTGGCACGCGGGATGCCTCTCCACGGGGCTACGGCGGACCGGCCTTGGCGCCACCCGGCGCCCGCGTCGGCTTCCGAACCCCTCCCTCCACGTCCCTGAGCCCACGCTCGAGACCGGAGCCACCTCAACCGAGCCCTACACCCACCATGAAACCCACCACCCACGCCTCCCCGGAAACCGCCCAGACCATCGGCTACAAGGCCCGCCTGCTCGCCATCGCCCTCGGTGGCGGCGCCCTCCTCTTCGCCGGCTGCGGCCCGCGCGACGTGACCCATGACGACACCCGCCAAGACGGCACCCGCGACACCGCCGCCGCGCCCGCGCGCCCGATGACCGACAACGAGCCCCTCACCGGCCAGCGCGCCGGCGACCAGCAGACCGGCACCTGGGGCCAGCAACAGCACGCCGACTCGCCCCAGCGCGGCCTGGGCGAGCAGCAGCAGTATCGCAGCCCCGGCGCCGAGCCCGCCGTCGGTATGCCCGCCGCCGGAGTCGGCCTCGAGCAGCGCATCCGCACCGAGCTGATGACCGCCCCCGACCTCAACCTGCAGCCCCAGCAGCTCAACCAGATCCAGATCCGCGTCGAACAGAACACCGTGCACCTGAGCGGCAACGTGCCCTCCGCCGAGATCCGCGAAAACATCGAAGACCGCGTGAACAACATCGACGGCGTGCAAAACGTGCGGAACGACCTCCGCGTGAGCCAGTAAACCCGCACGGCTCTCCGACGCGTCCCCGCCTGCCCATCCGCCACCGCTCCCCTCGCCTCCCGCCACCCCGCCGGTCCCACCCCGGCGGGGTTTTTCGTCCCCGGGGAGCGCCACACCGACACCTCCCCTCCCCCCCCCCCTCCTCCCATCCCTCCCCTTCAAAACGGAAACCCGATGGAGAAGTGAAAGGTCCCGCCCGGATCTCCGGCGCGCGGATTGACGTTGCGGCCATACTCCAGACGCAGCGGCCCGATCGGCGACTGGTAACGAATACCCAGGCCGACCGAGGCCAGCACATCACTGCCGGGCCAGCCGCCAAAATCCGTCGCGCTGCCCGACACGTCCGTGAACACCACCCCCGTCCAGCCACCGGTGATCAACTGCTCGAACTCCACGTTCACCAACCACACGCTGCGCGCGCCGATAAAGGTCCCCGCCTCGCTCCTCGGGGAGGCCTGTCCTTCCGAGTATCCACGGATCGAGCTCTCACCGCCGGGGAAGAACAAACGATTCACCGGGACATCGTTCGTCCCGCCGACCACGAAGCCGTGCGAGACGCCCGCGTGCACCCAGCGATCCGAGCCCACCGGACGATGGTAGGACAAGGCCGCCTCCACCCGCTGGTAACGCACCTCGCTGCCAAACTCGGGGATCGCCGTCTCGGAGCGCAGCGACCAGCGCTGCCCCCGCCGCGGGCGGATCGGGCTGTCGCGCCGATCGCGCGTCAGGCCGAGATTGAGCGCCGTCACCACCGTGTCGCTGCCCAGCTCCGCCACCTCCCCCAGCACCACGTCCTCGGCCCGCAACACCTCGTAGCTCAGGCCGGCCGTGCCGCGCGCCTGGAACCACGGCATCTCGCGCGCCAGCTCCACCCCCGCCCCATACTCCAGGCGCGTGAAGGTGGGCTCCTCGCGCCGCAGCCCGAAGAGCCGCGCGGAGGCCTCCACCGTGTCGTCAAACAGCGTCGGCACGGTGTAACGATACTCCGCCCTCGAGGCCTTGATCGACTGGGCCACCTGGGCGCGGTCGCGGTGCGCCAGGCCCCAGAGGTTGCCGCGGGTCAACTCCGCCCCGCCGCGCAGTTGCTCGTAGCTGCCGTAGCCGATCGTCCACGAGGCGCGCCAGGCCGGCTCCTCTACCACCCGGAAAACCACGTCCCGCTCGCCCGGCTCCGCGCCCGGCTCGCCCACCGCGTCCACCCGGCGAAACACCCCCAGCCGCGCCAGGCGCAGCCGCGCCGCGTCGATCTCCGCCGGATCGTGCGGCCGCCCCGACTCCAGCTTTGCGCGGGTCTCCATCAGGCCCACCTGCGTGCGGCCCGCCCCCTCGACCCGCACCCGGCCGATCACGAAGGCCTCGCCGGGGTCGACCCGCACCACCGCCGTCACCGACCGCTCGCCGTTCTCGTCCGCCTCCCCGGGCTCGGCGCTCCACGACACCCGCGCGTCGGCGTATCCACGGGAAAAATACGCGCTGCGCGTGCCCTGCGCCAGATCCTGCGCCAGCGCGCGCGTCCAGGTGGCGCCGAGCAGCCAGCGCGGCTCGCCGCCGAAGAGCTCCCCGCCCCCCGCCACCTCCGCCCGCCAGTCCCGCACCCGCCAGAGCGGGCCCTCTTCCACCCGCACCGTCAGAGAAACCTTGCCGGTCTCGCGATCCAGCACCGACTCCACCACCTCGACCTTGGCCTCGTTGAAGCCGCGCGAGCGCAGCACGTCGCGCAGCTGCGCCGCCGCCTGCCGCTCGCCCGCCTCCGACCAGGCCCGCACCCGCTCGGGCGTGAACAGCCCCGTCTCCGGCCTGAAGTAGGCCCGCGCCTCCTTCTCCGGCATCGAACGCAGGCCCTCGAAGCGCACCTCCTCCACCACCGCCCGCGTGCCCGGCACCGCCTCGAGACGCAGCCGCGTGACCACCAGCGGCCGCGGCAGGGCCTGGCTCAGCTCGGCATCCAGCTCCGCTTCGCCCTCCCGCCCCTCCGTGTCCGTCCAGATGGCGCGAATCCGCGCGTCGAAAAATCCCTCCTCCACCAGCTCCGAGCTCAGCACCAGCGCCGCGTCCTCGATCAACGAGGCGTCCACCGTGCCGAGACCATCGTCGTCCCCGAGCAGCAGGCGCACCGTGAGCGCCATCTCGCGGTTCTTCAAGAGACCGAAGCCGCGCACCGTGAGATCGGCCGCCGCCAGCGAACCGGCGCAGGCCCACACCATTCCGGCCAACAAACTTCCGCGCAGGGTTTTCATGATTGGTTCTCCTCCGGGGTCTCTTCGCCGTTCTCCGACTCGTCGGCCCGCGCCTCCTCGGCCTCCTCGTTTCTCGCTCCGCCTCCGTCGAGAAACACCGGCGGCGCGCTGTGGTCCGGTTCACCGCGCGGCGCCCCGCGCGGCCGGGGGGCCTCGTAGCGCCGCTGCACGCCCACGTTGTAAGCGTCAAATTCGTCGAACTCGCCGGTCAGCGACCAGCGGTCGTTGAGCCGAAACTCGAAGCCGTAGGTCTCGCGCCCCTGCCGCGAGACGTTTTCGCCGGAGGTGATGACCAGACGCCCTTCGTCCGAGCCGCCAAAGCCGAGCGAGCGCAACACGTCGCGCCCCAGGTAGGCGCCGACCGCCGCCAGCCGCTGCGAACCGGTCGAGCCGCCCGGCCCGTCGCTCGGCGGAATGCCCGCCGTCACCATGAGTAGCACCGCGTCGGCCTCGAGCGGCGGACTCGAGGTGAGCTGCAGCTGCGGGTTGTCCACCGTGCCGTTCAGCTCGAGGCGCAGATCGTAGCCGAGCCGGCGGCCCTCCGCGCGGAAATCCAGCACCGGGGTGAAGGGATCGCTCGCGCGCAGGCGCACCGCGCCCTCCTGCACCGCGAAGGTGGCGAAGGGAAAGAGGATGTTGCCGCGCTCGATCCAGAATTCGCCGACCGCGCGCGGCTCGCGCAGCGTGCCGGCCAGGTCGAAGCGCATCGAGCCCAGGCCCTCGAAGACCGGCGTGCGCATGCGCAGGAACTCCACACCCTCGACCCGCAGACCCAGCTCCCAGTCCGCCAGCGGCGGCGTCTCCACCGAGAAGTAGGGCGGCCTCCGCTCCACGCCCGTGCCACCGCCGCCGCGCGGCGTGATCAGCGGACGGATATCGACCAAGAACAAGCTGTCGCGCAGCCCCACCTCGCCCCCCAACCGGGTGCGCCCGCGCTCGTCGGTCTTCACGGTGAGATCGAGGTCGCCGCGAAAAATCAGGCCCGGCCGCCGCACCAACGGGAACCGCTCGGCCTGGATCGCGAGGTCGAGCAGGGGCTCGCCGCCCGGCTGCCGCCTCGCCCCGCCCGTCACCCGCAGTTCCTGACCGCCCGCCGTCGCCCGCATGCGCTCGATGCGCACGTCCATGCCGCTCAGCGCCAGCCGCACCTCCACGTCCTGCAGGACGCCAAAGTTGCCGAGCGGCCGCGTGGCCGCGCCGCCCAGCGCCAGCCAGCCGTCGATCCGCGCCGGCGGCGAGAGGCGCAGCTCCGCGTCCACCGTGCCCTGCGGCGCGAGCAGGGTCGGCATGTAGCGGGCCAGCGCCGCCACCTCCGCGCCCGGGATGCGCACCCGCGCCTCGGCGTGGTCGCGCAGCCACACATAGGGCGCCTCGCGCAGGCGCGCGAAGTCACCCTCGTTCATCGGCAGGCGACCCTCCGCCTCGATCTTTTGCCCGTCCACGGTCGCGGCCAGCCGGCGGATCGCGAGCTCATCGCCCGCGATGTCCGCCACGGCGTTCAAGCCCCGCAGCTCGAGCCCGCCCTCGGGCAGCTCTTCGCCTTGGAGCACGATGCGCTCGGCGCCCAGCTCGGCCCGCCCGCGGGGAGCGCCGGCCGGCCCCTCCACGCGCAGCATCACCGTGGGCTGCTCGAGCGTGAGGTCGGCAAACCTCGCCAACTCGTCCCACCAGTCCGCCCCCGCCCGCGAGTCCAGCCGCAGATCCCAGCGCCCGTCCGGCACCGCCTCCAGCGCCTGCTCCTCGCCCCCGCGGCGCACGCGCCAGGGCACCGTGCCCGCGCCCGAGACCAGCAGCTCGCCGCCGCGGCCCGCCTCCAGCGCCTCGAGTCGCGCGCCCTCCGCCCCCACGCTGGCCGAGCCCCGCGCCCAGACCGAGTCGCCGCCAAGCGTGCCCACCAGGCCAAAGCCGCCCGAGCCCGCCAGGATGCCGTCCGGCCCCACTCTGCCCGCAAGCTCGAGATTGCGCAGGCGCAGCTGCGGCGCCTCGCCGTCGACCCGCCAGTCCGCGATCCAGCTCGAATCGAGATTCTCCGCCTGCGCCCGCGTGACGCGGCCCTCGTCCCAATCCACCTGCAGGAGCGCGTCATCCGCGCCGACGAACTGGGCGCGGACCCGCCTCTGCTCCCCCGCCCAGCGCGCGAAGACCGGCGCGGTGGCGTGGAGGCGCACGTCCTCACCGCGCCGCCAGACCAACTCCTCCGCCCGCCCCTCGTTCTCGTCCGCCTCCACCCGGGCAAACAAAAGCGCCTCGCCCCGGCGCAGCTCCACGGTGCCGCGCAGCGCCTGGTCGAGGCGGCCCGACAGCTCCGCCAAGAGCGAGTCCGCCGTCCAGCCCGCGTGCTCCACCCGCGCCGTGCTCACGCGCCCCGCCACCTCCAACGCGGGCCAGAGCCCGGCCGCGCGGCCCTCCACCCGCACCTCGTCCAGCACCGCGCCCTCGGGCAGCCAGGGCGCGAGGAGGCCGCCGCGCAGCCGCGCGCTCAGCACCCCCGCCTCCAGCACGCGCGTATCGTGCCGCACGCGGCCGCTCAGCTCGGCGCGCGAGCCGTCGGCCGAGATCAGCTCGGCGGCGGCCACGCTGGTCTCGCCCGCGTCGCTCTCGCCGCGAAAGTCGATGTCGGTCGGCGGCAGGTCCCGCCAGGTGAGCCCGCGACCGCGCGCGTTCCAGCGCACGCGCCAATCCTCCTCGCCCGGATCCCAGCGCACCGAGCCCGCCACGCGCCCGCCGACCACCTGCCCGGTGAGCGCGTCCAGATCCGCCTCCCAATAAAAGTCCGGTTGCCCGTCGCCGCTCCAGCCCGCGCCCTGGCGCCACTCGACGGGCGCGCTCAGCCGGGCCCGCGCCTGCGGCGCCTCGATCTCCACCCGCTCGATCCGCAGCTGCTCGCGCCCGCCCTGGCCCGCCAGCTCGACCCGCAGCTCGGGAAAGCCCTCCCCGCGCGGCGTGGCGTGCGCGCGCAGCCCGGCGCGCAGGTTCTCGCCCTCGCCCCAGAGTTCGAAATCGCCCTGCACCACCGCATACTGCTCGCCCACGCCGAGCCGCTCCCCCGGGATGGTCCAGCCCTCGCCGCTCGCGCGCAGCCGGGCCGGCATCCACTCGCCGGGCGCGAACTCGAGGTCGGCCCGCGCGGTGTTCGCCTCCCAATCGAGATCGACCCGCGCCCGCTCCGGCTCGAGCGCGACCCGCGCCGTCACGCCGCCCTCCATCCACGCGAGCTCCGCCCGCGTCTCGCCGACCCGCCCCTCCAGCTCCACCGTCTGCCCGCGCGCGGCCGCCCGCACGCGAAAACGATCCCCCCAGAGCGCGACGCGCTCGACCACGATCTCCTCCTCGCCCACGCGCACCAGACCGCGGCTCAGCTCCACCTCGCCCACCCAGCTCTCCAGGTGCTCCGCCACGCGCCGCAGCGTGGGCACCAGCTCGTCCCAGGCTCCGCCGCCCTCGCGCTCGGGGCGCGGCTCGCGCTCCTCCGCCGGTGTCTCCTCCACGGTGAGCACCCAATCGCTCAACTCCGCGTCCACCTCGCCACGACGCAGGATGCGCCAAGGCGCGCTCACCACCAGGCGACGCGCCTCCAGGCGCAGGCCCTCGCCTTCCCAGACCAGGCCCTCCCAGGTGACGCCGCGCCCCGGCTCGGTGCTCCGGCTCTCCGCCTGCACGCCGGCGAAGCGCAGCCCGAGCGCGGGCGCCCAGAAGTCGAGCGTCGCGGCGACGAGCAGGAGCACGAGGCCAAGGCCTCCCGCGATCCAGGCGACGCGCCGCCCCCAGCCGCGTCGCGGCTTCGGGGTCTGCTCGGGTGTCGCCGGCTCGGGCATCGGGGTGGTCTTTCGTGCTTGGGCGGGGTTGGACGCGCTAGGCGGCGGCGGGAGTCGGGGCGGCCAGCCCGCAGCGCTCGAGCAAGGCGCGCGGATCGGCGTCGCGGCCCATGAAGCGGCGGAACAGCTCCGCCGCCTCGGCCGAGTTGCCCTTGCTCAGGATGTGTTCGACAAACTCCGCGCCGACCTCGCGCGAGAAGACACCCGCTTGTTTCCAGCGCGTGAAGGCGTCGGCCTCGAGCACCTCCGCCCACTTGTAGGAGTAGTAGCCGGCCGCGTAGCCGACCGGATCGGAGAAGAGGTGCCCGAAGCGGCGCACGATGCTGCGCGCCGGCGGCTCGGTGGGGATCATGCAATCGGCGACGAGCGCGCGCGCCTTCGCCTCGATGTCGCCGTCGACAAACTCGGGCGCGCGCAGGTGGAGCAGCAGGTCCATCTTGGCGAACTGCACCTGGCGCATCGCGGCGCAGGCGGCGCGGAAGTTTCGCGCGCCGACCATCTTTTTGAAGAGGTCCTCCGGGATGGGCTCGGCGGTCCGGTGGTGGCGGGCGAAGAGATCGAGCGACTCCCGCTCCCAGCACCAGTTCTCCATGATCTGCGAGGGCAGCTCCACGAAGTCCCAGGCCACGTTGACACCGTTGAGCGATTTGACCGGCACCTCGCCGAGCAGGTGGTGCAGCAGGTGGCCGAACTCGTGGAAAATCGTCTCCACCTCACGGTGCGTGAGCAGGGCCGGACGCTCCGCCGTGGTCGGAGACATGTTGCCGCAGATGTAGCCGAGATGGGGCGCACGCTTCGCGGACGACTCCGCGCCTCCGCTCCGTTCATTGGTCATTGGTCCTTGGTCCTTGGTCATTCCGTCGCCCGGGCGACGGCACGGCCCGCCGGTGATCAGGTAGCCCATCCAGGCGCCGCCGCGTTTCGACTCGCGCGGATGCCAGTCGGCGTAGAAGGAGCCGAGGTGCGTGCCGGCCTCGTCGCGCAACTGGTAGAACTTCACGTCCGGGTGCCAGAGCATGTCGGGCTCCACCGCGACCTCGGCCACGCGCAGGCCAAACACGCGGTGCACAAGTTCGAAGAGCCCCGCCTGCACGCGGCTCACCTCGAAGTAGGGCCGCAGCGCCTCCTCGTCGAAGGCGTGGCGCGCCTGGCGGAGTTTCTCGGCCCAGAAGCCGACCTCCCAGGCCTTGAGCCGGCCGGCGGGCTGGCCGCTGCGCTCGGCCTTGAAGCGCTCCAACTCCTCGCACTCGCGGGCGAAGGCGGCGCGGCAGCGCGCCTCAAAATCGGTCACGAAGGCCAGCGCCTTGGCTCCCTCGCGCGCCATGCGGCGGGTGAGCACGAGGTCGGCGAAGTTGGCCTTGCCGAGGAGCGCGGCCTTCTCGGCGCGCAGGGCGAGGATCTTTTGCACGAGCGGGCCGTTGTCCCACTTGCCGCCCTCGGCCTCGGCGCCGACGGCGATGGAGCCCGCCCAGACCTCTTGGCGCAGCGTTTCGTCCTCGGCGTAGAGCATCACCGGCTCCTGCGAGGGCTGGTGCAGGGTGAAGCGCCAGACGGGCTTCTCGTCGCTGCCGAGGCCCTTCTTTTTCGCCGACTCGCGCGCGGCGGCGATCGCGTGCTCGGGCAGGCCGCGCAGGCGCGCGGGGTCCTCGACGAGGAGCTGCCAGGCGTTGGTCGAATCGAGGGTGTTTTCCGAATATTTTTGCGTGAGCTGCGCGAGCTCGGATTCGAGGGCCTCGAGGCGCGCGCGTTTGTCGGCGGGCAGGTCGGCGCCGGCTTCGCGGAAGCCGGCGAGCGTCTCCTCGCGCAGACGGGCCCACACGCCCTCGGCGGCGCGGCCGCTCGGCGACTCGGCCCCGGCCTTGAGGCGCGACCAGAGCGCGGGGTTGAGCGGGATGGCGGCGAAGAAGGCGGAGACTTTGGGCAGCACCGCGTTGTGCGCCTCGCGCAGGGCCGGCGAATCGCTGACCGACTGGAGGTGCGTGACCTTGCCCCAGGCGAGGTTGAGCCGCTCGGTGGCGTGCTCGAGGGCGAGGAAACTGTTCTCGAAGGTGGCCGGGGAGGGATCGGCCGCGATGGCGTCGATCCGGGCCTGAGCCTCGGCGAGGGCCTGCTCGATGGCGGGCACGATCAATTCCGGCCGGTGATCGGCCCAGCGGATGTCAAAAGCCTCGCTGAGGAAGGCGTTGTCGGCGGATGCGGAAGAAGCGTCGGAGCGGGTGGAAGCGACCATGTTTGGAGTTCGTAAGCCACCATCCGCGGCCTTCCCGCGCGGGCAAGCGCGGACCCACCTTCACCGCTCCCCCCGGTCCTTGGGGGAATTGGAGATTTTCGACAGCGCCGGTTAACCGCGCCCATCCGCGCCACCCGCGGTAAAAAACAATCGACGGCGCCGCGTCACATCGCCGCGAGCACGCGGCGCAGGGTCTCGTCGACGAGCTTCGGGTTCACCTTGCCCTTGGCGGCCTTCATCACCGGGCCCTTGAGGCCGTTGATGGCGCTTTCCTTGCCGGCCTTGAACTCGGCCGCGGCCTTGGCGTTGGCCGCGATGGCGTCGCGGCACCATTGCTCGAGCTCACCGCTGTCGGTCTGGGCGACGGCGAGGCCCTTGCGCGCGACGATCGCGGCGGGCGCCTCGCCGGTGGCGAACATGTCGGCGAAGACCTCCTTCGCGGCGTTTTGCAGGAGCGTGCCGGCATCGATGAGTTTAACGAGTTCGGCGAGCGCGGCGGGCGTCACCTTCGCGTCGGCGAGGGCGGTGCCGGAGGCGGAGAGTTCGCGCAGCAGGTCGTTCGCGATCCAGTTGCCCACCGGCTGGGCGAGTGCGGGGCCGGCGGCCTGGACGGCGGCCTCGAACCAATCGGCGAGCGCGCGGTCCGGGATGAGGACGCTGGCGAGCGTGTAGGGCAGGCCGTAGCCCTCGGGCGCGGCGGCCATGAAGCGGCGCTGCTTGTCGAAGGGGCGCTCGGGCAGCTCGGCGGCGAGGCGCGAGCGCCACTCGGCGTCCACCTTGACCGGCATGAGGTCGGGATCCGGGAAGTAGCGGTAGTCGTGCGCCATTTCCTTGGAGCGGAGCGACTGGCTGGTGCCGGTGAGGCCGTCATAGTCGCGGGTCTCCTGCACGATGGTGCCGCCGGCCTTAACGACCGCGATCTGGCGGGCGATCTCGTGGGCGATGCCGTCGCGGACGAAGGAGATGGAGTTGAGGTTCTTCAGCTCGACCTTGGTGCCGAGCGCGGTGGAGCCGGCGGGGCGGATGGAAATGTTGGCGTCGCAGCGCATCTGCCCCTTCTCCATGTCGCAGT
>JAUVVA010000080.1 GCA_030604905.1 Verrucomicrobiota bacterium | reverse complement strand
GCGTGCACCCCTCGCCGGTGCCGCACGCCGACTTCGTGACCACCACCACGCACAAGACCCTGCGCGGTCCGCGCGGCGGCCTCATCCTCTGCAAGGCCGCGCACGCCAAGGCCATCGACTCCGCCATGTTCCCCGGCGGCCAGGGCGGCCCGCTCATGCACGTCATCGCAGCCAAGGCTGTCTGCTTCGCCCAATGCGCCACACCCGAGTTCAAGGCCTACGCGCAGAAGGTCGTGGCCAACTCCAAGGCCCTCTGCGCCGCGATGCAGAAGCGCGGCTACAAGATCTGCTCCGGCGGCACCGAGAACCACCTCTTCCTCGTCGACCTGCGCGCCAACCTGCCCGAGCTCACAGCCAAAAAGGCCCAGGAGACGCTCGATCTGGCCCACATCACCTGCAACAAGAACACCGTGCCCTTCGAGACCCGCTCGCCCTTCCAGGCCTCGGGCATCCGCCTCGGCACGCCGGCGGTCACCTCGCGCGGTCTCGTCGAGGCCGACATGGACGTGATCGCCGAGGCGATCGACACCGTGCTCAAGGCCATCGGCACGCCCGACGAGGCCGCCGCCATCGAGAAGTCCAAGGCGCTCGTCGCCACCCTCGCGAAAAAGTATCCGCTGCCCTACGCGAGCTGATCGGTTTTTGTGGACCGCGGATAACGCGGATGCACGCGGATCAAGAGGGCCCCATTTGGTTGGCCGTATCCGCGCCCATCCGCGGGATCCGCGGTTAGTTTTTTCATCATGTCCGACCTCCAAACCTACACCGTTCCCGCCGGCACTCGGCGGGAACGCGCGGACAAGCTGCTCGCGACCGCCTTTCCCGACCACAGTCGCGTGGCCTGGCAGCGCGCCTTCGAGGCGGGGCGTGTGCGGCGCGGCGCGGAGGTCCTGGACAAAAAGTCCGAGCTGCGCGCGGGCGACGTGGTGGAGTTTTCCCACGCCGACGTCGCGCCCTCCGAGCTGCGTCCGGCGGACATCCCGCTCGACGTGCTTTACGAGGACGAGCACCTGCTGGCGGTGAACAAGGCCGCCGGCATGGTGGTGCATCCCGGCGCGGGCACGGGCGAGGACACGCTGGTGCACGCGCTGCTGGCGCATTGCGCCGGTTCGCTCAGCGGGGTGGGCGGGGTGGAGCGTCCGGGCATCGTGCACCGGCTCGACCGCGAGACGACCGGAGTGATCGTGGTCGCCAAGAGCGACGCCGCGCACCGCGGGCTCTCGGAGCAATTCGCCGAGCGCCACCTGCACAAGGAGTATCTCGCGCTGGTGGCCGGCGTGCCGCGTCTGCTCAGCGGCGTGATCGAGAGCAGCATCGCGCGCCATCCGATCCATCGGCACCGCATGACGACGGGCGAGGGTGGCAAGCCGGCCCGCACCGACTGGAAAATCGAGCGCGCCTTCGCGCCGCGGGCCGCGCTGCTGCGTTGCCACATCCACACCGGCCGCACGCACCAGATCCGAGTGCACCTGAAGTCGATCGGCCACTCGATCCTCGGCGACTCGACCTACGGCTGGAAGGACAGCACGCCGCTCCCGATGCGCCCGCCGCGCGTCATGCTCCACGCCGAGCACCTCGTGTTTCACCACCCGGTCACCGCCCGCCAGATCGAGCTGCGCGCGCCGCTGCCGGAGGATTTTCGCGCGATGATCGCGGCCTTGGGTGGCGGCGCTTGATCGCGCCGCACTCCCCGGGATTTTCCGTGCCAGTTGTCCCTCGCGACGCGCGAGAACTGGCGGGCGCGCCCAGGGCGGGTCCGTCGCCGGGGATACGAGCCGAAGGGGCGAAACGACCGCGAGCGACAAGATAGGGCCCGCGCGACGGGGCAGGGTGCGTTCCGCCCACCAAAGTGGCCGCCGCAAGGTGCATCGTGCACCCGCCGGCCAAACGCCGGTTTGTTAAAAAAGACCGCAATCTCCTGCGGCGGAGCGGGAAGCATTCTGACGAATCAAGCTGGCACGGACGGGGCTAAGGCAGCCTTCGGTTCATTTTCATCATCAACCCTAACCCAGCCCGGACCCTTCGCGGGAGCCGTGGCGTGATCCCGTCCCTATATGTCGCTCTCACCTTCCTCGGCCGCCAATCTAGCTTTTTCCTTCGGTGGATTCACCGGCACCGCCGCGCGCAGCGCAGCCTTCGTGGACGAACTGACGCGCCCGAGTAGTGAGAAAAGCACTACGGGTTTCGGCCGCGCCGACCCGGGCTTCTCGATCATCGCCTTTTGTCACCTGAGCTGGGACTGGGTGTGGCAGCGTCCGCAGCAGTTCCTCTCCCGTCTCGCCCGGCGCCATCCCCTTCTTTTCGTCGAGACGCATTGCCTGGACGTGCCGGCGGGCGAGGTGGTCCTGCGCAAACCGGAGGCGCATCCAAACGTCACCATCCTGCGCGTGCATCTGCCGGCCTCGCGCTGGCATGACGGCGCCTTCATCGATTTCGAGCGCCGCCGCCTGGTGCTCGAGGCGCTGGCGGGCGAACTGCACGGGCAGTTCCAGCGCCCGGTGCTCTGGTTCAACGATCCCATGGCCGTCACCGCCTACGCCGGTTGGCTCGGCGAGCGGGCCATCGTCTACGACTGCATGGACGAGCTTTCGCAGTTCAAGGACCCGCCCCCGGGCCTGCTCGACCGGGAGCGCGCGCTGCTGACTTTCGCCGACGTCGTGTTTTGCGGCGGACGCAAGATGCGCGACAAGCGCCTGCCCCTGAACCCGAATTGCCACTTCTACGGCACCGGCGTCGACTGCGAGCACTTTGGCGCGGCCCGCTCCTCCTCGCTCAAGGTCGCCCCCTGCCTCGCCGAGAAACTCGCCGGCCGCCCCGGGGCGCCCGTGCTCGGCTACTTCGGCGTGATCGACGAGCGGATCGACTACGAGCTCATCGCGCGGCTCGCCGACGCCCGCTCCGAATGGCAGATCGTGATGGTCGGACCGGCTTGCAAGGTGAACGCCGCCGACTTCCCCCGGCGTCCCAACCTCCACTGGCTCGGCGGCCAGCCCTACGACCTGCTGCCCTCGATCACCAAGGGCTTCAACGTTTGCCTGATGCCCTTCGCGCTCAACGCGGCGACGGAATACATCAATCCCACCAAGGCGCTCGAATACATGGCGGCCGGCCGCCCGGTCGTCTCCACCGCGCTCGACGAGGTGCGGAGCAACTTCGACGGCGTCGCCCGGGTGGCCCGGTCGCACGAGGAGTTCATCGCGCTCTGCGCCCAAGAGGTCGCCTCGCCCTCCTCCCGTCGCATCGCCCGCGGTCTCTCGCTCGCCCTGAGCAACACCTGGGAGGCGATCGCGGCCAAGATGGAGGGGCACATCCTCGACGTGCTCGTCGCAAAGTCCGCCCGCGCCTCCGCCGCCCAGAAGAGCTCCTCCGCCTCCGGCCAGCGCGCCGCGAGCGCCACCGTTTCCTCCTCCGCAACCCTCACCCCTTCGCCCTCCTGTGTTTGACTATCTCATCGTAGGCGCCGGCTTCGCCGGCAGCGTGCTCGCCGAACGTCTGGCCCGTCGGCTCAACAAGCGCGTGCTCATCGTGGACCGCCGCCCCCACATCGGGGGCAACGCCTACGATTGTCACGACAAGCACGGCGTCCTCATCCATCGCTACGGGCCGCACATCTTCCACACCAACTCGGCCGAGATCTTCGACTACCTCGGCCAGTTCACCGAGTGGCGCCAATACCAGCACCGGGTGAAGGCCTGCGTGGACGGGCGTCTCGTGCCCATCCCGATCAACCTCGACACGATCAACGAGCTCTACGGCCAGAATTTCGACGCCGAGGGCATGAAGCAGTTTCTCGCCAAGGTCGCCGAGCCGCGCGAGCAGGTGCGCAGCTCGGAGGACGTGGTCGTGAAGGGGGTGGGGCGCGAGCTCTACGAAAAGTTCTTCCGCGGCTACACCCGCAAGCAGTGGGGGCTCGATCCCTCCGAGCTCGACGCGCAGGTGACCGCGCGCGTGCCGCTGCGCTACAACCGCGACGACCGCTACTTCACCGACACCTACCAGGCGATGCCGGCGCGCGGCTTCACCCACATGTTCGAGAACATGTTGGATCACCCCAACATCAAGATCATGCTCAACACCGACTACCGGGAGATCCGCCACGAGATCGAGTATGGCGCGCTCATCTTCACCGGCCCGGTCGACGAGTTCTTCGAGTATCGCTTCGGCAAGCTGCCCTACCGCTCGCTCGAGTTTAAGCACGAAACGCACCTCAAGCCGACCTTCCAGTCGGCGCCCGTGGTCAACTATCCCAACGAATACGCCTATACCCGCTGCACGGAGTTCAAATACCTGACCGGGCAGGAACACCCGCTCACGAGCATCGTCTATGAGTATCCGAAGGCCGAGGGCGATCCCTACTACCCGATCCCGCGGCCGGACAACGCGGCTCTCTACAAACGCTACCAGGAACTCGCCGAGGCCACGCCCAACGTGCACTTCGTCGGCCGGCTGGCGACCTATCGCTACTACAACATGGACCAAGTGGTCGGCCAGGCGCTCACGCTCTTCGGCAAGATCGCCGGCATGACCCGTGCCGACGCCCTTGCCGAGCCAGTCGTGGCCTGAGCCCCGATCAAGCGTCGTCAGTCGAAGCGCCCTCGGGGCGAGCGCGCCGCCCTCCGGCGCCGCGCTCGCCCCGGTCGCCGTGTCCGCCCCGGCCGCCCGAGGGCAAGCCGCCCCCCTTCCACTCGTCCCCCTCCATGTTCCCGCACTCCTCGATCCCCCGTCCCGAATACCCCCGCCCAGACCGCCAGCGCGGCCGCGTCGAAGGCGTGGAGTGGCTCAATCTCAACGGCCCCTGGCAGTTTCGTTTCGATCCGGAGCGCCGGGGCGAGACCGAGCGCTGGTTCGAGACCGGCGGACCGGAGTGGCGCGAGCAGATCATGGTGCCCTTTTGCTGGGAATCGCTCGCCGCCTGGGGCGAGTCCGACGCCGCGGGCAACGAGAACTACTACTCGACGCGCGTCTTCCTCGACCCCGTCGCGGTGACCCCCGACAACCACCGCCAGGCCCCGCGCCACGAGGTGGGCTGGTATCGCCGCCACGCCTGCATCCCCGACACGCCGGTGTGGCGGCAACGGCGCGTCATCCTCACCATCGGCGCGGCGGATTTCTTCACCGACGTGTGGTGCAACGGCGTGCACGTGGGCCATCACGAGGGCGGCTACACGCCCATCGAGGTCGACATCACCGACGCCCTGCGCCCCGCCTCCGGCGACACGCCCGGCCGCGAGGCCCTGCTCGTCATCCGCGTCGAGGATCCGATGGACAACCGCGAGCAGCCCGTCGGCAAACAGTGGGGCTGGTATACGACCACGAGCGGCATCTGGCAGACCGTCTTTCTCGAGCCGCGCTCCGCCATCCACATCGACCACTTCCGCATCACGACCGACATCGACACCGGCCGCGCGCACTTCGAGGTCTTCGGCAAGGGCCTCGGGCCGGCCCACGCCGTATCCGTGGAGATCATACCGCCCGAGGCCCCGCCGCACCGCGCCGCGCTCGCGCCCGCCCGGGCCGACGATTTCTCCGTGCACTCCGGCGACGCCGAGATCCACCCCATCTCGCTCTGGGACCCCGGCGACCCCAAGCTCTACCGCGTGATCTTCCGCGTGCACGACGAGGAGGACCGCGAGCTCGACATCGTGCGCGGCTACTTCGGCATGCGCAAGATCAGCACCGGACCGGTGGAGCAGGGGCCCGCCACGCTCTGCCTGAACAACAAGCCCATCTACCTGCGCGGCGCCCTCTACCAGAGCTACCATCCCGCGGGCGTCTACACCGCGCCCGACGCCTCCGTGCTGCGCGACGACATCGGCTTCGCCCGCCGCATGGGCTTCGATTTCCTGCGCATCCACATCAAGCTGGATGACCCCATCCTGCTCTACTACGCGGACACCCTCGGCATCCTGCTCATGCAGGATTTCCCGAACTTCGGCGAGGGCGGCGACACCCCGCTCGGCCGCCGCCGCTTCGAGGAGATGATGCGCCTCGGCATCGACCGCGACTTCAACCACCCCTCGATCATCGCCTGGTGCATCTTCAACGAGAGCTGGGGCTTCGGCGGGCAGAACGAGCTGATGAAGCTCATCACCCCGCACCTCGAGATCCCCGAGGCCGACCGCGAGGCGCGCCGCGCCGCGAGCAAATCCGCCTTCGACTGGATCCACGGCATGTGGCTGCTCGCCAAGCAGCTCGACTCCACCCGCCTGATCGAGGACATGAGCGTGGTCGTCTGGGAGCATCTCGACGCCTACGGCCACGTGGAGACCGACATCAACTCCTGGCACTTCTACATCGACGACTACGCGAAGGCCCGCGCCCACATCGAGGACATCGTGGCCAAGACCTACCGCGGCTCGAAGCACAACTACATCGAGGGTCGCGAGCAGCGCGACGCGCCCCTCATCAACAGCGAATACGGCGGGGTGGGGGCGCTCGACGGCGACCGCGACATCAGCTGGTCCTTCAAGTTTCTCACCAACGAGCTGCGCCGCCACGGGCAGCTCTCGGCCTACATCTTCACCGAGCTCACCGATGTGGAGTGGGAATACAACGGCTTCCTCAACTACGACCGCACGCGCAAGGAGTTCGGCTACGAGCCGGCGATCATCAACCAGGGCGACGTGCTCCCGGTCGACGCCGCGCCCATCTCCCGCCACGACCTGGGCGAGCGGGTGGAGCTGGACGTGTTTTCCTCGCATTTCTCGCGCCGCCGCCGCGACGGCGTGGTGCTGCACTGGAACTACTCGGGCATCGACACCTTCGGCACCGAGCACCCGATGCTCCTGCGCGGACGCGCCAAGATCCCCTTCACCCACCACCGCGTGGAGCTCGCCAAGCGCATCGCCGTCCAGCTGCCCAAGGAGCCCATGCTTTGCACGCTCTCGGTGGCGGCGGTCACCCCGGCGGGCGAGACGGTGGCGAGCAACTTTGTGCAACACCTCGTCGGCCGCGAGGCGCCTCCCGAGCGCGAGGAGCGCGGGCCCACGCTGGTGCTCCGGCGCCGGGTGCAGGATTGGCACTCGGCCGCGTGGAGCGGCGACGGCTGCACGCGCGAGGAGGCCGAGCAACAGGGCGTGGCCTACGGGCGCGGCGCGGGGCACTTCGAGTGGTGGTTCACCGATCCGGAGCTGCGTCGCCTGCGCGAGGCGGTGCGCATCCGCATCCTGCTCGAGGTCTCGGCGCGGCGGCTCGACACCCCGCAGACCGACGCCTACCGCTACCCGACCTGGTGCGAGCTCACGCTCAACGGCGTGCCGGTGCATCGCGGCATCCTGCCCGACCACCCGCACGACACGCGCGGGGCGCTCAGCTACCTGCGTGGCGGCAAGGGCGGCTACGGCTACCTGATTCGCGCGGTTCTGGAGGACGGCGCGCTGGCCGGCGTGGTCAACTCGACCGGCCGCGAGGGCCCGCTGCGCCTGCGCTGCACGGTGCCGGATGTGTCCCCGGTGGGCGGCTTGAGCGTATATGAGCACGACTGCGGCCGCTACCCGATCGCGCCGACGATGATCATCGAGTGGCCTCAATAGGCGACGCGGGGGAAACAACAGCCGGGGGCGGCGTCGGCGAGACGGACTCGGAAGTCCGCCACCGCGTCATCGCCGATGAGGCGCTGACGGCGGTGCCGGAGCGGAGGGATTGGACAGGGCCGCAAAGTCGGTTTTGCTGTGCTCCCATGAAACCGAATCTTGGCCTTTCCGGAAAAGCGCGCGACGCGGTGCACGAGGCGCTTGTGCGTCTCCTCGCGGACGAGCACGTGCTCTATGTGAAGACCCGCAACTTCCACTGGAACGTCACCGGTCTCCAGTTCGGCGTCTTGCACGAGCTCTTCGAGAAACAATACGACGCGCTTGCGGAGGTCATCGACGAGGTCGCGGAGCGGATTCGCATCCTCGGCGGCGTGGCGCCGGGCTCGATGAAGGAGTTTCTCAAGCTGGCGAGGCTCGACGAGCAACCCGGCGGCCTCTTGGAGGCCGAGAAGATGATCGCGATCTTGCTCGGCGATCATGAGTCGGTGATCCGCTCGCTGCGCGAGGCGATCCGGGTGGCGGACGAGGCGGGCGACGCCGGGACGAATGATTTCCTCACCGGGCTTTTGGAGGACCACGAAAAGACCGCGTGGATGTTGCGCGCGCACCTCGAGTGAGCGTCGAGGAGGCTTGCGAGTGTCGCGCGGGCTGCGGGGCCTGTTGTATCGCCCCGAGCATTACGTCGCCGATTCCGGGCATGCCACAGGGCAAGCCCGCGGGGATCCCCTGCGTCCAGTTGCTGCCGGATTTTGGTTGCGCCTTGTTCGGCCGGCCGGAGAGGCCGGCCTTCTGTGTCGGTCTGCGCCCCACGCGCGGGATGTGCGGGCTGGACCGCGAGCAGGCGCTGGCGGGCCTGGGGGAGCTGGAGCGGGCGACGCGGCCGGATGAGCGGGCGAGCGCGCCGACCGGGGGTCGCTTGAACTAGCCGGCCACGATCCCCAGGACCACGATGGCGCCCAGGCCGAAGATGGTGAGGCCGGAGAAAATGGTGCCGAGCGTGGCGAAGACCCGCTTCCGTTCTTTTTGGCAGAGCCCGCAGATGCCGAGCACGAGCGCGGTGAAGGCGAGACCGAGGACGGCGAAGAGGGAGAGCCCGATGATCATCGCGCTAACCGAATCTTCGCCGAGACCCCCGGGGGTGATGGTCTCGAGGACGCCGGCGACGACGAGGAGGCCGGCGCCGAGGATGCCCCCGAGCATGCTCCCCACGAAGGAGGCGATGCCGAGGCCGGAGTGCTTTTGTGTGTCCATATGGGCGTTGTGCAGCTGCTTGGGTCATCATGGTCGCTTCCCTCCACGGCTGGCAAGCCGGCAGCCGCGTGGGCGCCGCGGCGAGGGGCCGCGAGATCCCGTCGCGGCGCACCCGCAGCGGGGCGGGAGTAGTGGCGGCGCGGCGCCGCCGATGAGACGGGGGCGCGGCGGGCGCGGGCGCAGGGCCCCTGCGACTCAGCTCGCGCCGCCGAGGCGTCGGGTGGTGCGCCCGGTGACCCAGGTGCCGCGGATGGTGAGCCGTTTGGGCTGGCGCGGGATTCCCTGCTCGTTGCGGAAGATTTGCGCGGTCAGCAAGTCCACCGCTTGGGCGCCTTGGGAGTAGAGGTCGGCGTCGATGCCGGACCACCCGGCCACGTCCTCCGCGAGTCCGGGATGGGCCAGGCCGATGTCGCCCGGGCAGGAGAGCCCGATCTCGGAGAGCCATCGGCGCACCTGGTTGTAGTTGGCGACGACCGCGTCGGGCTTGGCTGTGCGCACCCACTCCTTGAAGGCGTGCTCGGCGCTGGCCCAGTTGACCGAACCGGAGCCCACCGGGACCCGCTCGCGTTCGGGACTGCGCCACTGCGCGGAGAGAAAGCCGCCGAGGGACTCCTCGCCGCTGATCGCCAGTTCGTAGGCCGGGGCGAAGAGGCCGATACGTCGGTAACCGAGCGCCTTCAACTCGCGGTAGCAGGTGGCGTAGTTGTGAAAATGGTCCGGCAGCACCTGGTGGATCGACAGCGGGAAGGCGAGGCCGCCGAAGGAGGCCAGCGCGAAGGTATCGAGCGAAAAGGCGAACTGCTCCGGGTTGCTGCCCGGAACGACGAGGAGTCCGCGGATGCCACGCGCCTCCAGGACCGCCTGCGTGCGGGCGGGGCTCCAGCCGGGCGCGTTGATCCAGATCTCGTCAAAGGCGAAACCGCTCGCGGCCGCGCGGTCGCGCGCGCCCTGCCAGCAGGGCCGCAGGTAGGGCAGGGTGCGCCAATCATCCTCTTGGTTCGAGCTGTTGAGAAACGCGATCGTGCCGCGAAAGGCGTGGGCGCGGCGGCGGCGCAGGTCCGACATCATCTGCTGAACCATCGGATTGGGCTGGTAGCCGAGGCGGGCGGCGGCGTCGCGGACGGCGAGTCGTTTGGCCTCGCTTACCTGTCCCTTGCCGCCAAGCACGCGCGAGACGGTCATGGTCGATACGCCCGCGAGGGCGGCGATGTCCTTCAAACTCACGGAAAGAGAGTCGGGCATGGGGGTTTTAGCCGACGATCAAGGGCTCTCGTGGCGTGAAGACAACCGAGGACACTGCGCATCCACCGCTTTTTGCGGGCGGCGGGGCGACACAGGCGGGTCAGCTCGGGCCGCGCATGCTGCCGATGAAGGACTCGGCTTCGCGGATCGAGTGCTCCATGTCGGCGACAAGCCGCCCCACGTCCGCCTCGAGGCCACGGGCCGTGCCGGAGAGGCCGGCCACCGCCTGGGCGTTGAGGTTGGCCTTTAACACGAGCACCTTGTCGCGAAACTTTTGAAGCACCGGATCCATGCGGCTCGCGGCGGTGTTCATCGAGCGGATCAGGCCGTTGGCGCGCTCGCGCGTCTCGCGCAGGAGGCGCTCGCTCTCGCGGCGGTCCTCGCGGTCGGAGATCGACTTGGCCTCGGCTTCCCACTCGCGAAAGAGCGCGGCGCTCACGTCCTCGACCGAGGAGATCCGGGAGCGCACCTCCCGGGCCTGGCGTTCGCAGTCGCGCAACTCGGCGTTGAGGCGGTCGTAGATGCGCTTGATGTCGCCGGGGTCGGATTCGGTGAGCGCGAGGAACTGGGTGAGCGCGTCCTGGAACTGATCTTTGGCCTCGGTCTGGGCCTTGCGGGCGTCCTCGACTCGCGAGACGAGGATGTCGCGTTTGTGGTAACCGAACTTTTCGGCGGTGCGGTAGTAGAGGCCTTGGGTGCCGCAGCCGGTGAAGACGCCGGCGAGGCCGAAGGCGACGAGCGCGACGAGGAGCCGGGGCAGGAGGCGGGCGCGGAGTTGCATTTTCCAAAGGTGCGGAAGCGGCGGCCGCGCGCAAGCGGCCCGGAGGCCGGGCGCACCTCGTCCCGGGCCCGGGCGATTACCGACGCCGCGCCGCGCCCGGGCTCGTGCCGTAGCGGAGACGGTAGGCGCGGCAAAAGCTGTTGGCATCGGCGAAGCCGCAGGCCACCGCCACCTCCTGCACGGGGAGCTGGGTAGCGCGCAGCATGCGGTCGGCGTGCTCGAGGCGCAGGCGGCGCAGCATCTCGCCGGGCGGCTCGCCGTAGCGTTTGCCAAAGCCCCGGATAAAGTGCTCGCGGCTCACCCCGCAGCGCTCGGCCACCTCCTTCAGGTTCACCGGCGAGCGGAAGTGGTCGCGCAGGTAGTGGTGGCCAAACTCCACCGGATCGCGCGTCTGCGCCGCCGCCACCTGCTCCCGGTAGAGCGCGACCATGAGTTGTTGCAAGAGCTCGGCCTGCTGGAGGCGGTCGCGGAAGGCGCGATCGCGGTAGAGGCGAAAAATCTCGTCGACCACGGCCGAGGCCTCGCCTTCGGCGCCCATCCGCAACACCGGCCCGAACTCCCCGCGCAAGCGGTCAAACCAGGGGCGCAGCGCGGCCAGCCGAAACGAGAGGTAGCGCTGGCGATAGGGCGCGCTCGCCTCCGGCGGATAGCCGTAGCTCGTCGGCTCGTCGTGGGTAAACAACATGGCGCGCCCGGCCGGCACCAGCCGCCGCGCCTCCGGAGTGCGGATGAACGCCTCGCCGGCGAGGGTCTGCTGGATCACCGCCTCGTCCGGGTCGCCGCGCCGGTGGTTGTCGAAAAAATAGCCCGCGTGCCGCCGCGTCTCCGTGTCCACGCCGTTCACCGTGGAGAAAGGGTCGGGCAGGGGAGCGTCCATGGCTGCGATATCACAAAATGCATATCGCAGGTCAATCTTTGGCCCTTTGCTCGCCGCGCGATTCCCCGCCCAAGCTCTCGGACTCCCGCACCGTTTCCCATGGCTACCTCCAAAAAGACCAAACTCGCCGGTCACGCGGCGCACACCCAGGACGCCGCCGCCCAAGGCCTCCCCGGCGCGATGCTCCGCCCGATCAAGCTCACCATGCTCGGCGCCGGCTCGGGCTTCACCCCGCGCCTCGTCAACGACGTGCTGCGCATCCCGGGCAACCAGGGTGGCGTCATCGCCCTGGTCGACATCGACCTCTCCCGCCTGCGCACCATGCGCCAGCTCATCGTCAAGCTCGTGACGAAGCTCGGCCAGGAGAAGCGCTGGAAGGTGATCGCCTCGCCCGACCGCGCGCAGGTGCTCAAGGGCAGCGACTACATCGTCAACTGCATCGAGGTGAGCGGCCTCGAGTGCGTGCGGCACGACAACGACATCCCGCTCAAATACGGGATCGACCAGTGCATCGGCGACACCATCGGCCCCGGCGGTCTCTTCAAGTCGCTCCGCACCATCCCGGTCTTTCTCGACGTGCTGCGCGACTGCGAGCGCCTTTGCCCGCAGGCCCTCGTGCTCAACTACACCAACCCGATGGCGATGATGTGCACCGCCGCCGGCCGCGTGTCGCCGATCTCCGTCGTCGGCCTCTGCCACAGCGTGCAGGGCACCAGCCACCTCCTCGCGAAATACGCCGGGGTGCCCTACGAGGAGATGGATTGGGAGTGCGCCGGCATCAACCACCTCGCCTGGTTCACCAAACTCGAGCACCAGGGCGTCAACCTCGACACGGACCGCCTCTACAAGAAGTTCGCCGCCGACCTCGCCGAGGCCGCGCGCGAGCACGCCGCCGGGCTCACCCGCTCCGACGCGGGCGACTACCGCAGTTGGGACAAGAAAATCGAGGTCGGCTACAAGCAGGGCGATCTCGTGCGAAAAGACATGTGCCTGCACTTCGGCGCCTTCATCACCGAGAGCTCCGGGCACCTGTCGGAATACCTGCCCTACTACCGCAAGAGCGAGGAGGGGAGGAAGCTGCTGCGCATGGGCTATGACGGCGGCTCCCGCTTCTACGCGACCAACTGGCCGACCTGGCGTCAGACGGCCGACGCCACGCGCCTCGCCATGCTCAAGGGCAAGGAGTCGATCGACTGGGCGCGCTCCTGGGAATACGCCTCCTGGATCATCGAGGCGCGCGAGAAGGACAGCCCCTTCCGCATCCACGGCAACGTGATGAACAACCACGGCGGCGCGGGGCAGCTCATCACCAACCTGCCGGCCGATTCCTGCGTCGAGGTCGCCTGCATGATCGACGGCAACGGCGTGCACCCGACCCGCTTCGGGGCGCTGCCGCGCCACATGGCCAACGTCTGCTCGACCAATCTCCACATGTTCGACCTAGGCGCGCAGGCCGCGATCGAGCGCAGCAAGGAGGCCGCGATCCACGCGCTCATGCTCGACCCGCTCACCGCAGCCGTCTGCACGCCCGCGCAGATCAAGGCCATGACGCTCGAGCTCTTCGAGGCCGAGAAGGCCTACCTGCCCGACTACCGCTGATCCGGACCGGAGCGGGCACGCCCTCGTGCCCGATCCGTCTTCGTTGTGGCGTGTCGCGCCACGTCTCGAACCAGGGGCACGAGGGTGTGCCCCTCCCTTTCACCATGTCCCTCATCACCGTTCTCACTCCTGCCCCCGGCCAGCCGCTCTTTTTCTTGCGTGGCGCCGCCTCCACCTACGCCTGCGGCGTGCACCCCTCCGGCCTGCTCTGCCACCTGCACTGGGGCGGGCCGCTCGCGCCCGACGCGGCGCTCGCCGAGCGACTCGAAGCGGGCCCCGTGGCCTTCAGCCCGGAGCGCCGACGCGGCCCGCGACTCTGGCCGAAGACCGGCTACGACACCCTCCGCTACGAATACCCGACCGCCAACACCGGCGACTTCCGCGAGCCCGCCGTCGACGTGTTGCACGCCGACGGCACGCGCGGGCTGCGCCTGGTCTACGCCGGGCACCGCGTGTCGCCCGGCAAGCCGGCCCTGCCCGGCCTGCCCGCCACCTACGTCGAATCGCCCGCCGAGGCCGAGACGCTCGAGATCGACCTGCGCGACGAGCGCGAGGGCGTGGCGGCCGACGGCCGCGGCGGCGTGCTCGTCACCCTGAGCTACACCGTCTTCGCCGGGCGCGATGTGATCGCGCGCTCCGCCCGCATCACCAATCGCGGCGCCTCGGCCCTCACGCTCACCCGCGCGCTCAGCGCCGCGCTCGACCTGCCGCATCACCGGCACGACCTGCTCACCCTGCCCGGAGCCTGGGCCCGCGAGCGCTGGGTGGAGCGCGCCCCGCTGCGCTCCGGCGCGCAGTGGATCGGCTCGCGCCGCGGCGCGAGCAGCCACCAGAGCCACCCCTTCTTCGCCCTGCTCGAGCCCGGAGCCGACGAGACGCGCGGCGAGGCGCGGGGCTTCAGCCTGGTGTATTCGGGCAACCACCACGGCGGCGCCGAGGTGGACCAGCTCTTCCGTGCCCGCGCCCTGCTCGGCATCCATCCGGAAGGCTTCGCCTGGCGCCTCGAGCCCGGCGCGAGTTTCCAGACGCCCGAGCTCGTGCTGGCCTTTTCCGCGGCCGGGCTGGGCGGCATGTCGGCGCAGTTTCACCGCCTCTACCGCGAGCGCCTGGTGCGCGGCGCGTGGCGCGACCGCGAGCGCCCTATCCTGATCAACAACTGGGAGGCGACCTACTTCGACTTCACGGCCGACAAGCTCGCCGCCATCGCCCGGACCGCCGCCGGTCTCGGCATCGAGCTCTTCGTGCTCGACGACGGCTGGTTCGGCAAACGCAACGACGACACCACCTCGCTCGGCGACTGGGTCGTCGATCGCCGGAAACTGCCCGCCGGCGTCGACGACGTGGGCCGGCGCATCGAGGCCGAGGGCCTGCGCTTCGGGCTCTGGTTCGAGCCCGAGATGGTCTCGCCGGACAGCGAGCTTTACCGCGCTCACCCCGACTGGTGCCTCCACATCCCGGGACGCGCCCGCACCGAGGGGCGGCACCAGCTCGTGTTGGATTTTTCCCGGCCCGAGGTGGTCGAGGCGATCTACGCTCAGGTGTCGAAGATCCTGCGCGAAGCGCCCATCGGCTACGTGAAGTGGGACATGAACCGCCACCTCACCGAGGTGGCCTCGGCCGCGCTCCCGGCCGAGCGGCAGGGCGAGGTGTTTCACCGGCACATCCTCGGCGTGTATGCCTTTGCCGAGCGGCTCGTCACCGAGTTTCCCGAGCTCCTCATCGAAGGCTGCTCGGGCGGCGGCGGCCGCTACGATCCCGGCATGCTGCACTACACGCCGCAGTTTTGGTGCTCGGACAACACCGACGCCATCGCGCGGCTGCGTATCCAGCATGGGACTACGCTTGTCTACCCGCCCTGCACGATGGGCGCGCACATCTCCGCGGTGCCCAACCACCAGCTGCACCGCAGCACGCCGATGCGCACGCGGGGCCACGTGGCGCTCGCGGGGCAGTTTGGCTTCGAGCTCGACCTCACCAAGCTCGACGAGGCCGACCTCGCCGAGGCCAAGGACCTCATCGAGCAGGCCAAGCGCACGCGTTATTTGCTCCGCCACGGCGAGCTGCACCGCCTGGTCGATCCGGGGTCGGGGCAGCTCGCGGCCTGGATGCTCGTCTCGCCGGAGCGCGACGAGGCGGTGGTGACGGCGGTGCTCGCGCTCGCCGAGCCCAACTGGCGCTTCGCGCCCCTGCGCCTGCGCGGCCTCGACCCGGCGGCGCGCTACCGCTGCGTGCACGGACCGGAAGGGGAGTGGGGCGGCGACGTGTTGATGGAGCTCGGCTTGCCGCTCGACGCGCTGAAGCAGGATTTCCAGAGCCTGCGCTGGCATCTGCGACGCACGGACGCCTAAACCGCTCGTCTCTGCCGTGGCGGGAGGGCCGAGGCTAGGCCTTTACAGGCCCAGCCCGTTAAGGCAGGTTCCGCGTGGCGGTAAATATTGTGCAAGCCGCCACTTGATGTTTCCGGCATTACTTTCCTTTTTGCGTGCGATGAATCGCACCCTGTTACCCATCCGGCTCGTGTTTGTGTTTGTTTGCGCGGCCGCGGGTTACCTCGTGTGTCTGACGGTTCCGGATTGGGATAACTACCGGGGGCTGGCGACCTTCATCGGCGCGGGGCTGGGGCTCTTGTTGGTTTTGGTGGATGTGATGCTCAAGGGCTTTTCCCTTCGCGGCCTCTCGGCGATCACCTTTGGTTTGGCCGTAGGCACGATCATCTCCCACCTTGTGAGCGTGTCGCCGCTATTGAAGGAGGGCGATCCGCAGGTGATTTTTTTGGTCCGGCTCGGTCTGTTTCTCGCGTCGACCTACCTGTGCACGGTCATCGCGCTGCGCGGGAAGGACGAGTTCAACCTGGTGATACCGTATGTGCGTTTCGTGCCGCACGAGGTCGACGTGCCCTTGGTGGTGGTGGACACCAGCGCGTTGATCGACGGCCGCATCGCCAAGATCTGCGAGGCGGGCTTTATTCCGGGAGCGCTGATCATTCCGCGCTTCGTGCTCAGCGAGCTCCAAGCCGTGGCCGATTCGCCCGACGCGATGCGCCGGGCCCGCGGTCGGCGGGGCCTCGACACCCTGAACGCGTTGCGGCAGATCAAGCGGCTCGACTTGCGCATCCATGAGAGCGAGGCGAAGCGCGGCGAGATCGACGCGAAGCTCGTGTTCCTCGCCACCTCGATGAAGGCGAAGCTGCTGACGGTGGACGAAAACCTGTCCAAGCTGGCCGACTTTCACGGTGTGATCGGCTTGCACCCCGCCGACCTCGCCCGCGCCCTTCAACCCACCTATGCGGTGGGCGAGACCCTGGAGGTGGACCTGGTGAAGCCGGGCAAGGACGAGGGGCAGGCGGTGGGTTACCTGCCGGACGGTTCGCTGGTGGTCGTCAACGAGGCCGCGCGCATGGTCGGCCAACGGGTGCGGGTCGAGATCGTGGGCGTGGCCCCCTCGGGCAACGGGCGCATCATCTTCGCCCGTATCTTGAACGACCATTGATCGGATTCAGGCCCCCTTCACGGGCGGCGAGGGAGCGCTTTACACCGCCTGCCGGGGCGGATGCACAGCGGGTCCGGCTCGAGGACCCTCGGGCGCCGCGGCCACGGCGAGGAAGGAGGCGAGCGCCGGCAGATGACGCGCATCCTCGGCGCGCCAGCCGACCACCAGGCGACTCTCGGGCGCGGGGCCCTCGAGCGGCCGAAAGGCCACGCCCTCCGGCAGGGGGCGCGCCTCGCTGGGGCACATGAAGGTGCCGCCGAGGCCGGCGCGCACGAGCCCGACGGCGTTGGCGCGCGGCCACACCTCCTCGGCGATGCGCGGCGTCACCCCCGCGCGCGAGAAGGCGGCGAGCACGCGGTCGTAGAAGCCGGGATTGTGCGCGCGGGGGAAGAGCACCCAGGGCACGCCCACGAGTTCCTTGAGCCGCAGCGAGGGGCGCTTGGCCAGCGGGTGGTCGGCCGGCAGCAGCACGCCGTTTTTCTCGCGGAGCAGCTCCCGGGTGCGCAGACCGGGCGTGGTGGCATCGGGGTGAAAAAAGCCGCAGGCGATTTCCCCGGCCGCCAGCGCGACCAACTGCGCCGAGGTGGGGGACTCGTTGAGCTCGAGCCGGATGTTGGGGAAACGCCGATGGAACTCGCGCAGGATGCCCGGCAGGACGGTCGCCATCGCCAAGCCGGTGAAGGCGACCTTCACCTGCCCGGTCTGGCCCCCGGTCAACGCGCGCAGTTCGTCCGGCACGGCGCTGAGGTTGCGCAGCAGGGGCTCCACCCGCTCGGCCAGCGCGCGCCCCGCGGCCGTGAGCTCGACCTTGCGCCGCGAGCGGGCAAACAGCTCCACGCCCAGCGCCTCCTCCAGTTGCGCGATCTGCCGGCTGAGCGCGGGTTGCGCCACGGCGAGCGCCTCCGCCGCCCGGCGAAAATGCAGCGTGCGCGCCACCTCGCGAAAATACACCAGGTGGCGAAGCTCGAAATCAAATTGATACTCGCGAGGCATCACCGGCAGCAAAACAAGCACTTCCCGGTTATGCAAGGACCGTGGTATACTGTGCCTTTCGCCCGTCCTCGACACCCGATCAAACGACCATGTCCGCCCAACCCAAATCGCTCTTCCAAAAAGTCTGGGAAGCGCACTCCGTGCGCAAGCTGGCCAACGGCCAGACCCAGCTCCTCATCGGCACGCACCTCATCCACGAGGTCACCT
>JAUVVA010000045.1 GCA_030604905.1 Verrucomicrobiota bacterium | reverse complement strand
CACCTGCCCCGCCGACACGCAAAAGCCCGCGAACGTTGCTATGACATTCACGGGCTCTTTTGCTTCTCGAAATGGTGGAGGTGGCGGGAATTGTTCAGCCGCCTCCGGCGGCGCGCCCGACACCCGCATCGGCGCGCAGCGCCGGACACGCGGCTCGATTCCCGACACCTGCCCACGCAGACACGCAAAAACCCGCGGACGTCACTCGGACATCCGCGGGCTCTCTTGTTCTTCGAAATGGTGGAGGTGGCGGGAATTGAACCCGCGTGCCCCTGACCTTCGCGCCTGGCGTCTACCCTCGTAGTGCTGTTTTAAATTCGCCGAGGCCCCGCGACCGCACGCGCAATGACCTCAACTAAGCCCCGGATCGAAGATACGACGCCCACACCGCGGCTGGCTCTGGGCGTTATGTTCGCTGTCGTCGATCTTCCAGCTAGCGAACATCACTGGTCGATCGTCACCGCAACTTAGGCGGCGAGGGGCATTTCTTCGTAGGTGCCGTTTGTTTTTGTGAAGGGAGATTAACGCGGGTCCTTCACCCGCGAAGGGCAACCATGCACTCCAACCAAGGGTCGAATCCAGAACACCCCCGAAAACGGTTTAGCGTCTCGGCGATCTTCCGGGGACGCGGCTGCTGGCCGAGTCGTGCCGGGGATCTGAAAGAACGAAGAACCAGTTTCGCGCATCGCATTTCCCTTTGCAAGCGTTCCACGAGACTTCCCCGCGGCGCCAACGGCTCGCCTTCAGCGATCCCATTTTCGCCCCTAGGCCAACCACTCCGCCACGATCGGCGCGTCGGCCTCCGGCATCGGCAAGGCGCCGATCTCATCGCGCGACACCCAGCGCAGCGCCGCATGCGCGCGAGTCTCCGGCCGCGCCTGCGCCCCCGCCGCAAAGCGCACCAGAAAAGGGATGAGGCAAACCGTGACCTGCGCGTAGGCGTGCGTGACCGGCGTGAGCGGCTCACCCGGCTCCGCGGCGCAGCCCAGCTCCTCCTCGATCTCGCGCACGAGGGCCGCCTCGGGGGTTTCGCCCGGCTCGATCTTGCCCCCCGGAAACTCCCAGAGACCGGCGAGGTGCTTGCCCTCAGGCCTTTGCGCAAGCAGCAGGCGCCCCTGCCCGTCCTCGATCAAAGCACATACGACCCGCAGCACCGGAGTTGCATTCACGCCGAGAATTCAACTAGCGTCTCTTTTACCGACAAGGCCCGAAACGAGCACCCCCCCTCCGGTAACTTGTTCCCGCGAGCCGCGTCTGTTCCCCCATGCGCTCCCCCACCGAAGCCAGCCCCTCGCCCTGGCCGACGCGCATTCCCCGACCCTGGCTTGTCGCCTCCGCCGCAGGATTGTTGTTCGGCTCCCTCCTCCTTCACCTCGAGCAGTTGACCGGTCTCGGCCAGTCCTACCCCGAGTATCCGCCCCGTGCCGCCGTCTACGACCCGCACGGCTTGGTCGACGCAGCCGCGCCGCTGCCCGAAGGTCTCGCGCAAGTCCGAAGCGGCTCCGAGGCCCTGGCGACCACCGGCGAGTCCACGCCCGCGCAGAGCCTGCCCGCCGAGCCGGCGCCCTGAGCTCCTCGGGTAACGGATCCGGCGGTAGCCGCGTTCACCGTCCACTGATTTTGCGCGCGGCAGTCGACCCGCCCGCCCAACAAAAAACCCCGGCGCCAATCGGCATCCGGGGTTTCAAAATGGAGCAGGCGAAGAGACTCGAACTCTCGACGTCCACCTTGGCAAGGTGGTGCTCTACCAACTGAGCTACGCCTGCGTGAGAGAGGGGGAGAAAAGGGTCCAGAAACGCACGGTCAACAGGTTTTTCGCGCGGGGCGCGATTTTGTTCCGTCCGCTTGCTCGCACTCGGCCGGGCTCAGCGCGTCTCCAGGTCGAAAACGAGTTGGTTGCGCGCCTGCACGGGCAAGGGCATCACCCCGAGCCCTTGTAGAGTCGGCGCGACCTCGTCCGAAAGCAGACGACGCAACAACAGAGAGTGCCGGCCCGCCTCGCCTCGACGAAACACCAGGTGCACCGGCAAACGCAGCGGGTAGTCGCCCGTGTGCAGGTTCTCCGGAGTGGGCGGATAGGCGACGTCGCTCGCTCCACGCGCCAGCAGCAACACCTTCAGGCCGGTGCCTGGCGGCGGAGGCGCGGGCAGGATGGCGATGCCCCCCTCCTCGCCGCGCAGGCGCTGATAGGCCTCCTCCGCGCTGTCCAACAAGGCCACGGTGGGCTTGAGCTCCGGATTCTGCAGCACGTTGTAACGAAAGAGATCAAGCGAGAGCCCGTTGCCGCGCCGCAAGGCCATCGCGGAGATCGCCCGCGGAGCCCAGTCGCCAAGGGCGCCGATTTCGCTCCAGCGGCGGAAATTGTTCAGCTCGCGCGCGCCAAACACGCCGGCCAGTTGGGCGTAGTTGATCTGGGTGAGCGACAAATCCGCCGGCACCACGACCACACTCGTCAGGTAGCCGATCACCGCGCTGCTCAAGGTCGGCCCCGGCCGCGGGTCGTCCGCGCCAAAGACCAGCAGCCCGATGTCGGCCTGCCCATTCTGCAAGGCGCTCAGCCCCAGACGGCTCCCGCGCAGATCAAAAGTGAGGCGCTGGTCCACGCTGCGCGCATAAGCCTGCAACTCTTCGACCAACGCACCCTCCAGGAGGTCGGAACCGACGATCCGCACCTCCGCGGGGCGTGCCATCGAGGGGACTTGAGCAACAAGGACGAGAGGCGCGAAGAGGAACGCGAAAGCAGCAAAAACAGCGGGGAGACGCATAGGGCGCATCGGTCCTGCCCCGGGCCGGCCATGCTGGCAAACGCAAAGCGCCCCCGCGGCGAACCCGCACGGTTCGCCCGAGAGGCGGAGGAACGCGTCGCGCCACGCGGGCCGACCCGACTCGCGTGAAACATGCGGACAAGGCCCCGGCGCGCCCTTCGCGCGCCGCAGCGTGTCCACTTGGCCCGCCGACTCCCCGCCCCCCCAAAAACAAACGCCCCGCACGCCCGAACTCGGGCGACGGGGCGTGCTAGAAGGGAGGCTCGGGCTCGGGCGACGACTCAGGCGGCGGCGGGCGCGGCGCCCTCGGTGACGACGGCCTTGGACACGATCAGGTCGAGGGCCTTGTCGAAGATGATGCTCTGCTGCACGGCGCGCAGGCGCTCGCGGTCGTTGCTCAGCTCCTTGACGAGCTTCTCGGGCTTGGTGCCGCTGCGCATCGACTGCTGGTAGAGGAAGGCGTCGATATCGGAGGCCTCGACCTGGATCTTCTCCTGCTCGGCCACGCGGGCGAGGATGAGCTGGGTCTTCACGCGGGTCTCGGCGGCCTTCTTGGCGCTGGCGATGATCGTGTCCTTGTCCTTCTCGAACTGCTCCTGGGTGAGGCCGCGGCGCTGGTTCTCCTGCACGAACTGACGGAGCACGCTCTGGGTCTCCTGCTCGATCAGGCTCTCCGGCACGGGGAACTCGACCTTGGCGACGAGCGCGTCGACGACCTGACGGCGCTTGCCGGCGGCGTTGTCGTAGTCTTTGCGCGCCTTGAGATTGTTGCGGACCTTGGCCTGCAGGCCGGCGAGGTCGTCGACCTGGTTGGCCTTGAAGAACTCGTCGTTGAGCTCGGGCAGCACGCGCTCGCGGATCTCGAGCACCTCGACGGCGTAGACCGCGGTCTTGCCGGCGAGCGCCTCGGCGCCCTTGAAGTCGGCCGGGAAGGTGACGGTGAGGTCCTTCTTGTCGCCGGTCTTCAGGCCGACGAGCTGCGCGCCGAGGCCGGGGATAAGGCCTTCGTTCTCGCCCTCGACCTCTTCCCAGGTCTGCGGGACCTTGCCGTAGATCTGCTTGTCGGGCGCGATCTCGAGGATCGGCTTGCCGTCGATCGTGCCCTCGTAGGCGAGCTTCACGTAGTCGGCCTTCTGGGCGGGACGCTCGGCGACCTTGAAGTCGGCGCGCTCGCCACGGAGGGCGTCGATGGCCTTGGCCACCTCGTCGTCGGTCGGCTCGGTGGGAGCCACGGTCACGGGGATGCCGGCGAGCTCGGGCAACTCGAAGCTGGGGCGGATGTCGACAGTGATGACGATGCCGGCAAACTTGTCCGGGGCGATGTCGCCCTCCTGCACGTTGACCACCTGGATGACGTCGAGCTTCGCCTCCTTGATGCCGTCACGGTAGGCCTTGCCCACAACCTTCTGCTTGAACTCCTCGTTCACGGCCTTGCCGAACTGCTTGACCACGAGGTTCGCGGGGGCCTTGCCCGGGCGGAAGCCGGGGATGCGGACCTGCTTGGAGACCTCGCCGATCACCGCCTGATACTCGGCGGCGACTTCCTTCGCGTCGAGATTGACGGTCAGGCTCTTGCGGGTGGGGGAGACGTCTTGGACTTGGATGTTCACGGTGCTAAAGTTCGGGAGGGATTTCTCGATGGAATCTGGCAGGCTACGCAGTGGCGCAAAAAGCGGTCAATGCCCGATTCACCCCGCGTTGCGCAGCCTCGGACGCAACTCCCCTTGCCCCGGGGCCCGCCGCCGCCCCGGTCACACGCACGCTTGCCCGCCGCGCCCGCGCGCCGCTTGCTCCGAGACCACTCCCCGCCGTGTCCAGCAGCCTCCGCCAACTCCTCGCCCGCCACCCCGCCCTGCTGGTGGTCGACACCTGCTCGCCCCGGGCCGAGGCCGCCCTTTGGCTCGCCCCGCCGGCGACGCCCCCCGGCTCCCCGCAAGCCCCGGCGCCCGCGCCCGCCCCCGCCCTCGGCCCGGCCATCGTGAGCGCCGAGGAAGGCGAAGCCTCCGCCGCCCTGCCGCTCGCCGTGGCGCGCCTGCTCGCCGACCCCGCCGCGGGCGGGCGGCGTATCCAAGATCTGGATGCGGTCGCCTTTTGCGACGGGCCCGGCTCGGTGCTCGGCGTGCGCCTCGCCGCCGCCACCCTCCGCGCCTGGCGCGCGCTCCGGCCCGGCCTCGCGCTCTACTCCTACCACCGCCTGCCCCTGCTCGCCCTCGCCCACCCCGGCCTCGCCGTCGTCGCCGACGCACGGCGCGACACCTGGCACGCCGCCCTGCCCTCCGCTCCCCGGCAACTGGTCCGCGTGCCGGGCCCGGAACTCGCCACGCTCGGTCCCCTCGGCACGCCGGAGAACTTCCGCCGCTGGTCCACGCCGCCCCCGGGCGCGGAATTGCGTCCGCTCCCCTGGTCCGCCGCCGCGCTGCTCACCGCCGCGCCCGACGAGGCGCTCTTCACCGAGGCGCCCGAGCCCGAGGCTTTCCTGCACGAGGCCCCCGTCTACGCCGCCTGGACCCCGCGCGTCCACCAGGCCCCCGCCGCCCGATGAGCAGCCGCCCCTCCAGCCTGCCCTACCGCTGCTGGGCCGAGATCGACCTCGCCGCGCTCGAGCGCAACCTCCACCGCATCCGCGCCAGCCTGCCGCCGCACATGCGCTACGTCGCCGTGGTCAAGGCCGACGCCTACGGGCACGGGCTCCCGCAGATCGCCGCGCGCCTCATGCACTCCGGCGCGGATCTCTTCGCCGTCGCCAACCTCGCCGAGGCCGCCGCCCTGCGCGAGGTGGGCCCCGACTGGCCCATCCTCGTCCTCGGCGCGCTGCTCCCCGAGGAGATGCGCTTCGCCCCGGAATACGACGTCACCGTCACCATTTCCTCCGTCGAGGAGGCCGAGCGCCTCGACCGCGCCGCCGCCGCCGCCCGCCGCCACGTCGATGTCCACTTGAAGATCGATACCGGCATGGGCCGCCTCGGCGTCTGGCACGAAGAGGCCGGCGCCGTCTATCTCGCGATCCGCCACGCCGCCTACCTCCGGCTCGCGGGCGTCTTCACCCATTTCTCCAGCTCCGACGACGATCCCGCATTCACCGCCGAGCAGCGCCGCCGCTTCCTCGCCGCGCTGGAGAACCAGTGCCCCGGCCTCGATCTCGAGGCGCTCCTCATCCACGCTGACAACAGCGCCGGTCTCGACACCATCGAGCAGGCCGGCCCCTTCAACGCCGTGCGCGTCGGCCTGCTCCAGTTTGGCATCCGCCCCGTCGCCAACTCCCTCCTCTCCGGCGTGCCCGCCGAGCCCGTCTTCAGCTTTCGCACCCGCGTCGGTCTGGTGAAAAACCTGCCCGCCGGCACCGGCATCAGCTACGGCCGCACCCACGTGCTGCGACGCGACTCCCGCGTGGCCGTGCTCACCGCCGGCTACGGCGACGGCATCCCCCGCGCCACCAGCAACCGCGGCCAGGTGCTCATCCGCGGCCGGCGCTGCCCCATCCTCGGACGCGTGACAATGGATCAGACCATCGTCGACGTCACCGAGCTGCCCGAGGCCGCCGCGGGCGACGAGGCCGTGCTCATCGGCCGCCAAGGCGAGAGCGAGATCCCCCTCGCCGAGTTCAGCCGCCACGCCGACACCATCCCGTGGGAGACGCTCTGCTCCGTAACCAAGCGCGTGCCACGCCTCTACCGCACGCAGCTCGGAGTTTAAACCCTTTGTTCGCATCTAAACCGGCGCTCGCGACTCGACCCGCGGCGCCACACTCGCCAGCTTGGGCAACGAGTTTCCTGGCGTGGCGAAACCTCGCCGCCTCCCGCGCGTCTCGCCCCCCTGTAGCCCCGCTCCTCATGTCCATCCCGCTGCTCGACCCCCGCGAGGCCTGGAGGCCGCTGCCCCCCTCCGCATGGAATGCCGACCTCGCCCGCCACCTCCTGCGCCGCGCCGGCTGGGCCGCCCGCCCCGAGGATGTGGCCCGCGCTGTCGACCAAGGCCTGCCCGCCACCCTCGCGCGCCTTTTTCCCACCCACCCGCCGACGCTCGCGCGTCCCGTCTTCGTCACCCGCGCCAACGAGCGCATCGCCGAGCTGCAACCGCTCAAGCGCAGCGCGCCCAGCTACGAAGACCGCCAGATCCTCGAGCGCGAAGAGCGCGACCTCGAGCGCCTCTCCGCCGCCGAGCTCGCCTTCCAGTGGTTGCAAAACGCCACCGACCCCGCCCGCGCGCCCTACGAGAAGTGGGTCTTCTTCCTTTCCAACATCTACGTCGTCAGCCTCGAGAAGGTGCGTCGCGCGGAGAACATCCACCGCCACTTCGACGTCCTGCGCACCCACGGCGCCGGCCTCGCCCCCGCCCTGGCCAAGGCCGTCTCGCGCTCGCCCGCGATGATCGACTACCTCGACCTCAACCGCAGCTCGCGCCGCGCGCCCAACGAGAACTTCGCCCGCGAGCTCTTCGAACTCTTCATCCTCGGCGAGGGCAACTACACCGAGGACGACGTCAAGGAGGCCGCCCGCGCCTTCACCGGCTACCGTCACAACCCCCGCGAGGGCTTCCGCCTCGCCGCGCGCGAGCAGGATCGCGGCGAAAAGACGATCTTCGGCCGCCGCGGCAACTTCGACGGCGACCAGGTCATCGACCTCGCCTTCGAGCAAGCGGCCGCCTCCACCTTTCTCCCCCGCGAGATGGCGCGCTTTTATCTCACCGACGCGCCTCCGCCCGGCGACTACTTCGCCCCGCTCGGCGAGGCTTGGCGCGCCTCCGGCCACAACCTCCGCGAGCTCTGCCTGCGCTTTTTCGGCTCGCTCGCCTTCTACCACCCCGCCTGGCGCGCCTCGCACATCAAGAGCCCCGTCCACTACTACCTCGGCCTCGTGCAGGACCTCGGGCTCGACGTCATCCCGCTCGAGCGCAGCACGCTCCTGCCCCTGCGCCAGATGGGCCAGCAGCTCTATTATCCGCCCAACGTCCGCGGCTGGGTCGGAGGCCGCCTCTGGATCAACTCCTCCACCCTCGCCGCCCGCCGCCAGCTCGCGCAGACGCTCTGCTCCCCCTTCGACGAGCAGCGCCTCAACGCCGACGAAAAACTCGACCTCCTCGCCGCCCGCGACGCCGGCCGCCGCCGCTTCACCGTCGACGGGGACCGCATCCGCGCCTTCACCGCGCTCGGCCCCCAGGGCATCGCCGATCGCCTCTGCGATTTCTTCCTGCCCGGCCGCGTCGACGAGGGCTACCGCCAGGCCATCGCCGACTACCTCTCCGCCGCGCGCGACGCCGCCGCCTTCGAGGACCGCGTCCGCCGCGCCACCATCGCCGTCCTCCAATCCCCCGAGTATCAGTTATCCTGATACACCTCGCCCGCCCCGCCCCGCCTCGCCCTACAAAGCACCCACCCCCATTGGTCATTGGACATTGGTCATTGGTCATTCCACTCATGAACCCCCTCCTTCCCTCCACCCGCCGCGAGTTCCTCCGCCTCGGCGCCAAAGGCGTGGGCCTGCTCGCCTTTTCCCGCTTCGCCCCGCAGTTCCTCGTCCAGTCCACGCTCGCCGCGCCCCGCCCGGAGAAGGACCGCCGCATCCTCGTCCTCGTGCAGCTCGCCGGCGGCAACGACGGCCTCAACACCGTCGTCCCCTTCGACGATCCCGCCTACCACTCCCTCCGCCCCAACCTCGCGCTCAGGGAAAAAGACGTCATCCGGCTCGACACCAATCTCGGCCTCCACCCCTCCCTCGCCGCCTTCCACCAGCTCATGCAGGAGGGCCGCCTCGGCATCGTGCAAAACGTCGGCTACCCCAACCCCAACCGCTCCCACTTCCGCTCCACCGAGATCTGGGAAACCGCCTCCGCCTCCGACCAGTCCCTCTCCACCGGCTGGATCGGCCGCTACCTCGACAACGCCTGCTCCGGCCCCGACATCGCCCCCTTCACCCAGGACCAGGACCCCGACGCCATCCACATCAACGCCGAGGTGCCCCAGTCCTTCGGCGGCACACTGCCGCACAACACCTACGGCCTCACCCTCGGCGCCCGCGCCGGCCGCGCCGGCCGCGATGAGGTCGCGCTCCTCGAGCGCCTCGCCTCCCGTCCCTCCGCCAGCCTCGCCGCCCACGCCTCCCACGAGCACGAGAGCGCCAACCACGCCTTCCTCCGCGCCACCCTCATGGACTCGCTCGTCGCGGAGCGAAACATCCAGCGCATCATCGACCAGAACCGCCCCGAGGCCACCTACCCGGGCGGCAACTTCGCTCAGTCCCTCCGCAACGTCTGCGGCCTCATCGCCGCCGGCCTCAGCACCCGCGTCTACTTCGTCAGCCTCGGCGGCTTCGACACCCACGCCAACCAGCTCAACGCCCACGCCAACCTCCTCCGCCAGCTCTCCGAGGGCCTGGCCGCCTTCCAGAAGGATCTCACCGCGCGCGGCCTCGACGAGCAGGTGCTGACGATGACCTTCTCCGAGTTTGGCCGACGGCCCAATGAAAACGAGTCCGCCGGCACCGACCACGGCACCGCCGCGCCCCTCTTTGTCATGGGCAAGCGGATACAAGGCTCCCTCCACGGCAGCGCCCCGAGCCTCCAGCTCGAGCGCAACGCCGACGTCGCCTTCAGCACCGACTTCCGCTCCGTCTACGCCACCGTGCTCGACCGCTGGCTCGAGACCCCCGCCGATGAGATCCTCGGCGCCCGCCACGAGCGCTTGTCCTTCCTCGGTTGAGGCGGCCGACCGGACGCCGCCCACCCGACCGCCTTACGCGGCGCGGGAAAGGGCGCGCCCTCCGTGCAGCCGAAGCGTGCCTTGCCGGAAGCCCCGGCCGCTGGCGCGCCGGGTCCGCCGCGCGCGTGCTTTTCTACGTGTAGCGCAGTGCCGGTCTCGCGAAGCACGCTCGGGTGCCGGGAGAACTGAGCCCGGCCCCGGCTCTCGATCCGTCCCCTGATCCAAGACGAGAGTCGCGCCTCGCCCTCCTCTCCCCCCAAACTCCGCCCGCTCGCTCATGCCCTCGACCCTGCGTCTGCTCCTGCTCGTCCTGCCCGCCCTCTTCCTCGCGTTGGCCGCGCGCGCCTCCGGCACCGCCGAATTGTCCATCGATTTCCGCGCCCAGCCCGTGGAAAAGGGCCTCAGCTTCGAGCGCTCCGGGCTCTCCTTCGCCGAAAAAGGCGGACGCCCGGCCTGGGTTTCCCGCCATCGCTCCGTGCCGGCCGACGAGTGGGCGCGCTCCTTCTTGATCCGGGTCACCGATCCCTCGGCGCAGCGCGGCAAACGCTCCATCGTCGAAGGCGAAGTCGTGTTTTGGCACGAGGCGAACACCGCCGTCGAGGTGCTCATCGACTCCGCGTCCGGCAGCAGAAAGGTCGCCTCCGGCTGGGGCAACAAGGCGGAGTGGCAGACGCTCCGTTTCCGGGTCGAAGACGCGCACTTCGGAGCCCGCTCCCACGGCAATCCGCCCTCGGCGCTCCAGACCGACGGCTTCGACCTTCGCATCAATGCCGCCGCTGGCGATTTTCACGTCTCGCAGATCCGCCTCTGGGCCCATGATCCCGCCACCTACGTCGACTTCTCGCGCTCGCTCACGCTGCGCGAGGTCACCACGCCCGACGGCCGCTTCATCGTCGACGAGGGCCGCGCCGGCCGCGTGACCTTTGTCGTCCAGAACGAGGCCCGCCGCCACTTCGAGGGCCAGGCCCGCCTCCTTCTGCTCGACTGGCGCGGCCGCGCCGTCGGCCGGCGCGACACCGCCCTGCGCATCGCGGCCGGCGGCTCCGCCCGTCTCGAGGTGGACGCGCCCGCCACGCTCGAGGCCGATTTCTACTACGCGCAGGTGGAGCTCCAGGCCAACGATCAGGCCGGTGAGCGCGGCCGCGCCAGCTTCGGCCAGACGCTCGTGGTCGCCCGGCCGGACGACCTGTTCTTCGTGTTCGATCGTCAGCCGATCTCGCGCGGTCTCGAGGTCGAGGATCGCTCCATCACCCGCGGCAGCATCCGCCAAGGCTTCGCCGACTTTCCCGTCTGGGAATCCCACGGCGCCTCGGAATTCGCCTGGGGCCGCACCTTTCGCTTCAAGGTCACCGACCCGCGCTTCCGCAACGGCCAGCAGCCCGCGGTCGATCTCGACGTCGTCTACCGCACCCGCGCCAACGCCAGCGTCGGCGTCATCATGGACACCGCCGCGGGCGTGCGCCGCGTCGGCGAGGGCTGGGGCCGCAGCGACGACTTCCAGCGCTTCTCACAACAGATCGACGACGCCCACCTCGGCGGCCGCCACGGCGGCAAGGAAGACAACACCCTCGAGGGCGCCGACTTCCGCGTGAACAGCTACAACGAGCCCCTCGCGCTTCGCGCCGTGCGCCTCCGCGGCTACGCCACGCGCGGCGGCGACGTCAACCTCACCCGCCTCCTTCGCTTCGACGGCATCCAGGGCGCCCGCCCCTTCCTCGTCTCCCCGCCCAACACCCGCGAGACCCTCCGCTACCAGTTCCGCAACCTCGCCGAGAGCCAGGTCGATCTGGGCTACCGTGTCACCGTCCTCGACTGGGACGACAAGGAGCTCTCGCGCAACGAGGCGTCGGCTCGCGTCCCCGCGCGCGGCCGCGGCGAGATCCCCGTCCTCTTCGACACCACCGGACTGCGCAACGCCATCTATCGCGTTCGCCTCGAGGTTTTCTCCCGTCGCGATCCGTCCAGATCCGTTTTCGACTACGAGACCTACGTCGGCGTGTCCTCGGTGGACCCGCTTCCCCGCGCCCAGCCCGGCGAATTCCTCTACGGCATGGATAGCGGCCAAGTCTTCTCCTTCGACTGGTTCGACTACCTCGGGGTCGACATCACCCGCCGCTTCCCCACGCCCTCGCCCTCGGTCGAACAGATCGCTCGTCACCTCGAAACCTACGAGAAGCACAACATGACGAGCATGATCGAGGCCGATCCCCCGGCCTGGGTGGCCGATCCCCGGCGGCGCGCCGAGGAGGCCAAGCGCAAGGGCGAATACGCCGCCGAGATCGCCCGGCGCTTCAAGGGCCGCATCAAATACTGGGAGCTCGGCAACGAGCCCGACCTCACCTTCTTCTACGAAGGTCCGATGACTGACTACGTCGAGGTGCACGCCACCATCGCCCGCGCCATCCTCCAGGCCGACCCCGACGCGGTCGTGATGAACGGCGGCCTCTGCTTCGCCGGCGAAGAGGGCGATCGCCGCGCCCGCGAGTTCATCAAGCTCGTGCCCGACGACTCCATCGTCGCCTGGGCCTACCATGCCCACGGCCCCGGCTCCGCGTCGCAGCGCCGCATGCACGAAAAGATGGTCCGCCTCACCCGCGAGGCCGGCAAGTATCGCGGCAACCTCTACTTCGACACCGAGTCCGGCGTCTCCGCCGTCACCCGCCCGCAGCAGATCATGCAGGCGTCCACCTGCGTGCAAAAGTTCGTCTACGCGCAGTCGGTAAAGATGCCCGCCTTCTTCTGGTTCCGGAAATACATCACCGGCGGCGACTGGGCCTACACCAACCTGAAAGCGCCGCAGGAGCCGCGTCCGGTGATGCTCGCCTATCGCAATCTCGTGCAAACGCTCCGCGGCCTCGCCCACTCCGCCGTCATCGACCTCGAGAGCGCGGACGCGGAGGGCCACTACTTCGAGTCCGCGGACGGCCGCCGACGCGCCATCGTGCTCTGGACCAACCGCGACCTCGTGCTGGCGCGAAACCTCTCCCTCGCGGCCAACCCCGGCGAGCGCCCCGAGGGCGTCGAGATCATCGATCTCTTCGGCAACCGCGCCCGCGCCGACGTGCTCGGCAACGGCACCGTGCCCGTCACCGTGACCTCGCGTCCGATCTTCGTCACCTGGCGCGCGCCCGGCGCGAGCCCCGGCGGTCGCGCCTCGGTCGCGCCCTCGCTCATCGACGCTCCCGCCCGCCTGCAACTCTCGCCCGGCCTCGAGCGCGAGCTGAAGGTCACCGTGCGCAATCCCGCCGCCGAACCGCTCGAGGTCGAGCTGCTCGCCCAAGCCGGAGCCGACGCCGCCGTCGCGCTCGCCCCCGCAGCGCAGCCCATCACCGTGCCGCCCCGGGGCGAGGCCTCCGCCACGGTGCGCGCCACCGCCGAGGCCGGCGAGCGAATCGGCTGGCCCGTCGAGTGGTCCGTCTTCCTCGACATCATCGCCGACGAGGTGGACCCCGCCCGCCACCTCTCCGACATCCCCGAGCAGTTGCCCGGCATCTCCGGCGCCGTGCGCCCGCGCACGCTCTTGCTCCAGGACAACCGCCTCGACCTCCAGCGCGCCATCGGCCGCGAGGTCCGCGAGCGCCGCGCCGCCATGGTCTATGGCTGGTTCGACAGCCCCGTTGACGCCACCGTGCGCGTCGGCGCCGCCGCCGACTGGTGGTTCACCTGCTACCTCAACGGCCGTCAGGTTTACAGCACGATGGACCGCGGCAACGGCGGCAGCCAGACGCTCATCTCGCACACCTTCGACATCCCCGTGCGCAAGGGCAGAAACCTCGTCGCCTTCAAGGTGCTCAGCGGCAGCATGGGCTTCCTGCTTGTCACCGGCGGGCCCGACGACCTGCGCGCCGCGCTCACCGGCAGCTCGCCCGAGCGCGTGATCGAGCTCTCGCTCAAGCGCGAGGGCCGCCTCGTCGCCCGCCAGGCCGTCACGCTATCGGTGTTTGAGGCGCCGCGCGCCCTGCGCCCCGGCTTCTGGGACGAGCCGCGCGACGCCTGGTTCAGCCTCGCCCCGCAATTCACCCTCGACGCCGTGCGCCTGCGCAACCTCTTCGAGATCGAGCCCGACTCCCGCCGTTGGTATCGCGGCGCGGCCGACCTCTCCGCCGAGGGCTGGATCGCCACCCGCGAGAACAATCTCGTGGTCGTGCTCCGCGTGAAGGACGACGAGCATCGCCCGGCCTCCGCCTCCGGCGCGCTCGTCGGCGCCGACCGCCTCGCGCTCCGCGCCCTCGCCGCCGACGGCCGCGTGCTCTCGGCCGAGGTCGCCGCGCAAGCCTCCGGCCCCGCCCGCGTGGTCGCCGGCTCGCCGGCCCTGAACGTGGTGCGCTCCGAGGTGATCCGCCGCGAGTCCGAGCGCCAGACGCTCTACCTCGTCGAGCTGCCCCGCGAGGGCCTGCGCGCCCTCAACCTCCGCGTGCACGATTCCGACGAGACCCCCGAGAAACAGACGCTCACCTGGCTCGACGGCTTCGACGACGGCGCCGACGGCGCGCGCCTCTGGTATGACCTCACCGTGATCGACGACACCTCGCGCTGATCCTCATTCGTCGCCGCGCCCCCGGCTTCCGCACACGCGGAAGCCGTTTTTTTTGGGGGCCGAGCGCCGCGCCTGACTCTCCTTGGCCTCCCCACTCGCCTCTCTCGCCGCCGGCCCCCGAGCCGGCGGCTTTTTCATGCCCGCGTGCGCCGCCCGCGCCCGCGGGCCGGCGCGCTCCAGCCCTCGCGCCAGAGACCCTCGATCATCACCACCTTCTGGCAGTCCGGAGCTCCGGCCTCCCGCCGGTGCAACTGCGAGACGACGAGGTCCACGCCGGCCGCGCCCACCGCCTCCTGGCGTTGGTCCACGCCCGCGCAGTCCTCGAACAACGGATCCTCCGCGTGCACGTCGAGGTAGGCGAAGCCAAGGTCGCGTGGGATCGAAAAGCCCAGGCGCCGCAAGACCGTGTGGAAGGGATAGGGCAAGGACAGCACGGCATCGATTCCGTATCCACGAATCCACTTCACAATGCCCGCATGGTCGTCCAGCTCGCTCCACACCGGCGGCGGCGCGTCGCCATCGGCGAAGGTGAAGCCGCCCAGGTAGCCGCCGCGGAAACGGTGCGCGAGCCGCAGGTCCACGCCCGGATCGAGCAGCAGCCCAACACGTCGGTAACCGAGCTCCCGCAGCTTTCGCATGCCGAGCGCCACCGCCTCGAACTGGTCGTTCGTCGCGGAGTGAAAATGTTCCTCCGCGCAGCGCCAGCCCAACGCCGCGCAGGCGAAACTGCCGGTGCCGAGCCGGCGCAGGCGCGCATAGCCCTCCCCCTGCATGCGGTGCAGCAGCAGGCCCGGCACGCCCCGGCTCGCGAGGATCGAGCGCAGGCGCGTCGGCGAGATCGCCGGATCGAACAACGAATACTCCTCCATCCCGTAGCCGAGCTGCTCCGCCCGCCGCTTCGCGCCCGCGTGCAGCTTGCGATGCGTGCTCCAGGTTTTCCACAGCGCAGCGGGCACGTCCTCGCCCGTCAGAAAGGCCAGTTGCCCGCGAAACGACGGCGCGCGCGGATCGGCGCGCTGCGCCGCCAGCGTGGTCGCGATCGGGTCCGGTCGGTAGCGCAGCTTCGCCGCGATCTGCTGCACGCGCCGACAGGTCTCCTCCGCCACCATCGGCCGGTTGCGCAGCGCGAGCGAGGCCGTCGCCAGGCTCACCCCCGCCGCCTCCGCCACCGTCTTGAGCGTCGCTTTCTCGGGCATGATCCTCTTCGTGCCGCGGTGGCACGTTTGGCACAAGCCGGTAAAACCGTTCGGCGGCCCGCGCTTCTAAAGCGCTTTAGAACTGCCGCGGTTCCCCGCGCTCCTCGCCGCCCTTTGTTTCCGCGGCCCCGGACGAAGTCGCGGCCCACGTGGCCGGATGCTTCGTCCAAAACCTCAACCCCACCCCCGCAGTAAAATGAAACATCGCCCCACCCGCCGCCCCGCGCGGTCCCGCGTCGGCGCCGCCCTCGGCCTGTCGCTCGCCCTCCTCGTCCCCGTCTCGGCCTTTGCCGTGCCGCAGCTCGCCCGGCGCACCACCGACTTCATCGACACGCTCGGGGTCAACGGCGTGAACCCCGCGCTCAACGGCGAACTCGGCGTGCTCCACGTCCGCTCCGGAAAAACCTTCGGCGAAAGCGACGTCCGCACGGCCAACATCTCCGCCTTCAACACCTTTGGCGTGCGCGCCTCGATCGAGGCCAACATCTTCTATTCCAACCCAGGCGAGGAACACTTCGGCAAGGCGCTGAAATACGTCGCCGACGGCGTGAAATCCTACCCGGCCGGCGCGCTCGACTTCCTGCTCGGCGCCAACGAACCCGACCTCTTCGGCTTCAACTGGCTCGGCAACACCTGGGGCTGGGGCGCCAAGGTCTGGCAGGACGACTTCTACCCGTTCATCAAGGGCGACCTCGCCACCCGCCGCATCCCGATCACGAGCTACAACTACGCCAACACCGGCATCCAGGCGGAGTATGCGCCGGTAAACAGCTTCGACCTGATCGACCTCCACCACTACCAGGGCCACAGCCGCCCCGGCACCGGACTCCAGATCCAGATCGACCAGGTCAACGCCATGGTCGGCCCCAACAACCCCCGAAAGCCGATCGTCATCACCGAGAGCGGCTACAGCACCACCTCGGGCTGGGATTGGCCCGTCACCGAGCTAGCCCAGGCCAAATACGGACTCCGCCTCTTCGCCGAGACCTTCCAGGCCGGCATTCGACGCACCTACCACTACAACCTCACCGACCACGGGCAGACCTACGGCTGGACGCACTGGGTCAACGGCACGCTCACCCGCAAGAAGGCCTTCTACGCCGTGCGCGACCTGATCGACATCCTCCACGACAACCACAACACGTCCTTCACGCCCGGCTGGCTCGACTTCAACTTCGCGCAGGCCCGCTCCGAGATCCGCCACGTCGTGCTTCAGCGCGCCAACGGCGACTTCCAGGTGTTGATCTACAACAACGTCAACTCCACCACCGGAGGCAGCCACAACACGCTCGCCAACGACCTCAACCCCGCGCCCGTCTCGGTGACGCTGCAACTCGTCACCCCCGTCGGCTCCACCGCGCAGGTGTCCACGATGAACAGCAACGGCAACTACGTGACGAGCAACGCCACCGTCTCCGGCTCCGCCGGCAACCAGTCGCTCACGCTCAACGTGCCCGACTCGGTGATGATCGTGTGCCTCTCGCCCAACGGCGGCCTCGCCGCCACCCAGAACGGCCCCGCGTTCGATACGGTCCGCGGCGCGATCAACGCCGGCGGCGGCGCCAGCGGCTCCTTCTCCGCCGACTCGAACTTCTTCACCTGGACCAACGCCGCCCGCACCGCCGGCGACGGCGAGGCCATCCCCGCGATCAACGGCGGCGTCGGCACCACCGGCGCGAGCATCAACACCAGCGGCGTCGTCAACCCCGCCCCCGCCTCCGTGTATCAGTCGCACCGCTGGGGCATCACCACCTACAACGTCAACCGCCTCGTATCCAACCAGCCCTACCGCGTCCGCCTGCACTTCGCCGAGACCACGTTCAACGCCGCCAACATGCGCCGCTTCGACGTCTATCTGAACGGCTGGCGCGTGCTCGAGAACCTAGACGTCTGGGCCGCCGCCGGCGGACAAAACCGCGCGCTCGTGCGCGAGTTCACCGCCTTCGCCAACTCCGACGGCCGCATCATCGTGCAGACCCTCCACGGAAGCGTCGAAAACCCGATGATCTCCGGTGTCGAGGTGCTCGGCCACACCGTCACCCCGGGCTCCGGCTGGTTCCAGCTCGTGCCGCGCCACGCCACCAACAAGGCCCTCGACATCGAGGGAGCCGGCTCCGGCAACGGAGCCCTCGCCAAGATCCACGCACGCCACGGCGGCGCCAACCAGCAGTTCCGCCTCGAAGCCACCTCGGGCGGCTTCTACCGGCTCACCCCGCGCCACGCCACGGGCAAGGCCCTCGACATCGCCGGAGTGTCCACCGCCAACGGCGCCGCCGCCCACCAATGGGACTACGTCGGAGGCAACAATCAGCAGTGGAGCTTCGGATCGGTCGGCGCCAACGCCTACCGCCTCACGCCGCGCCACACCGCGAGCAAGTGCCTTGACGTCTCCGGCGCTTCATCGTCCAACGGCGCCGCCGTCCACCAATGGGACTACGTCGGCGCGGCCAACCAGCAGTGGGAACTCGTCCCCATGCCCTGACCCTTATCGATCAAAACGAAAACCCGACCCGGAGGGCGGGGAGCGATCCCCGCCCTTTTTTTCGCCCCAGGACCAAAGCACGCACGCCAAGCAGTTTTTTATCTAAAGCGCTTTAAACCGGAGATTGTTGAGTCTGCCGCGGCACCATCGAGCATCCGCATGACCGACCAGCGATAGGCCGGTCCTCTTTCCCCGCCCATGCCCGACCTCGTTCTCGCTCCCGCGCCCGCCGCCCAAACCTCCGCTCCGCGAGTTCGTCGCTTGGGTCCCGCCGAAATCGATCCCGAGTCGGGACGGCAAAAGGCCGCGCCCGCCCGCCACTGGGCGGAGCGCGGCCGCTGGACCGCCCGCTGGCTGCACCCGCCGGAGACGCCGGCGCCCGCGGCCGGGCTCTACGCGCTCACCTTCGAGCTGAAGAGCCCGGCGGCTTTTCGCATCCACGTGACCGCCTCCTCGCTCTACGAACTCTCGCTCGACGGCGATGAGCTCGGCCGCGGCCCCGAGAGCGGCCACGAAAAACGCTGGCACTTCGACGCCTACGAACTCCGCCTCGATCCGGGCCGGCACGAGCTGCGCGCCCGCGTCTGGACCGGCCGCCCGCGCGTTTTTCCCAACTCCCGCCCCGGCCTCCGCGGAGATGGCTTTCTGCTCGAAGCTTTCGGGCCCGACGCGCCTCCGATCTCCACCGGCCAGGCCGACTGGCGCTGGACACCCGAGCCGCTCATTCGCTTCGGCCGCGCCGACCACCTCACCGGCGCGAGCGCGCCGATCACCTTCGATTTTCTCTCCGCCACCCCCGGGCCGGCCCGCAGCCCGCGCCTCGGTGCCCGCGGCGCCGGGCTCGACACGGTGATGCACGACGACGAGCCGCTGCTCGCGCCTCCCCTGCTCCCTCCGCTCCACGAGGCTCGCTGGACCTTCGCACGCATCCGCGCCGCCGACCACGGGGCCGACGGCGCCGCCTGGGCCGAGCCCTCCCACCCCTCCGCCAAGGAAGGCGAATGGCGAGCACTGCTCGAGCGCGGCGAGCCCGTCCGCATCGAGGCGCAGCAACGCCGACGCGTGTTGATCGACCTCGGCGACTACCTTTGCCACCACCCGTTCCTCCACGTCGCGGGCGGCCGCGGCGCGCGCCTCCGCTGGCGCTGCACCGAGAGCCTCTTCCTCGGCGAGAAGGACGAGGCCGACGCCAAGCCCCACCGCGACCGCGTCGATGGCGGACGCGCCGTCGCCCCGGCCGACGAAGCCACACTCGACGGCGCCGAGCACCGCCTGCGCGCGCACTGGTTTCGCGCCGGACGCTACTTCGAACTCTCGGTGCAGGCCGCCGACGCTCCGATCGAAATCCGCGGCATCGCCTTTTTCGAGACCCGCCACGCCCTGCCCGAGGCGGAGCCCTTCGTCGGCGGCCCGCCCGAGTGGCAGGCGCTCGTGCGCGTCGCGGTGCGCACTCTGCAAAACTGCGCGCATTGGACTTTCGTGGACTGCCCCTTCTACGAGCAAGGCCAGTGGCTCGGTGACGCTCGCGTGCAAGCCCTCTGCCACCTCGTGCTCTGGCGCGACGACTCGCTCGTGCGCAAGCTCCTCCTCGTCGGCGCCGAGGCTCCGCGCCGCGACGGCGTCCCCCCGGCCTTCTTCCCCGGCCTACCGATCCTGCGCATCCCCTCCTTCGGGCTCTGGTGGGTTTGCCTGCTGCACGACTACGCCCGCTGGCGCGACGACCTCGCCTTCGTGCGCTCGCTCCTGCCCGCCGCCCGTGCCATCACCGAAGCCGCCCTGGAGGCCCACCGCGCCGGCCGCGCGCAGGAGGGCTGGACCTTCGTTGACTGGGCCGCGGGTTGGGCCGACGGCGAGTTTCCCGGTTCCGGCGCCGGGCACGATGTGTTCCATCGCCTGCTTCTGCTCCACGTCTTGGAAAAACGCGCCGAGCTCGAACTCTGGCTTGGCGACTCCGCCGAGGCCGCGCGCTGCGCCGCCGCCGCCGACTCGCTCTCCGCGCAGATCGTGGACCGCTTCTGGCGCAAGGAGCCCGGCCTCTTCGCCGACGCCTACGAGGGCCCCGCCGCCTCCGAGCACGCGCAGGCCCTCGGCGCGCTCTGCGCCCGCATCCCGGACGATGTTCGCGAACGCTGCCTCGCCGCGCTTGAGAATCCCGAGGGACTCACCCGCACGCGGCTCTTCTTCTCGCACAACGTGCTCGAGGCCGTGGCCGGCGCGGGTCGGCCCTTCACCGAGCGCTTCGCGCCTTGGCTGCGCCTGCTCGAGCGCGGGCTAAAAACTTTTCCCGAGACGGAGGAGCCCACGCGCTCCGACTGTCACGGCTGGTCCGCGCACCCCGTGTATCACCTCGTCACCAAGCTCGCCGGCATCGAGCCGATCGGCGCGGGCTTCGCCGAGGTCCGCGTCCGCCCGCAGCCGGAGGACCTCACCCGCTTCAGCGCACAGGCCGCGCATCCGCGCGGCTGGGTGCGCGTGGAGTTGGTGCGCGAGACCCAGGGCTGGCGGGTCTCGGTGGAGCTGCCGCCCGCCACGCGCGGCACCTTCGAGTGGGCCGGGACGGAGCAGGCGTTGAGGGAGGGACGAAACTCCTTTCAAGTCGCGGCCGCCTGAACGGAGCGAAGGGCCCCCTCCCCGTCGTCCCGCCCGGTGCAGGGGGCGGGAGCCCCGTGCCTCCTGATCAAAATCCGGGGGGCGCCTTCGCGAAGAATCGACGTTCACGGCCCGGCCGGATCGGCGTCCTGCGGCTCGCCCGCGGGCAAGGGCAGGCGCTGGCCGGGAGCGGCGGGCGGACCGACGACCGGTTCACCCTCATCGGTCCAACCGATCGGTTGGATGCGCACGGTGCGCGGGCGCGGTTCGGGAGCGCGGGGATCCACGGCGTGATAAACGAGCCAATGCTCGGTGCCGTCGGGCGAGGTGGTGAAAGAGTTGTGGCCGCAGGCGTGCACGGCCTCTTCGCCCTCAAGCGTCGGCGCCAGCCAGGGATTAGCGCGGCGCCGCCACGAGGCCGGATCGAGCGGGTCCGTGCCGACCAGTTCGAGCAGTCCAAGGTAGTAATGCGGCGTGTAGGTATGCCCCGCGGAGTAGCTCACCCAGACACGTCCCGCATGGCGGAGCATTTGAGGCGCCTCGATCCAGTAGCTTTCGTGGCGGGACCAGACGCCCTCCGTCTGGTGCCAGGCTCGCTCCCACTCTTCCCTGCCCTCCAGGAAGCGCACGCCCGGCCCTTCCGCGCGGGCGGGGGAGCTCATCGGCGCGATCCACAGGCCGTGGTCGCAATACATCCAGAACAGGCGTCCGTCCGGCAGCTCGAGCACCGAGCCGTCGATCGCGTAGCGATCGTGGTCGGGGTGCACCAAGCCGAGCCATTCGTAATCCCCCATCGGGTCGTCGGTCTTGGCTCGAAGCACGTAGTGGCGGTGGTTCGCGTCCACGCCATCGCTGGCCGTGAAGTAAAGATACCAGCGATTTTGTAGGCGGTGGAGCTCGGGCGCCCAAATCTGGTCGCTGGCGGGGCCGGAGGACGGTGCCGTCCACACTCTGCGACGCCCGGCCTTCGACCAGTCGCTCAGGCGTGGCGAACTCCACACCCAGATTCCTCGATCAGGCTCGAGAGTGGCGGTGAAGTAGTAGAGAGCGCCGTGGCGAACGATCCAAGGGTCGCCCGCCTCGACGTTGATTACGGGGTTGGTGAAGGTGGGAAGCATCACTCGGAGTGGGCCGCGCGGGGAGGGACGGCGGCCAGGCGGAGCAGTTCGTGCCGCAGCCACGCGGAGTAGCTCTCCTGTTGCACCTGACCTTCCAGCACGCGCGAGCGCCGGTCCTCGAGTTCGGCGCGGGACTCCGCGGGCGAAAACCGGGGCAGGAGCAGATAGGCGGCGCCGATCACGTCCTGACGCGCGAGGTTGTGCCGCGAGTCGCGCACGATGCGCTCGAGGTCGGACCGGAGCAGCGCGGGCAATTCTCGCTCCAGCGTGGAGACGAAGCGATCCACGCCGCCGGCCGGACCGATCAAATCAAACTGGGACGCCTGGATGAGCCTATGGCTGTCGGGGCCGACAAAATTGAGGTTGATGTCAAAACCGTTCACGTAGCCGTCGGCGATCGGCAGGAAAGGCGCGATCTCCGGGGAGGGCTCGACGCCGATCACCGAGGGCAGCCACCCGCTGATCTCGCTGAAGCGGGCGTTGCCGGCGCGCGAGGTCACGAAGCGGAGAAAATCAATCGCGAGCTCCGGGTGCGGGCTGAGCCGGGTGATGCCGAAGGAGAGTCCGGTGCCGACCTCGGCCTCGGAGAGGGGGCCGAGGGTGTTGCGGCCAAAGCGCGGGTGCTCGCGCGACGGCGCCGGCACCTCGAAGACGCCGATTTCGAAGGGCGCCTGAGCGCGGAAGCTCGGGCTGTCCCAACTGCCGGTGGCGATCATCAGCGCGCGACCTTGGATGAAGTAGAAGGTGGCGTCCTCGCGGCCGAGGGATTGGAAGCCGGGCTGGAGGAAACCGCCGACCTCGCGCATGAGATCGAGCGCGTCGATGTAGGCCGGATCGCGCAGGCTCCACTCGCCGCGGAGCAGGCCGAGCCCGATGTCGGCGCCGCCGGGGCGGAGGTGCGGCAGGAGGTTGATGCGCTGGTAGAGGCGCTGGGTCTGGCTGTGGAAAAGCTTGTCCACGAGCATGGGCGCGTTGGCGCGGGAGCCGGCGATGGGCAGGATCGGCGTGGAGTGCCGGGCGGCGTGGGCGAGCACGCGTTGGCAGATCTCGCGAAAGGCCTCGTAATCACGCGGCTCGGGCGTGTCGCCGAGGATGCGCCGCCAGAGGGTGCGGTTGTAGTAGACGCGCGTCGTGAACATCGAGAGCGGCACGCCGTAGTAGTCGAGCAGGTTGGGCCGGTAGCCCCAGCCGCCGTTCATGCCGTCGAGGAAGGTGTCGCGCCAGGCGGCGGCGCCGAGCTCGGTGCCGGCATTGTAGGGATTGGGGTGCTCGACCTCCTTGGAGAGCGGGAGGAAGTAACGCGCGGCGATCTCGTCGTCCATGCCGATGCCGAGCTGGATGATGTCGCTGGCGGTGCCGCCGACCAGTTGGGTGCGCACCCATTGGGGATAGATGCGCTCGGGGATGGCGATCTGCCGCACGCGCACGTCGGGGTGGAGCGCCTCGTAATCGCGAGCGAGCGCGTCGAGGGCCTCGCGGATGCCGCTCTCAAGTTGCCAATGCGCGAAGGTGATGGTGCGCACGTGCTCGGCGCGGGCTTCGCGTTCGCGGCCGAAGACACCGACGAGCGCGTAGACGAAACAGCCGAGCAGCAAGGAAGCGCCAAACCAGGCGGAGATAGTCTGGCGATTCATGGCGCGTGGACGAGGGATGCGGCGGGCGAGGCAGCCGGGGGAAGCGCGGCGAGGCGCTCGAGGACGAGCGTGCGGCGATTGTCGCGCGGGGCGAAGGCGAGGTAGTCGTCGAAGGCACGGCGGGCGAGCTCGGGCCGGCCGAGGCGGGCGGCGAGTTCGCCGATGGAGACGAGCACGGTGGTGCGGATGGCGGCGAGCTGGATGCCCGCCTGCTCGGCGGCGAGGTAGTGAGCGAGGGCGGCGGATTCGTCGCGCGTGAGGCGCAACGCGGCGTCGGCGAGAAGCAGATGGAGGTCGCGGCGCGCGTCGGCGGAGGCGAGCTCCGGCGCGAGCGCCGCGTAGCGGGCGAGCGTGGCGGCCTGATGCTCGGGCGGCGCGGGCTCGTAGACCTCGATCATGGCCATGCGCACGAGCGCCTCGTCGGCGAGCGGATGCCCGGGGAAAGAGCGGCGCAACTCGGCGTAGGCGGCGAGCGCGGCCGGCGGATCGCTCCGCAAACGGTGCGCGTGCTCGATCCTCGCAAGGTGATAGAGCGCGATCGGCGCGAGATCGGGATCCTTTGCCGAAGCGAGGGCGCGCAGATCGGCGACCGATGCCTCGAGGTTGGCCGTCGTGCGGGGCTGGAGCTGCAGCCGGGTGAGGGCGACGCCGAGGCGGGCTTCGTCTCCCGGCAGAGCGAGGAACTCACGGTGGGCGTCGGCGAAGAGGTTGAGCGCGACCTTTTGCCACGCCGCGCGAAGATCCTCGGCCGCGGCGGGACCGGGAGCGGCGCCGGGCGCGGCGGACCAAAGACTCAGCGCGGAAAACAGAAGGAGAAGTCGGCGAGATTGCACGGGCGAGGTTGCACGGGATGAAAACGCCTCCGTCCGACGAGCGGGCGGAGGCGCGAAAAAAAGGAGGCGGAGCGAGCCGAGGAGCCTGCTCAGTCGGCGCGGGCGAAGCGGACGGGGGGCCCGCCGATGAGGACTTCCGCGCTGCGGGAATCGTTTGAGACCTTGACGAGGCCGAGCGTGCGGCCGGCGCTATTGCGCAGCTCCCAAAATTCCGCGGCGGGATAGTAGCGACCCGAATCGCGCAGCTGATTTCCTGAATGGGCCTCCCAATGGCCGTCAGGCCGGAAAGAGATGCGAACCGGCTGGCCGGACCAAGGACCGGCCCCGAGCGTGCCCTGATAGGCGGCGCTGACGCCGGTGCCGGGGGCGTCCGCGGCCCTTCTGCCGCAGCCGCCGCCACCGAGCGCGAGCCCGAGCGCGACAAGCAGCACCGCGGGACGCAGGCGGGGACGCAGGAGAGACGGAGCGGAGGCGGGCATCAGTTCTCCCACGGGTTGCGAGCATGGGTGCCCATCGCCTCGCCGCGCGGCAGCAAGGCGGCATGTCCGTCGGCAAACACGAAGGCGGTCTTGTCGCCGCCGAAACGCTCAAAATCGAGGCAATCGGAGACCCAGGGCCAGCTACCGTGGAGCGCGTGCCCCGTGGCCGCGTGGAACAGGAAGGCGCGAGGGGGGTTGCGAAACCGGTTCAGGGGGATGCGGTCCGGGGCCCAGTCGCCCCAGCCGCGGTTAATGCGCGAGGCCCAGAAGGTGAGCTGGTAAGACACATAGCCGGGCATGAACTGGTCGGGGCGGTTGACCAAGGGATCACGATAGACCGAAGGCACGTTGGGCGGGTTGGCCGGGTTTACGTTCTGATCCCAATTCCAGTTCCACGCGTTGGGGGATGCGCCGATGTAGGGCAAGAGGGTCCGGGTCCAGTCGTTACCGGTGCCGGGGTAATCGCTAGCGGGAAGAATGCCGCGATTGTCGTCGGTGAAGACGAGGGCGGCCCGGGCCAGCTCGCGCAGGTTGGAAAGAGAGTGCGCCGTGCGCGCCTTGGCGCGCACCGCACCCAGGGTGGGAATGATGATGGCGGCCAGGATGCCGATGATGGCGATGACCGTGAGCAGCTCGATCAAAGTAAAGCCGCGAGGGGTGGCGCGAGCGGGGAGTTGCATGGGGGGAGGGGGTCGAGGGGGGGGAAGAGAGGGGAAAAAAGGGGAGACGCGATCAACGAACCTCCACGAGGGAGAACTCGTCGATGAAAGCGGGGCCTTCGCCGCCGTCCTTGAAGGCAAAGAGGTCGACGCGACGATCATCGGGGCCGGTGGTGAAATGAACGAGGATTTTCTGAAAGCGCGTGCTGTTGCCGCCCTCGTTGATCTCGCCGGCCTTGAGCCCGTTGACCCCGATCCGGAAGAACTCGCCCTCGCGCGCCACGCGTCCCTGCAAGGAAAAGGTGTAGCGGGTGTTGGGTTTCACGGAAGCGCTGTAGGCGAAGCCGGTGCCGGGGTTGAGGCGAACGGCGTGGCCTCCGAGGAAGATCTCGGCGGGCTCCCGGGTGATCTGGGCGCCATAGACGGCGAAGCCTTCGAGATTGCCGCTCTCGAAGCCCCCGTCGGGGATGAGCGAGGGAGCGGGCGGAGCGGCCGGGGAAGCGATCAGCGCGAGCGGAGCGAGCAAAACGATCAGAGTGGGGAAACGCATGGGGAACAGGGGGAGTTGATGCGCATATCAAGCCGCTCTATTCGCGGCGTCGCGAGCGTTCCCGTGCGCTACACGTAGCACAGCGCGGGCTTGTCGCGAGCCGCGAGAGCCGGCTTCCTGGAGGGTGCGCCCATGCAGCAAGTCACCCTCCGACAACTCGCCGAAAAATGCGGTGTGCACTTTACGACGGCCGGACTGGCCTTGCGCGATCATCCGCGAATCGGCGCGAAGACCAAGGCGAAGGTGCGGGCCATGGCCGAGGAGCTGGGCTACCGCCAGAGCCCCCTCGTCTCGGCCCTCATGGCGCGCAAACGCGCGAGCAAGCGCCCGGCCTACGCCGCCACCCTGGGCTACCTCTCCTTTCGCCGCGCGGCCGGCGAGTTCCGGGAGTCGCCGACGGAGTCGGCCTATTTCGACGGCGCGCGCGCGCGCGCCGAACAGCAGGGCTACCTGCTCGAGGAGTTTTGTCTGCAAGCCCCGGGCATGAGCGCCCGTCGCATGGCGGAGATGCTCCGCGCGCGCGCCGTGGCCGGCCTGCTGGTTGGCAGCTCGCTCACCGCGCACAAACACCTCCCCGCCCCGCTGCACTCCTTCGCGCTGGTGGCGGGCGGCTTCAGCGTGCTGCGGCCGAGCATGTGCCGCGTCTCGCACGATTTCGCCCACGGGGCGATGACCGCCTGCCGACAACTCGTGCGCCTGGGACGCGAACGCATCGGCCTCGTGCTCAGCTCGACGATGGCGATGCAGACCAACCACCTCTGGACCGCCGGCTACCTCGCCTTTCACGAAGGCGTGCTCCGCCGCCGCGGACTGCCGCCGCTCTACCTCGACGAGCTCGAGGCGAACGGCCGACGCGCCTTCGAGCGTTGGTGCGGCCGCCACCGACCCGAAGCGGTGCTGACCATCCACAAGGAGGTCCGGCAATGGGCACGCGCCTCCCCCGCCGACCGGCCCGCCCTGACGGTCGCGCTCGATTACAACCCCGACTGGGCCGGATGCCCGGGCATCGACCAGACACCGCGGCTGATGGGCGCGGCCGCCACCGACATGCTCGTCTCGCAGATCATGCGGAACGAGCTCGGCGTCGAGGCGGAGCCGCTCAACTTGTTCACCCCCGGACGCTGGGTGCCGGGACCGGCGTCCGCACGTTGAGCGCGCCTTCGCGGCTCGGAGCGCCAAACAGACGCACCAAGGTCGGCGAGCAGGTGTGCGCCGGAATCTCGTCGAGCCCGCAGCCCACCTTGACGCTCACGCCCCCACGGCGCCACTCGCCGGTGTTGACGTCGAACCAATCGCGCCCGGCGGGCAGGTAAACGACGCGCCCGGTGGCTCCGGCCTCGCAGACCGGAGCGACGAGCAGATCCGCCCCCAGCATGAACTGGTCGCTCACCGCGGCCGCCTCCACGTCCTCGGGAAACTCCAACCACAGGGGACGCATGAGCGGCAGGCCCGTGCGCACCGTCACCTCGGCCTGCGCCAGGAGGTAGGGCTTGAGCGCGTGCCGCAGCCGGATGAGCCGGACGAGAATCTTCTCGGCGAAGGGGCCGAAGGCCCAGGGCTCGTTGGGGGCGCCGCTCTTCATCGTGCCCGGCATGCGGTGCCCGTGCAGCCGGCAGACCGGGCAGAAAAGACCGTATTGGAACCAGCGGATCAGGAGCTCCTGGAACGCCGGATCTTGGGGATCGCCGCCATGAAAGCCGCCGATGTCGGTGTTCCACCAGGGGATCCCGCTCAAGGCCATGTTGAGCCCGGCGCGGACCTGACGGGCGAGCGACTCGAAGGTGGACTGGATATCTCCCGACCACACCACCGCCCCCAGGCGCTGGCTGCCCGCCCAGGCCGAGCGCGAGAGCAACACCACGTCTTCACGTCCCTCGGCGACCAGACCGTCGTGAAAGGTCTGCTGATGCCAGCGGGGGTAGGCGCAGCCCACCGCGTCACCCGGGCCGGCCTCGTAGCGAAGCCGCTCGTGTTGATAAGGGCTGAACTCCGGCTCGCAGGCGTCGAGCCAGAAGGCGTCGATCCCGTGCGCGAGGTAGTTGTCGCGAACCGCGGCCCAAACCGCCTCGCGCGCTCCCGGATGCGAGGCGTCATAAACCGCGAGCGGCACAAAGGCTTCCCCCGTGGTGTCCACCATCGAGGCGACGCCGAAGCCGCCGCCCTCAATCGTGACGAGATGACCGCGGTCGCGGAAGCGATCGAAGGAATCCGCCTGCGGATTGAGCGTCGGCCACACCGAGACCATGGGGCGGATGCCCAGCTCGCGCAGCTCCGCCACCATCGCGGCGGGATCGGGCCAGACCACCGGGTCGAAGCGCCACTCGCCCATCTTGGTCCAGTGGAAATAGTCGATCACCAGCACATCGAGCGGAATCTTGCGGCGGTGAAACTCGCGCGCCACCGCGAGCACCTCCGCTTGCGACTCGTAGCGCAGCTTCGATTGCCAAAAGCCAAAGGCCCACTCGGGCAGACGCCGCGGCAGGCCGGTGAGCCGCGCATAGGTTTTGAGCAGATCGGCGGGCGTGCGGCCGGTCCAGACGAGGTAGTCGATCCGCGGCGCGTTCTTGGCCACCCACCGCGTGCCGTTGGCCCCGAGTTCGACCCGGCCCACCGCCGGCAGATTCCAGAGGACCGCGTAACCCCGCGAGGAAAGCAGAAGCGGCACGCTCACCTGGGTGTTGCGTTGCTCCAGCGGGATGACCGCCCCCTTTTGATCATAGAGCCCGTGCGGATGCTGCCCGAGCCCATGCAGGCGCTCTCCCTCCCACGCGCGAAAAGACGCGGCCACACGGTGGGAGCTCCCCACGCGACGATAGGCTCGTGCCGAGTCCTGCACCGGCGCGTTCTCCTCAAGCAAGACCCCGCCGTCGGCGCGGTTGAAAAACGTCAGCCTGCCCTGACCGTCGACGCGCAGGCCAAGGGCGCCGTTTTCCAACACGCATCCACCGGACGGAGGCGGCTCCGTCGAGAGCACGGGAGCTCGGACCAATTCATCGTCGATCAGCGCGCTGGGGAGAGTCGAGAGGAGCCCCTCAGGCAGATCCGACGCGCGAACGCGCAGAACATCAGGCCCGTGACAAGTAATGAGCACCTGCTCATTGCGGAAGCGCCAGGAAAGAGAATCGGGAGAGAAAGGCATGGAGGGGAAAATGGCTCGCGCCGGGACCGCAAGGAGCCCCGACGGGCGGAAGGCGACGCGATGAGTCAGCGCGCCTCGATCAACGTGAACTCATCCACCAGACCGGGACCGGAGCCTTGGTCTTTGAAGGCGAAGACATCGATCCGCCGATCATCCGGCCCGGTGGTGAAATCAATCCGCACGAGCTCATACTTCGTCGAGCTGACGCCTTCGTTGTGCCCGTCGTTTCGGCCGTTCACGCCGTTTACGCCGATGCGGAACCACTCGCCCTCGCGAGCCACACGGCCCCAGGCGAAAAAGGTATACTTCGTGTTCGGCTTCACCTCGACCGTATAGGCGAGCCCCGTGCCGGGGTTCAGGCGCACGGCGAAACGGCCAAAACTCACCTCGCGCGGATCGCTGGTCACGAACGCCCCATAAGACGTGAAACGTCCCATGTGGCCGCGCTCGAAGCCGCCATCGACCAAGAGCGAGGGATCCTCCATGATCTTGTCCTCCGGTTCCGATGCCGCCAGGGCAGTCGCACCTTCGAGGGGGAGGAGGCAAGCAAGGGCAAAGACAAGCAATCCGCCGCGCGATTTGGCGGCGGAAAGGAAGAGAAACATCCTGTCGAGGCGAGCGGCGCCGGACAGAAAGCGGGTCCTGGGCGTTTTCATCGCCCGCCTCATCCCCCCGCGGAAGCGCCGAGGCGAGTGCCGGGATGTGCTACACGTAGACGCCGCGCCAGAGCGGGAACGGTCCGCTGCTCAGCAGCTGCCGCCGGGCTGGCCGTAGTAGGCGCCGGGGCCGTGCTTGCGCTTGAAGTGCTTGTTCAGGAGCTCGGGCTCGATGGTCGGGAGCTTGGGCTCGAGCTGGAGCGACATCAGGGCCATGTGCGCGATGCACTCGGTGGCGACCGCGACTTCGACGGCCTTCGCAACCGTTTTGCCCCAGGTGAAGGGGGCGTGGCGGTTGACGAGCACGGCCGGGTAGTCGGCGGGGTCGAAGCCGCGCTGGGTGAAGAGCTCGACGATCACGTTGCCCGTTTCCCACTCGTAGGCGCCGCCGCCGATCTCGGCCGCGGTCATCTTGCGGGTCACGGGCACGTTGCCGAAAAAGTAGTCGGCGTGGGTGGTGCCGAAGATCGGGAT